>JAIPDC010000011.1 GCA_021737865.1 Rhodoferax sp.
TCTTCATCACCAACGAAGACTCCAACACGCTCGTCGTCATCGATCCCAAGACCAACACCGTCGAGAGCACGATCAACCTGACCAGCTTCGACGAAGACCCGCGGCCGCCGTTCCGCTACGTCACCGCCGGCGTGGCGCCCACGCACGCGGCGATGATCCACAAGCCGCTGTACCACGGCTGCATCGACGCCCACGGCGCGGTGCCGTCGCCCGACGGCCGGCTGCTGGCCACCAGTGGGCGTGGCTCGAGCAACATCTATCTCATCGATACCGAACAGCGCCGCGTCATCGGCAACACGCCGAACCCGGCCGCCGGCCCCAGCACCAACCCCGAACGGTTGAGCAGCGGCCTGCTGCTGGGCCGCGAACCGCACGAGCCCACCTTCACGCGCAATGGCCGTGAACTGTGGGTCACGCTGCGCGGCGAAGACCGTATCGCCATCCTCGGCGTTGACCAGGCGGTGCGTCAGTTGAAAGGCGCCGACAGCCCGGGTTCAACCGCCATCCGCCAGTTCCTGCCGACGATCAACGGCCCGGCGCAAGTGTGGTTCAACCGCGAGGGAACACTCGCCTTCGTGGCCAGCCAGAAGGTGTCGCAGATCGACGTGTTCCGCGTCAACCCGGGCGCCGACGGCCACAGCCGGCCGCAGCGCGTGACAACCCTGGACATCAGCGCACAGGACAAGCCCGGCTTCACGCCCTTCATGAAGACCACGCCTGACGGCGCCGAGGTGTGGTTCTCGCACAAGCTGGCCGATGCGCTGTCGTGCCGCTCGACGCAGGGCGGCTTCGACCTGATCGACAGCGTGCCGCTGGGCATGGGCGCGCGGCCCAACCACGTCGAGTTCGTCAGCAATGCGCGCGGCAGCGTGGTCTATGCCAGCCTGGCGCGCATCGACGACGGCGGGCCCGGCGGCGTGGCGTCCAGCCCCATCGCCATCATCGACCGCAGCGCCCCCGGCGGCCAGCGCAAGGTGGTGGGTACCTTCTTCAGCCACGGGCGCGAGTCGCATGGGCTGTGGACCAACCCCGAAAACACACTGCTGTACGTGGCGCACGAGCAGGACGAGCTGCCTGGCACGCCCAACGCCGGCCAGACGGTGTGCAGCGCCTTCGACGTCAGCGACCCGCTGCGGCCTGCCTTCATCGCGCAGATCCCTCTGGGCAACCTGGCCCTGCCTTCAGGCGCGTTGCGCAACAAGAAGAGCATCAACCTGGTTTACGTGCGCGTGGGTGCGAAGGGGCAGACCGCATGAACGGCGGGGGAGCCAGCGCCTTCCAGCGCGAGATGGACGAATCGATGACGCGGATGATGCAAGACATGCACGGCACAGGCCACGTGGGCCATGCCGACATCGACTTCCTGGCGATGATGATTCCGCACCACGCCGGCGCCGTCGAGATGGCGCGGCTGGTGTTGCAGCATGGCCGCGACCCGGCCACGCGGCAACTGGCGGAGGAAATCATTGCCGGGCAGACCATCGAGATTGAAAGCATGACGCGGCGGCTGGCGGCTTTGCGGCAAGGGCGCAGCGGCGATGCGGCGGCCGAGTTCCCGTCGCTGGGCGGCACGCGCGGCCCCTAAGGGTCAGCCCTGAGGGTAACTACCAATGATCGGTATGGAATGAGCGGGCGCACCCAGCGCTCTTGATCAACATGCTCTTCCAGTCGGCCGAATCCCGCTACAACCAATGGGTGCGTGAGCACTACCGTTTCCTGCTGCGCAGCGCGTGGGCGTTGACCGGCTCGCGTGCGACGGCTGAAGACGTGGTGCAGGACTGCTTTGCCAACGCCTGGAAACATCGCGAGCAGTTGCGCGATGCAACGCTGGCTCGGGCCTGGCTGTTCCAGATCATGCGTCGCGCGGCCTTCCGCCAGGCTACGCCGGGCATGCAGTCGCTGGACGATGAAGAGCGTCCCGAGCAGGCCGCGCCCGACAGCGGGCTGGACGACAAGCTCGACGTCGTCAAGGCCCTGGCGCGTCTGGCGCCGATGCACCGCGAGGTGCTGGTGCTGTTTTATTTTGACGATATGCCCACCGCCCAGATGGCCGAGGCGCTGGAGATCGCGCCGGGCACCGTGCTGTCGCGCCTGGCGCGCGCGCGCGACGCGCTCAAGCGCGTGATGGGCGTGCCCGTGCAAGCACCCTCAGGCGCGCGCGTGACGCCGCTGAGAAAAACCTCAACATGAAGCTCCGAATCACCACCGAACCCGAGGACAGTGCATTCGACCTGCGCGCCCGCGCCGAGCTGGCGCTGGCCTTCGAAGCCACCGACCCACCGCCTCACCTGTACCGCAAGGCGCAGCCGATGCTGTCGCGACGCGGCTTCCAGCGGTCTGTGCTGGCCCTGCTGCTGGTCGGCAGCGGGACCGGCACCGTCTTGGCGATGCGCCCACCCGAGCTGGTGCGGGGTGCCATCGAGCATGAATATTTTGAGCGCACGCTGCGCGGCACCTTCATGGAACCTGCACCGCTGTTGCAGCACCTGGGGCTTGGCGGCAAACAAGTGGTCCCTGGCTTCCCGCAGTTGATGCGGCCTTGCGACATCGACGGCCACCTTGCCTATCACCTCACCACGTTCTTCGAGAAGGGCGGCATGGTCACCGTGTTTGCTTTCGACAAGGCCGTGGCGCTGAAGGAAGGCGGCGGCTGGTGGGGCAATGTCTACTGGAAAGTCATCACCTCGCGCGACGGCAAGCCGCTGGTGCTGGTTGCGCAAAAGAAACAAGCACTGGCCGTGGCGCAGAACCAGTTCGGCAAGACCAGTGAAACACCTACACCCACATCCACACCCACCACCACCCCCAAGGAGACACGATGAAACAGACCCTGAACTTCCTGCAGCGGCGCCAGTTGCTCGCCGGCAGCGCCAGCGCCGTGGCCGCTGCCGGACTAGCGACTTTTGCGCGCGGCGCCGCCGCTGCTGGCGAAACTCCTGTGGCCAGCGCCACGCTGAAGCCGCTGCCCGCCTACGTGAACTGGAAAGACCCGGCCAGCGTCATCGTGCACAGCAGCACCACCATCGAGACCAAGCGCACGGCCTTCGGCAGCGGTGTCATCACGCCGGCCGAGCAGCTCTACATCCGCAACAATCTGCCTGCGCCAGACGCATCCATCATTGCCGACCGCGACGCCTGGGAAGTGGCCATCGAAGGCGTGAAGGCCCCGCGCACACTGACGCTGCGCGAACTCAAGACCCTGGGCGTGGAGACCACCGCCATGGTGCTGCAATGCTCTGGCAATGGCCGTGGCTACTTCCCCAGCAAGCCCAGCGGCACGCCGTGGCAAGTGGGGGCAGCCGGCTGCGTGATCTGGAGTGGCGTGCCGGTGCGGGTAGTGGCCGAGGCGCTGGGCGGCATGGTGCCGGGCGCAGGCTTCATGACCGGCACCGGCGGCGAGAAGCTGCCCGAAGGGCTGGACCCGCTGAGCATCATCGTTGAGCGCTCGGTACCGGCCGCGGCGATGGCCGATGCGCTGCTGGCGTGGGAAATGAACGGTGTGCCTATCTCGCTGGCCCACGGCGGCCCGCTGCGCCTGATCGTGCCCGGCTACACCGGCGTGAACAACATCAAGTACATCAAGCGCTTGGCCTTCACGGCCAAGGAGACGGACGCGAAGATCATGTCGCACGGCTACCGCATCTCGCCGCCGGGCGGCAAGGGCGACCCCAGCCAACCTTCGGTGCAGGAGATGACGGTCAAGTCGTGGATCAACTCGCCTGGGCCCGACGCAGCCGGCGTGAAAGCCGGTCTGGTGCAGGTGCAGGGCGTTGCCTTTGGAGGGCTGAACGGTGTCAAGCGCGTCGAGGTGTCGCTGGACGGCGGCAAGACCTGGAGCGACGCGCGCTTCGTCGGCCCCGACCTCGGTCGCTATGCCTGGCGCCAGTTCGTGCTGGCTGCCAGGCTGCCCGCCGGCAGCCACACGCTGGCCAGCCGCGCCACCGACTCCGCAGGCAACGTGCAACCCGAGCAGCGGCAGGAAAACGCCGGCGGCTACAACAACACGAGCTGGTCCGACCACGCCGTGAAAGTGACGGTGGCCTGATCATGCGCAGCACCATTCAGCAGCACCCTGTGTTGCATGCCTTGAGAGTTGCGTCGATGCTTGGTGCCTGCCTGGCGCTGCCCGTTCTGCCCGCGCTGGCGGCCGACGACAGCGCGCAGTTCGCCCTGGGGAAGAAGCTGTTCCTGGAAGGCGTCGTGCCTTCGTGCGCGGTTTGCCACACCTTGCAGGCCGCGGGCGCCGAGGGCGCCGTCGGCCCGGTGCTGGACGAGTTGAAGCCCGACGCTGCGCGCGTGGCGAAGGCGCTGCGCAACGGGCTGGGCCAGATGCCTTCGTACAAGGAAAAGCTCACCGATGCAGAGATCGCGGCGCTGGCGCTGTATGTGTCCAAGGCCAGCGGGGGTGCCAAGTGAGACTCTGTGCGGGTGGAATCTGCGGGTTAGCCCGCACCGATGAACGCTCACCCGCGCGGGCCGCAAGAAACTGATCGACACCGAATCGCAGGGCATCTTCAGCGGTTGCCGCCGTCGAGGGCCTACCCGTCCTGGCAACCACGGGGTCACACCCCGCCAGGATTGAAGATGGCGTTGGTCGAGCCCTGCGTCTGCCCGGAATCAACAGGTGTCAAGCGAATGGGGCCCGCCTTCGCGGTCTAGGTCCGCTTCCCTGCAGTCTCGACGGTCGGCAACGGGTCGGGAGCTGCCGGTTACGCATAGAGAGAGGACGACTCTGCCCAGTCTTGACCGTTCAGTGGACAGCTCGGGGCGAACGACTGCTCGTGGCGATTGGTGAAGTCTAGCCGGCCGCGCACCTGCCCGCCTAACCAACATGGCGACTGGGCGCCGCAGCGTCGACGCCTACTGGCAGCACATTGTGCGTGTCCATGAGTGCCGAACTGGGTCCCATCTCCCGCCGTTCCCGCTGTCCAAGAGAAACCGAAATGAGTGTCCAGCAGCGACCGAAATACGCAGTCTGCGCTCCAGAGTCAGACCACGGTGATTACACCACCGTCGCCAAGGCGCTGCCAGGGCAGGCCCAGCACCAGCGCATCGAACTGTGCGCGGGTGAGCGCGGCGGTGCTTGCCGCATCACGCGGCCAGACGAACTTGCCGCTGTTCAGGCGCCGCGCTGCCAGCCACACCCCGATGCCGTCGTGCACCAGCACTTTCATGCGGTTGGCTCTTCTGTTGGCGAACAGATAGGCGTGGTGCGGGCGTGCAGCGCCAAAGACCGACACCACACGGGCCAGCGCCGTCTGGGTGCCCGCTCGCATGTCCAGCGGCTCGGTGGCCAGCCACAGGGCATCCACCCGGATCACTTGAGCAGCTCTCGCATCCATACTGCGCACTGATCGGCCGCCGCCAGGGGCCAGGTCACTGACACGCTGGTGGCACCACGGCGCAACTCGATGCGGATGTCCGGTGCAGATGCACACGCCGCTGGTGGCAGCGGCACTGGAACAAATGCGGGAGCCTGCAGGGCAGGCAGCGCCCTACATCCCTCTCGACGCCACTTGTGCACGACATTGGGTAAGCGGCCAGCCATGGCATCTTGAAACAATGGCGTACTCGTAGGAGCCTCGTGTCCACCTCAACTCTAGGTGGACACGTGAACACTACTCCTGAACAAAGCGGCGAAGGTCGTCGGCGCCGACGCTTGCACAGTGACGAATTCAAAGCGAACGCAGTGGCGTCATGCATGCAGCCAGGCATCTCGATGGCTGCGGTGGCGATGGCCAATGGGATCAACGCGAACCTTCTGCGCCGCTGGGTGCAAGCTGCCGAGATGCGCCCCGGTAGCGTCGTTCCAGATGCGCCGCCGGCGCCCAAGCGCCAGGGGGCAAACACACCTGCAGCCTTCGTGCCGATGCAGCTACCCGCCAAGGCTGCGGCGGCTGACATCCGCATTGAACTGCGTCGCGGCAACACCTCGATCTCCATGGCATGGCCCATCGATGCCGCCAGCGAGTGCGCGGCCTGGGTGCGCGAGTTGCTTCGATGATGCGCATTGATGCCATGTGGCTCGCAGTGGACCCCGTGGACATGCGTGCCGGAGCCGACCGCCTGATCGCCCGCGTGGTGCAAGTCTTCGGCGCCGCGCAGGCCCACCACGGCTACCTCTTTGCCAATGCGCGCGGCACGCGGATGAAGCTGGTGGTGCATGACGGCTTTGGCGTATGGTGCGCAACGCGCCGGCTCAACCAGGGACGCTTCGCTTGGCCCAGCGATGGGGCGCCGCTGCAGCAACCCGCACTCACGCAGGCCCAGTTCGAAGCCCTGATCGTGGGCCTGCCGTGGCAGCGGCTCGCGCACATGCAGACCATCACGCGCGTGTGATGGTGTGTGACGGATAGCCCCGTGCGCGCCGGTGAGGATCGCGCCCGGGGCAATTCGAGAATGCCCCGATGACATCCATCGCCAAGCTTCGGACAATGGCGCATGCTCGATGTGAATGCGCTCAAAGCCCAGGACCTCCAAGGCCTGAGCCAGAGCGCCATGGTCGAGTTGGCCACAGAGATGCTGGCCCGGATCGCGGCGATGAACACTCTGCTGCAGGCACGCGACAAGCAGGCAGCCGAGCACGCCCAGGAGATCAAGTTCAAGGACACCAAGCTGGAGCGCATCACGCACGAGCTGGCGCGTCTGAAGGCCTGGAAGTTCGGAGCCAAGACCGAACGCATGAACGCCGGGCAGCGGCAGATGTTCGAAGAGACAGCGGCCGAGGATGAGGCCAGCCTGCAGGCCCAACTGCTGGCCTTGCAGGGCACATCCGAGCCGAGCACCTCGCCTGCGGCAGGCACCAGGCGCCAGCCGCGTCGCCAACCGCTGCCAGAGCACCTGCGCCGCGTCGAGCACCGCCACGAACCCGAGAACACCACATGCCCATCGCCGGGGTGCGGTCGGGCAATGGTGCGTATTGGCGAAGACGTGAGCGAGCGGCTGGATATCGTTCCAGCCGAATTCTTCGTGCAGCGCCACGTGCGCGGCAAGTGGGCCTGCAAGTGCTGCCAGCTACTGGTGCAAGAGCCCGTCGGGCCTCAGATCATCGACAAGGGCATGCCGACATCGGGGCTGCTCGCGCACACACTGGTCAGCCGCTTCGTGGACCATCTGCCGTACTACCGGCAAGAACAAATCAATGCCCGCTCTGGCGTGCACACGCCGCGCTCGACGTTGGCTGCGTGGTCTGGAGCTGCTGGGGCCAGCCTGCAGCCGCTGTATGACGCGCATCGTGCGTTCGTGCTGGGAGCGCAGGTGTTGCATGCCGACGAAACACCGGTGAGGATGCTCGACCCCGGGGCAGGCAAGACCACCAAGGCCTACATCTGGGCGTATGCCCGGGGCGAGCACGACCGCACGCCGGGCGTGATCTACGACTTCTGCGCAGGTCGGGGTGCAAAGTATCCAATGGCGTTCCTGCAAGGCTGGTGCGGCACCATCACCTGTGACGACTACAAGGCGTACGACGCGGTGTTGCGCACAGAAGGACGCAAAGAGGCTGGGTGCCTGGCGCATGCGCGCCGCAAGTTCGATGAACTGGCCAAAGCTCATGCAAGCCCGGTAGCTGCACAGGCCATCCAGCGCATGGCCGCGCTGTACCGAATCGAGCAGCAAGCGCGGGAGATGACAGCGGCGGATCGGTTGGCACTACGCCAGTTGCACGCACAGCCGCTGTGGGACGAGTTGCATGTGTGGCTGCGGCTGGAGAGAGCCCGGGTGGCGGACGGTGGGGGCATCGCCGCTGCTCTGGACTACAGCCTCAAGCGCTGGGAGGCGCTGGGGCGCTTCCTGCACGATGGTGATGTCAGTATCGACAACAACCACGTCGAGCGCATGATGCGCCCATGGGCGATGGGGCGCAAAGCGTGGCTCTTCTGTGGCAGCAAACTGGCTGGTCAGCGGGCCGCCATGGTGATGAGCCTCGTGCAGTCAGCCAAGCTGCATGGGCACGATCCCTGGGGTTACCTCAAGGACGTGCTGGAGCGGCTGCAGGCGCACCCGAACCACCGGATTGATGAGTTGCTGCCGCATCGCTGGAGCCCTGCGGAAGACGGCAAAATGCCATCGCATGAAGAACATTGAAGCACTCATCGACGACGGCGGCGACATCACCCTTGGTGCGATCTACCCGATCAAATGCGCAGCCACAGCTGCTGACGGCCACAACAGTGTGGCCATGCTGGTTCGCCGAGAAGGTGAGACGCTGAACGCGTTGCTCAAGAGGCTGGACAAAGCCATCGGTAAGTTCTACGACGGCGGGGACGCGGTTGACGAGATCAACGGCTGCTGAAGGGAGCCGACATCGCCGTCAAGGTGGCATGGCTGGCCGCTTACGACATTGGCGTTGATGCCGTGGGACAAGGCAATGCTGGCCACCGATGCACCCGGCTCGTCGCACTGAATGAGGATCTGCTGCTTGAGCTCGGCGTCGTATCGCCGGCGGGTCTTCTTCTTGGCTTCATTCATGGTGTCCACCTAACTTGTTTGGTGGACACCATCGTTGCCGCTTAGACCGTTCCCTTCAAGGGTGGGATGACCGCACGCTTACTTTATAAGCCCATCTAGCCGCACTTAAACGAACTTAGGCAATGGGAGCCACTGCAATCAAGTGGTTTGAGAAACTTGTCTCAGTTTCACATCGCCAAGTTGCCCAAAGCTTGCACCCTTCGGCGGACCCAAGATCTAGCTCCAAGGCAAGCCAGTTGCGCGCTGCCATGACATGAGTGTCATGCCCCGGAAACGTCATGACTTCAGCGACATACTGCACATCGATGTTTTGAGGCTTCTTGGCATTGGAGTTCAACCAAGCAAGAAACAACCGTTCTGTCACCCCCATCAACGATGGGTGAACAACGGCAGACGACGTAAATTGATGCATCTGCGACCATGTTTCGGAGGCGGGCAGATCTTTGCGATAGGCCGTCCCCCACGCTGCAACATGCACATCCCCCGAGACCAATGAAACCCGAATCTTCTTGTCGCGAGCAAAACTTGATAGCACCTCGAGCAGTCGCTTGCGCTCCCCCTCATGGTCATCATGGGACCAGTGATCTTTGAGGTCGTCGGCGTTGCTGTCGATGACATGGTCCTGCCCGAATTTATCCAAAAACAGTTCTGCCAATGGCAGCTTTGGGTGCACTACCGGCACAGAGGACATGAACAGCAGGTGCTGACATCCAGTCTTCGGCTGCGGCCCAGCGCCTCCAGACTTCAGGTTGCCAGTCCATTCCTTGATTTGCCGCCACGTATCCGATCCCATGACCTGGGTTCGGGAGCGCTCCGTGCGCAAGTCGGCAGCAACGACAGCTACTGGCCCAATCGAATAGGCGAACGTAAATCCTGGTTGATTGTCGAGCAGCGGAAGTGCCAGCGGATCCTTAGCGAGCACCTTGCTCCATGGGATAGGCCTTAGCAGAGGGTCCTGACGGGTGAATCCTGCCGGCGTTGTGTCCTCCAGTTCAGGCAGATCTTCCAGCGCATGTTGCATCTGGAACACCCAGAATGCCCTACGCGCATGGCGGAAGAGTGTTTGAAATAGCTCGCAGTTCTGCATCTCGCAGCTGTATGACCCCCAGCCGTCAAAGATGTCGTGGTCGTCCCACACCATGATGGTTGGCATGGACGCCATCGCTGCCCCAGCATCAAGCGCAGCTGTCGCGGACGACCATGGCTGCCTCTCAATGGGGAGCCATCGTTGTTTGTACAGGCCAAAATAGTAGGCCTCTATCTCCCGTTCGAGAGGCTTGCTGACCTTGAAGTCCAGTTGGGCCTGGCGAGGCAGGCCCACCCATTGCCGCAGCGCTTTGATGTCTTCCCAGATAGAGTCAAAGTAGATCTGATCGCCGCCCATGAGCATCAAGTGAAAACGCTGCAGGCCTTTGTCGTGAATGCGCTTCTCATGCCACAACTGCTCCTTGTCCAACAGCTTGACTTCTCCCTCCCCAGGCTTTCTGCGCAGTTTGCGATCATGGCTGTAGAGCAGGTCCTCCCACACCGCATCTGACGTACGGATGATTTTCCTCATCACCGCAGGGTCAGAGAATCCGTTGCACGATACGTACGCCATGCGCGGAGAAAAATCCTTGCCTGGCACCGTCATGTTCCAGGTTAGCCCATCCGGGATGCCGTAGCTGACCGTGCGCTCATCCTTCAAGACCTTGCAGGAAATGTCGTAGCGCAGATAGCGCTCGCCGCGCGTTGACAATAGCTCCTTAGGTGCAGCACATGCCTTGCCATCTACTTTGAATTCCGGGATCTGTGCACCTGCCTTGAGACCAATCAGTGCCGTTACTCGCCAAGCATCCCCTTTTCCGATACCGCGAAACGACAGCACCGGCCCCAGCAGCAGATCCTCTTCATTCATGTTCACCCTCCTCAGATATTCATTTCTTTCGCTACTACCTTAACGATTCGAGCGCGAGACACCGCCCTGCGCGCCACCAGCGCTGCTTCACCGGTTTGTTGCAACCATTCAATAAAACGCTGACTCGCGTGTCTCGTCTGTGAGTCGTCTCGGCAGTTGGCCAAGAAGGCGAATTGCACCTTCTGCACGTCATCGGCCACAAACACTCCAAAGGGGCCGCTTACCACCGTCGCATCTGGAAATCCCAGTAGCGACGTGGCTTGGGTTTCCGTTGCGCCCCGGTGACAGGCAATCAGGTGCAGTGGCCCATGGGCCGAAGCCAGAAGCTTGATGCGTTGGTGATCTTCCAGGAAGGGCCGCCCCACCAACTCGCGCGCCGCGGCCACACTGAACGAGGCTGGAATCGCATGAACGACTACCACTACTTCCTTGCCATCCAGATTGACCACCACACCGCCGTCCACCGCCTTGGCGCCCTTGAGCCCACCCAACGCCGTTTTGAGTGTCATCTCCATGGCTGTTTTCCGTTGACGGAAGTCGAGCCGGGTCCAATCCAGGGCAGCGCCAACATCAAAGCGCGTCGACGCGGACGCCTGAACGCCCCGTTGCGTCAGCGAAATCACAGCATCCGAGAGTGCTTCAAACACGCGCTTTTTGGCATCAGCGACGGTCTTCACCTCGCCGCCCCGGAAGGCGGTCTGCCGCGAGAGATAGTCCTGAAAGCGCCGGTTGCGCTCGCCGGCAGAGCCCTGAGCGTCGGCCACTGTCGGTAATGCCACCATGCGCACCTTGGCTTGCGCTGAACGAAGGCCCTCCATGTATTCGGCGTGACAGATACCGATGTCCTGCTCGCCCGCAGCCCAGCCTGCATTACCGTTGGATAGCACGATAAGCACATCGCAGTCGCGCACGGCCTGCAGACAGGCATCCCAGCTATCCTGCGTGCCTTCGGCCGGCGGCGCGTCTTCGTTGATCCAGACTTCAAACAGCTTTCGCCCCAGCACCTCGGCTGATTCGATCTCCCTTTTCAGCTCTTTTCGCAGGTCGGTCAGATTGGTTTTGCTACCTGCAGGAAAAGCATCCACACATCGGCTGGACAGCATTACCCTGATAAGAGACTTGGCCAAGAAGCGCTCCTGTTGTGGTTTTCAAAGACGATGCGTAGCTAAATACCGGAAGGGCTATTTCGTCTTACTAACTAGCACGCTTGGAAGGCGCCGGCCCTCTCGCATAGCCCACGCTGCTCGACGAAGAGTCCAGTCATGTACATCCGGCAGTCGCTTTTGCTTACAAGCGTATCAGAACATTGGTTGGCCATGCTTTATGGCTAACCCATTGAAGCTCACACTGAAGGAAGCATTGAGTTTTCTTGGATCCATGCAGACTTGTAGGAGCATCGCCGGCCCCGCACTGGGGCGATTGCAATGCGCACTAACGAGCCTCGGAAATCGCTCTGACGCTCCAAGAAGCGCAGTGATGAGATCCGACACCGTCAGGTGCTGAGCAGAAGGGATGGACCGAGTGCGCCGGACTTGCCGGAAGTCGATCCACTAAGCTCGCACACAGGCGCGGCGTCATATAGCTGGGCGCCAAAATACTCTTCAAGAAGCTTGATTTGAGCGTCCACTTCCTGGTCAAGAGCAGCCTAAGAGGCGAACATTGCGTTCGACAGCAACCACCCGCTGCAAAACGGTCATCACGGATCTAAAGCGCTCAAAGGTTCATTGACCCTGTTCACATTTATAGCCGACGTTGCCACCGGACCGGTGCGCTGTCCGCCTAGTGCCACCCAAAATTTCGCGGACGCGAAATTCAGAAGAGCGAGTTCTGACCATCGTCACTGTCCCCGCTTTTACTCCCCTTTTTCTTGCGTACAGGGGCAACGTGTGGGGGCGACGGGAGCAGGACAAGGCCGTTGTCCTCGACCTTGAGCCGCGCAAGCGGGTAAACGATCTGCACGGCCTTCAATGCCTTCAAGAACCCTTTCTTGAAGTCTCTGGAAGCCTGGTCGATGTTGTCGGTGTTGAACGAGGAACCGAATTGGCCCATCAAGGATTCCCACCGAATCGGCCTTGTCGGTCTGTCCGTGTAGCTCATTCGGTAGGTGAGCCAGGAATAAATGTCCATCGCCAGCGGCGAACCCCGCAGCGCCTTGTATGCCCGCAAATCAATGGGAATGGGGTGCTCGATCAGCTCATTAAAAAATGGAGCGCTGAGCCTGACGCTCGACTTCCATTTCCCTGCGTCGCGCTCATGCTGCGGAACCCAAATGGCGCGCTCGTCGCCATCGACAGGCGTATCAAGGTCGAACGCTTCTTCATTCTCCAGGTGCAGGCCGTCAGCGATCAGCACATTGCGCAAAACGAAGCCAGGATCGCCAGCAGCTCCGCGTGTCATCTGCGCGGTGATGAGCGAACCAAAAAGGCGCTTCATCTGCTCGGCAACGCGGGTGGACGTTCCACGCTCGCCGCCGCCCGCGCGCAACTCTAAAACGTCTCGCAGGAACTGACGCAAGGAGTCGCCCAGCTCGATAACCGGCGATTGGTTGCGCACCGCCTCGGTAGCCACCCATGACATAAGCAAGCGCGGGTAGATTCCATAAGGGATTCCGCCCTCGTAGCCCGCCAGGATGCGCAATTTGAAGTCGCCGTTTACGCGCGTAAAAACGTCCGCCTTCGGGTCTTTGTAGGGCATCGTGGCGAGCACCAGGGCGCGGGTCATGTACCCAAGGGTTCCGGCCTGCCGTGCGTCTTCCGCCTCGATGGCGAATTGCTCATCAATAGCGCGGCGCACCCACTCCGGCACGTGCCCTGCCCTATAGTCGATGATCGTTTCTTGCTTCTTTGCCGCCATGGAAAGTTATAATTTTTCTGCCGTTGCAAATGCACTGGCTTGACTACTTACAGCCCGGCATAACCTGCCGGGCTTTTTTTATGGGTCATCGGTCGGTGCTCCGGCGCCGATATGCCGTCGCAAGCAATGCCGCCCCCGCCTCTGCCACCTGGTTCAAACGCGCCTGGTGTGCAGCCTCTGCGTCGGCCTGGCTGCGCTCAACAATTGCAGCAGGCGCGGTAATGGTCGCACGCCTCCACCCACGCGGCAAGCTGCGTTCAATCCCTGTTTCTTCGATTACGCGGGCCTCTTTGTAGCGGTCGAGGGTGTCGCGCATGCGTTGCACCGTCTTCCAAACCGCCTGACGCGTCACACCAAACTGATCTGCAGCTTCCTGGTTGGAGTAGCCATCCAACATCACTAGGCGCGCTGCCGCAATGCGGTCGGCGCTGAAGCTGTCTTTCAGCAAGTGCTGCAGCGCTTCAAACTCTGGGACAGACACAGGAACAAATTCGCCATGCGTCATAAATCACCCCACGTAGACCAAAAATAGAACAACTCGAATCCCCTTGTATGCGCCGCCCCGTCGGCGGCGCATCACTTCAAACAATCACCGACAGAACATCATCCAAGCGGAACTCGCTGTTGAACGAGCCTTCCAGTCCGCACAGGCACGCTGCCAGCAGCAACGCCCCGGCGCCCTCAGTCGCAAACCGCCCTTCGCGCAGGCCTGCAAATACATGCTTCCCGGCGTTCTCGGCTTTGCGCGCCTGCTCGAACGGCGTGCGCAGCGCGGCGATGCAGGCGCTTTGCTCTTCCGGTTGCAGGTCGGACAAAACTTCTTCGGGCCGCTGTCCCTCAACTGCCAGACGCTCGTAAATGTCCACCAGCAGGCTAGGAACATCGACGCCTGACGAGCCGCTGGCCCGCATGTCGCGCGTTCGCATGTCCTTTTGGGCAACCGTCGTATTGGTGCCCTTCTCTGCGCCCTTCTTCCCTGCCTTGGGTGCCTTGGGCTTGACCTCGTCGCGCACAGCCAGCGCCTTGGCGCGGGCATCTTCCTTGCCCCGCGTCTTCTTCAACTCGTCCACCAATTCTTTCGCCTTGGCGGGGTTGACCTTCTCCACTTGGCGCACGGTGGAAATCACTTCGGCGTCGGCGCTGATGGACTCATTGACCAGCCGTTTTGCCTGCTCCGGCAGGTGCAGCAGCGAAAGCATTTTGGACAGCCAGGGGCGGCCTTTGTTGTGGCGTTCCAAGACCGCTTCGACCGAACCCAGCGTATCCAGGTCACGCTGAATCTTGCGGGCTTCCTCGATTTGGGTGAGGTTCTTGCGGTGTGTGTTCTCCGCAAACTGCAGATCCTCCGCTTCTTCGTCGGTCAGCTCCTTGGCCTTTGCGCGCAGCGTGGCCAGGCCTTGCAAGCGCGCAGCGCGCACGCGCCGTTCACCGGCCACCAGCCGGAACGGCTTGGGGTGTCCTGCGGGCATGACGCGCAGGAAAATGGCCTGAATCTGCATCTTGGCCAGGCTTGCCCCCAACTCCGACAATCCTTGCTCGTCGTCCTCGAATTCTTCGCGTACCTGACCGATGATTTCCACGTCATCGAGGTTCACCGCAAATTCCGGCATTTCTGCATCACCAAACAATGCATCAATGCCCGTGCCCATGGCACCGCCTGCGCCCAGCATGAGGCCAGCCCCTGCAAAGGCGTTGGAGCCCGCTGCCTTGGCCTTCATCGGGGCCTTCTTCGCGGCTACGGCCGCTGGAGCGCCCTGCCCCATCTTTTTGCTCGTCAACGTCTTGGCGTTCATTTCCCCATCCTCCCCAAAATTGATGCACAAGCCGCGCGCCACTCCTGCGCAGCCTTCAAATGTCCGTCGCCCCTGGTGGCAACCCACACAGGGCGGCGCAGCGCAATTGCTTTGCGAACCGGCGCGCGCTCGGGCAGCACCTCGGGCAAGATCGCGGCCCCGTACTGGGCGCGAAGCGATGCAAGTCCCTCGCGTTCCTCGGTGCTGCGGTTGTTCGTTTTGACCGGCAGAATGCCGATGTGACGAAGACGCGGATTGAACCCCTGCGTGCGGACGATGTGAATCGTCTGCAGCAAGTCGGCCACGCCCGCCAACTCATACAAGCCAACGGAAACCGGCGTCACCACATAGTCAGCAGCGGCCAGCGAAGCCATGAGACGCACGCCCAGCAAAGGCGGCGTATCCAGCAGGCACAAATCAAAGTCGCCTGCAAACTGCCGCAGGGCAGGGCCAGGGCGGCGGATCACTTCGTTTTCGGCCTTGTCGATGGAGAGGAGGGCGTTATCGGCGCGGATGATCGCCAGCCGGTCGGTGATGTACTCCGGCCCCACCTGCGGCGCTGCAGCGTCGTACAACCGGGAAGCCAATAAGCCAGGTTCTGCGTCATCGCCAGCCGGGAAGCTCAGGGACAAACTGCCTTGCTTGTCCATATCCACCAGCAGCACACGCAACCCCGCCTCGATGGCGGCATAGGCCAGGTGCACGGTCAACGTGCTCTTGCCTACGCCACCTTTCTGATTCGCAATCGCAAGAATTTTCATGTTCGGCTCGACTAATTAATTTATAAGTTTTGCAGAGAGGGTAGGGCGGTGTACCACAGTTCGCAACCTTTTTAGGTTGTCAAGACAGATTTTCGCCTCCGCGAAATTTCCGCCCTCACACTCAGTATGGCAAATCGTCATCCATCTCCTGGGGCGGGGCGCCCACCGGTTGCGGCTCGTTTCCTTGGCCTTGCGGCTGGCGAGAGCCACCCCCTGCGCCCTCTGGGCGAGCGCCAAGCGGCTGGACATCATCTGCGCGCACCTCCGTGCTGTAGCGTTCGATACCTTGCTTGTCCGTCCATTTGCGCGTGCGCAAGAAACCCTCGACATAGATCTGACGACCTTTGCCCAGGTACTCCCGCACAAAGTCGGCTTGCTGCCGGTAGCACACGATGCTGTGCCACTCGGTGTGCTCCTTTCGCTCCTGCGTGCTTCGATCCGTCCAACCCTCGGTGGTCGCAAGGCGAAAGTGCGCCACCGGATCACCGTTGGGCATCGTGCGGCACTCGGGCGCGTTTCCGATGTTGCCCATCAGCATTACTTTGTTCAAAGAGGCCATTTTTTCTACTCCGTTGCGTGATGGCCCGATACCGGGCCGGGTTGAAATTCAGAACAAGCCCAATCGCTTGCGCACGCTCTCGCGCACCTCGGCAAGCGGCTTGGGTGAAAAATGAAAGTCCAGTTCGAAGCCCAACAGCAGCAGCTCCGACAGATCGACATAGCCCAGTTCGGCCATCTGGTAGTCAGCGTTCAAGAGGGCGAAAGCAAACACTTGCTCGACACCCCCGCCAACGTCTTTCTCCAGCACCCACACATCAGACGCACCCAGGAAGTAGTGCAGGTACACCGTCTGTGCAGCATCGGAATCCTCCTGCCCGCCAATCACCGGCATGGCTTCGATGCGTTGCGCGAGGTCCGCCGCAACCCTCTGAAAAAATTCACTTTCTTCGCTGCCGCTCATCAAAGATTGAAGTGAGGCCCACTGTGGCAACCCCATAAAACGTGCGATGGGTTGCGCTTGGTCATTGACGGAAATCGCTTGGTTCGTCATAAGAGTCCCTTTTCGATGGCTTGACTAGGTTTCTTGTATATGGTGATTTCTTCATTCACCATGGTATAGATTATAATCGCATCATTAATAACGTCAACCTTTTTAGGTTGTCATTGTGTATTAATTTGTAAAGCAACTTGCCCGATTCCGGGAGTTCTTCATCACACGCCACCCCGCCCGCTAGGTCTTCGGGGGTATGGGGGACACCCCATGTAGCCGCAGCGCGGCGTAAACCAGCAGCCGCAGCACACAGCCAGGGCCTCCCGCGCCCCACCAACTCCAGCACCCACCGGCACCCCTTCGCGCACTGATCAACAGGGCTGTTCAATTTCGCGTCCGCGAAATTTCCCCATCACAAGGGCTCACGTATTTGTTTGGTAGGTACGCCGGGCCATACCCTTGTCCGGGCTTGCGGGGTGCCGTGCAAGAAGCACGGCAGTGCTCCGCACCGGCCCCTACCGGACAACCCGCACGCAAGGCGTGCGCGCTTCGGGGCACCATGGCCCGGTCGGGGGCAAGTCGGACGCTTGCGGCCGTCTTGGCTGTCTTTCAAGGGGGAAGCCCCAGCGGCAGGGGGATGTGCGCAGCACTTCCCCCAATAGCGGGCAAGGTGGCCTGGAGCCGTGCCCGCAGGGCAATCCCAACGGGATCGAGCCGGGTGAGGCGAGCGGCGCAAAGCCCCAACGGGGCGGGGGCATCCGGTTTTTCAACCGCAGGGGGAAAAATGCCTCAGAAGCGGGACGGCGGAAATGTCTGCAATCCCTGGGCGTCCAACGCATGGCCTAGCGTCAGCATGAAGGTCACCCAATCCCTATCGACGGCATCCAGCCAGGCGTGAACCTCCGTCACGTCCATACGCCGTGTTCCGGACTCGCACTTGCTCACATAGCTCTGGGGCACCCCCAGCTTGCGGGCGACGTCCGCCTGCGTCATCCCAACATCGATGCGGGCCTGACGAAGCAAATCAAGAAACACGGAATACCGACGACGGCTCATAAGCAAAAAGAAGGGTTCATAAGGGCAACCCACCAGCGTGCGCCTAAGCCGGGCAAATGCCAACACAGGATTACAACTCTAACCCGCTGTAACTCAATAAATAATCCTGACTTACCAGTAACCGCATTTTTATATTTATCATCGCGCCACTGCAAAACATGGCTTTTTGCATTGGCTTATAAATATATCGTTCAGGTTAATAATGGATTTTCTTGTTTTGGCCCAGCAATGCGCCCCTGCAGTTCATCCGCAAACACTTGCGGCAATCGTTAAAACGGAAAGCGGTTTTAACCCGTTCGCAATCGGGGTTAACAAAGGCGGGCTGCAGCTCACGCGACAGCCGACAAACAAAGCGGAAGCGGTAGCGGCAGCGAAGACCCTCATTGCAGGCGGACAGAACATCGATATGGGCCTGGGTCAGATCAATTCCGAGAATCTCACAAGGCTCGGGATGACGGTCGATGAAGTTTTCGACGTGTGCAAGAACCTGAGCGCGGCAGCGCTCATTCTCGAAGACAACTTCACACGGGCGAGCGCAAAGGAGGGCGCACCGCAGGAAGCCCTCAAGAAAGCTCTAAGCGCTTACAACACTGGCGACTTCGCACGCGGCATCAAGAATGGCTACGTGCAGAAGGTCAGCACAAACGGACTCAAGATCGCCCAGGGCTACACAGTTCCGGCCATCAAACTAGATCCACAATCTGTTGCGCCAAGCGTTGCTCCTTTGGCGGCGCAAGCCGACAAATCCATTGCGGGGACGCCGCAGCCATCCGGCCAAGCAAAATCTCGCCCCGCGAAACCGACGACCGCACCCGTCACAACCGACCCCGCGATGGTCTTCGGAAACCCGCCCGAAGGGCAGGGCGATGAGATCGGCCAAGCCATGGTGTTCTGAGCATGAAGCTGCTCATCATCGAATCCCAAGGCAAGGTCGAGAAGCTGCAAAGCATCCTGGGCGACGGCTGGAAAGTGTCCGCCAGCCTCGGCCACGTATGCGATCTGCCCGACAAGGAAATTGGCGTCAAGGCGCCCAAGTACAAACCGCAATACAGGCTGTCCGAACGCGGCGCATCGGTGGTATCACGGCTGCGCAGCCAGTGCGAACGGGCAAGCGAGATACTCATAGGCACCGACCCGGACAGGGAAGGCGAAGCCATCGCCTGGCATCTGGCGCGCGAACTCAAGCTGGGAAGGGATGCAAAGCGGGTTCGCTTTCCCGCCATTACAGAAACCGTGGTGCGCCAGGCAGTGGCTGCACCTACCGGGATTGATTACAAGCTGGTGGGCGCACAAGAGGCGCGGCGCGTGCTGGATCGACTGGTGGGTTACCTGGTCAGTCCTGCGCTGTCCAAGATTGGCGGCACGACTTTATCCGCGGGCCGCGTCCAAAGTCCTGCAGTCGCGTTGGTGGTGATGCGCGAGCGAGAGATTTCCGCCTTCACGCCCACGAACCATTTTCAGGTGCGCCTGGACTTCCTGGCTCAGGGGAATTTCGCGGACGCGAAAAATTGGCATGCCATGTGGGAAGTCGTCCCTGACTTCGCCCCAGAAGATCGCCCCTATTTTCAAGACGCCGAATTTGCCGCAAGGGTTGCAGCCGTCGAGTCGGTCATGGTCGAAGGTTGTGAAGACGGCCAGCGCCGGCGCGCACCGGCCCCGCCTTTGGCTACCAGCGGGATGCAGCAAGCGGCCAGCGTGAAGCTGGGGTTCGACCCAGAAGACACGATGCGTATTGCGCAGCGGCTCTTTGAATCCGGGCATATCACCTACCACCGGACCGACAACCCCAATATCAGCGCAGACGATTTCCCGTACATCAGCGCCTTGGCGCAAGCACACGGATGGGCGATGGCTCCGAAGCTGCGCCTCTTCAAAACCTCGGCAGCCGCGCAAGCTGGGCACCCTGCCATCACACCCACACACTGGGAAGTTGAGACGGCAGGGCAGGGGGGCGACGAGCAAGCCCTGTACAAGCTGATTCGCCAACGTGCCATCGCAAGCCAGTTGGCGGATGCTGTTTACAAGACCCGCACTGCTACCTTGCTCGGACAGGTTGACAGCAGACAAGTCCGTTTTCGCGCTAAAGGTGAAACGCTGCAGGAACCCGGCTGGCTGTCTCTGGTGGGCGAGGGACACGAGGAAGCGGACGGTCAAGACAGGCCTGAAGGGCAGGGCGCCGAAGGCAATCAGGTGCCACCGCTCGATGCGGGGCAGCGGCTCCAACCGCTGGGCGGCGAAGTTCTGGCCCTGAAGACACGGGCGCCCAAGCGCTACACCAAGGCCTCTCTGATCGGCAAGCTGGAGAGCGAGGGAATAGGGCGCCCAGCAACCTACGCGGCCATCATGGGCAACATCGAGAGGCGCGGCTACATCACCACTCGCAAGCTGTTTTTGCATCCGACAGAGACGGCATTTTTCATCGTCGATCAGCTCACGAAAGCGTTCTCCTTCATCGCCGTGGACTTCACGCGCGAAGTGGAAAGCGAGCTGGACAGGATCGCAAGCGGGCAGGGCAGCTACTTGGCCACGGTCGAGGCCACGCACGACAAGCTGCGCCAGGAACTGGCCAGCCTTGAAACCAGCGGATCAGCGCCGCGCCATCCTTGCCCCGACTGCGGCAGCGCAATGCGCCGCATTCCTGGGAAAGCAGGGCACTTCTGGGGGTGCAGCGGCTACCCCGCCTGCAACGCAACGCGGCCCGACAAGGATGGTCAGCCCGGCGAGAAGGAAACCCCAAGCGATTCCGGCCATTCGTGCCCGCTGTGCTCCAAACCACTTATCCGCCGCACCAAAAGAGGCAAAGACGGCTACGACTTTTGGGGTTGCTCGGGCTTCAAGGACGGCTGTCGCGCCAATTTCCCCAACAAGCGCAACAAGCCAGATTTCAACGGCGACAAGGGAGGCGGCGGCAAGAAGCAAGCATGAACCAACGACTTCAACGCGGACTGCAGAACGCCGAATTGTTGCACTACCTAATAAGCAACCAGGTGGAGATATTGCAAATATGGGAGAACGACAAATCCAAGTACGAATTACACGCCATCCTCAAATGGAAATCAGGTGTTTTCCCAGTAATCACGACGCGAGGCAAAACAAGAGAGTGGTCAAGCCTCGACCGAATGGTTAAACATTTAAGAACAAATATTAATTCAGTCTCTATAGACTGTCATCTTAAAATCAAAGCAACATGAAAGGAAACTTATGCTGAATCAATTTAAAACCGCTTACATCGACAACGCACAGCAAAAGAGAGAGACAAGCGGAAAAACGCTGTCGATGATTGCAATGCTGCTCATCGTTTTGTTTTTCATGGCCCCAGAGTTGGCCATGGCGGAACCGTGGGATGCAGCGGCTCAGAAAGTGATGGACATTTTTACGGGCGGCTTAGCCCGGACATTGGCGATTATTGCGGTTATTGCCTGCGGCATTGCGGCAATCGCCGGTAAATTGTCATGGGACTGGGCAATCAAAATCATTATCGGGATCGTACTGATTTTTGGTGCAGCGGCGATTGTTGATTACATCATCAGCGCAGTCGGTTAAACAAAGGGAGTTGATAAGTGGAAGAAGCCGAAAAAGTAGTCGAATTGGAAGTCGATGAGCTGTTTGTCGGTCTGACGCGCCCGGCAACGGTGTTCGGCGTGCACTTTACAGCTTTTGTGGTGGAAATGATCGTCGTTGGCTGCGTGTTCCTGGCGATTGGCAACCCGATCTGGCTTCTTCTGTTCATCCCAACACACAGTTTCCTTTACCTACTCTCTGCGAGTGACCCCGGTAGATTTGACAGCTTGACAAAGTACGGGCTGATCAATGGCCGGTGTCTCAATCGCATGTTTTGGAAAGCTACCAGTTTTTCCCCGTTGGCCTACACCGCATTGCCAAAGTCTAAAAAGAGCAGGAATTTCGCCTCCGCGAAAAAATAAGGAACCGCATGAAAGGCATTTTGAAATTCACGTCTGCGATAGACAAAGAGGTCGGTGTCAGCGCATTTCTTCCATATTCTGGGCATGTCACACGCAACATCGTCAAGATGATGAATGGCGACATGATGTTTACCATCAGGCTGTCGGGCGCCGCCCACCAAAGCGCGGACATATCCGATTTGAACGGTTGGCACAGTCAGTTAAACGGTTTTATCCGAAATATCAGTTCGCCCCATGTCGCGTTATGGAGTCACATCGTCCGGCGTGAAATCAACGAATACCCGGAAGGTGAGTTCGCTTCCGAATTCATCAACAACCTGAACAAGAAATATCGAAGCCGCATCGAGGAAACCACCTTGATGATTAACGAGCTGTATATCAGCATCGTATTTCGCCCACAACCGATTGCAGCAGGGCGAATCGTGGATATGTTCTCACGGCAAAGCAAAGCGCAATTGGAAGAGCTGCAGCTTGAGCATATCGAGAACATGGAAGACTTGATTTCAACGTCGATGGCGGCATTGGATCGCTACGAACCCGAATTGCTTGGGTGCTATGAATTCAAGGGCAACCTGTTTTCTGAAACTGGGGAGTTCCTGCACTACATCCTGAACGGTGAGTGGCGCCGCTTCCCCCTTCCACGCGCAGAGATGCGGGACGTGCTGCCCACGTCGCGGCCATTCTTCGGCAAGGGCGGCTTGATGAGTCTGCGCACGTCCACAGAAGACTACTTCTGCGCCACGCTGGCGTTTCAAGAATACCCCGCGCACACGCACCCCGGCCTGCTCAATGAGTTGTTGTCGGTGCCCTACGAGTTCACCCTCGGCCAGTCGTTCACGTTCCTCTCTAAGCCCGTGGCGCGCGGGCGTATGACACGCCAGCAGAAGCGGCTGGTCAATGCCGGGGACGTGGCCACGAGCCAGGTCGAGGCGATTGATGCGGCCCTGGACGATTTGACAAGCAATCGGTTCGTCATGGGCACGCACTCACTCACGTTGATGATCCGCGCGCAGAACGAGAAGGATCTGAAAGACCATATTTCGGTGGCTGGAAGCATCCTGAGCGATGCGGGCATCAAGTGGTCGCGCGAAGACCTAGGCATGGCGGCGGCGTATTACTCCCTCATGCCCGGCAACTTCGACTATCGAATCCGCGCGGGCGACATTACCAGCCGCAACTTCTGCTCGTTTTCCAGCCTGCACAACTACCCCATTGGGCGCCTTGAAGCGAACCAATGGGGACCAGCGGTGACGATGTTCAAAACAACGTCAGGAGCGCCCTTCTACTTCTCGTTCCACAAAGGGGAAGAGGGCGCTGACGCCAAGCGGGCCGCAAAGCTGGACCCGAATCACAAGGAGCTGGCCAACACCATCGTGCTCGGAAAGTCGGGCACCGGCAAGACAGTAATCGAGTGCTTTTTGCTCGCGCAGGCCCAGAAGTTCAACAAGCCACCAGCAAAGCGCCTCACGTCCGTGGTGTTCGACAAAGACCTGGGCGCGGCCGTGGCGGTACGCGCAATGGGTGGGCGCTACTACCCGCTGAAAAACGGCGTCTCAACCGGCTTCAACCCGTTCCAGCTCGACCCTACCCCCAACAACATCACCTTCCTGGAAAACCTCGTGCGCTACCTGGTGCGGCGCGAAGGCATGCCCATCACGCCGCGCGAAGAAGCGGAAATTGCAAAGGCAATTGCCGGGGTCATGAACCCAGCGGTTCCAAAGGCACAGCGGCGCCTGAGCGCCATCATGCAATTCCTGAACCCCACTGAGCAAAACGGCATTTACATGCGCCTGGCGCGCTGGTGTCACGGCTTTGGCCCCCTGGGTTGGGCGCTGGACAACGCAGAAGACACCCTGGACGTGGAAGCAAACGCCATTGTCGGCTTTGACGTGACGGAATTCCTTGAAAACGCGGAAACCAGAACGCCAATCATCATGTATTTGATGCACCGGATCGAATCCCTATTCGATGGCCGAAGGGTGGTCATATTCATGGATGAGTTTTGGAAACTGCTCGACGATCCAGAATTCGAGGACTTCGTTAAGAACAAACTGGTGACGATCCGAAAACAGGACGGCTTTCTCGTTTGCTTCACGCAAGCGCCAAAGCAAGTCATTCGTTCGCCCATCGCGTTTGCCATCATTGAGCAGACAGCGACAAAGATATTCCTCCCGAATCCCGAAGCGGACAGGGATGATTACATCAAGCATTTCAAACTCTCCGAAAAAGAATATGAATTGATCCGTGATTTACCGGAAAAATCACGGCGCTTCCTGATCAAGCAAGGATCGAATTCAGTCGTAGCAGAACTTGATTTAAGAGGCTTTGATGATGAATTGGCCGTTCTTTCAGGCAACACGGCCACCTCGCTACTGGCTGAACAGCTCGTAGCTCAACTGGGCGAAGATCCCGCCAACTGGTTGCCTGAGTTTCACAAAATCCGCCGAGAAAGAATTGCAGCATGAACATCAAAAAAACCGTTTCCGTTGCCGCTGCCGCCGCAGCACTGGCATTCACTGCCATTCCAGCCAATGCATTCCTTGGGTTCGGTGGAAGCAACATCGCAAAAGAAACCACACAAATTGCATCATGGATCGCTCAATACGCGCAAATGGTGCAGGAATATAACCAGCTCGTCGAGGAATACCGCAGCTTGAATGGAATACGCGGCATGGCCAGCCTGGTCAACAATCCCCAGCTCAGGCGCTACCTACCGGACGAGTACAAGAATATCCTGAGCCAGGGATATGGCGATTGGCAGGCGCTGCGAACTGCACTGGATAACCCGGTTGGGAGTTCCAATCTTCAAAAACTGCGCAGGGACCAACTAGCAATTGATGAGGCAATGGCACTGGAAAGTTATAAGCAAGCAAGCCGTAGATTCGGTGACATTCAAGTTCTGCTTGACAAAATCAATGATGCCAGCATTCCCGATGCAAAAGATATGGTGGACTTGCAGGCGCGCATTCAAGCGGAGCAGGTAATGATGCAAAACGAGGCATCAAAGATTGCAATGATGAAAAATTTGCAGGAAATTCAAAAGCAAAAGATGCAGGAGCAGGCGCGAATAAACGACAAGGAAATGCGTCGTAAACCAGGCATCATTGCAACCATGCGGGCACCTGAAGAACTATTCGGCGCACGCTAGAGGGTCATATGAATAAATTTTATATCAGCTCTGCCTTCCTACTTATTCTTACTGGTTGCGGCCAAAATGAACCCCCGCCGATAAATAGCAAGCAGGCAACTATCGACGAACTCGAGTCGTACCAGCAAACATATTGCCAAGAAAAATTCAAAATGCATCCATTTTGTGTTGACATTCAGAATGAAAAGGCACACAAGACAAATGAGGTAATGCGAAGGAAACCAGGCGCTCTTGGGACGCTACGGACACCGGAAGAAATATTCGGCAAACGGCAAAGTGGATCAAAATAATTCCAAACATCTATGAGCGACTTCTATTCAAAGTTGCTATCAGCAACCACTGACCCCCTACAGGGTTTTATAAGTTCTACCGCGTCAACCGTAATCGGCGCAATCACTCCAGTTGCGACGACGCTACTGATGATTTACGTTCTATTCTGGGGGTGGTCGATGATCCGTGGCGTCATCAGTGAGCCCATAACAGACGGAGTAACTCGAATAGTCAAATTGGCTGTTATCTGCGGGATAGCTCTGTCACTCGGTCTCTATTCACAATTTCTTGTGGACTGGCTCTGGCAATCGCCAGATAGGCTGGCCTCCATGATTGCGGGCGGGAAACCAAGCGATAAGGTGAATTTTCTGGACTCAATTTTTGAGAAGATTTGGGGTTACGCAGAAATATGGAACACGGCTGCTTCCAATAATTCAAATGCACTGGGCATCCCCGATCTAGGCCAATTTTTCATGGCTTGGATCATAAGAATCGTAGGCGCGCTCATGACAGGATATGCAGCGTTTCTCTTCGTACTAGCAAAAATTGCTCTTGCGATTCTATTGGCAATTGGTCCAATATTTATACTAGTCACAATGTTTGAAAGTTCTAGAAAGTTTTTTGATTCATGGATTGCTCAATGCTTGAATTTTTGCTTTGTCATCATCCTTACTGCAGCAATCCTTAAAATTGTAGGTACCTACATTGATACAAGCGTGACAAGTGCAGGTACAAATGCTTCGGGTGGCGATCCAGCCTACAGTGATGGATTTTTCGTCGTCATTATGTGCGGCATCTGCTTTGTGATGATGCTTCAGGTCATGTCTATCGCATCAGGTATATCAGGCGGTGCGGCCATTTCGACACTCGGATCAGTTGGGTGGGCTTACGCAAAAATTAGAGGGGCATCAAGCCAGGCCTATCGGCTGGGGTCTGGCAAGTCCCTTTCAGAGTGGCGAGGCAGGCGCCGCCAAGCTGCGGTAAACGCTCGATGGGCAGCTAATAACCCCTCACTCCCGGCAAGAGCTGCTGCAGCGGCAGCGCGACGGGTACGTGGTGAAAGAAATAACACAGTCGCCAAAAACTAGAGTTTCGCGGACGCGAAATCACACGGCTTAACTTCTGGAAATTTATGCAGAAAACTATAATTTATATTTCCTTGGTCGTTTTATTTGCGGGGTGCGCAAATGCTCCTAAGCCGCCTGCCACTGTCACGGGCGAGTATCGTCCAATTAACAAAGCCGACTTTCGTCCTCCTTCTTCCTTGATAGCTAAGGTATTTGATTTCAAATATCGAGGCGATCCTGAACACGCAATCGAAGCATTGCGGGACGTGCAACCACAGCTAACCATTCTTCCGGCATCTGGTGAAAAATTGAGACAGGGCTTAGTAAACGTCGATCTTCGCCAAGTTACTTTGGACAAGGCTTTGTTTGAAATCGGGAAGCAGGGCAGTGGGATTTATGAAGTCATCTATAAGCCAGACACCATAAATAACCGTGCCTTTGCATTTATCAAATACACAAAATGATTAAACGTAAACCAAAGCCCGCATCTGACATTGATAAATATCTGTCCGAAGTTCAGTCATGGGAAACAGACAGAGTGCACATGGAACAGAAATCGCGTCAAACCGCGTGGCGTGTCGCTGGCATCAGTCTGTTTCTGGCCTGTCTGTGTGTAGGAGCTGTTGCAGCACTCGTTCCACTCAAGACCGTTGAACCCTTTGTGGTTCGCGTTGACAACACTACGGGTGTTGTAGATGTAGTTCATACCCTCAAGGGGGGCGACACCACCTATAACGAGTCGGTAAATAAGTATTTCGCACAAATCTACGTGCGTGCACGAGAAGGATATTTCCGTGAAATGGCCGATGTTAATTACAAGACGGTAGGGCTTCTTAGCGGCAATACTGAACAGCAGCGGTATTTTGATTATTTCACCCCAAAAAATCCTCAATCTCCTTTGGTAGTTTATGGCAAATATGCCAAAGTCAATATCACCATCAAGTCAGCGTCTTTCATTAAACCGAATGTCGCGCTCGTTCGTTTCGTGAAAGAAGTCGTTCGCGGCCCGGATAAGCCGGAACTCTCACACTGGGCATCCACAGTCACATTTAAATATGTAGGAGCACCTATGTCTGATGCTGACCGGGCGGTTAATCCGCTTGGCTATCAAGTCACAGACTATCGGACTGACCCTGAATCCCTTACAGCCGTTGAGCGCCAGGCCTATAAACCGCCTGAGCCAAGCGTGTCGCCATTGGCGTCTCTCTCTGATCTGGCTACCGAAGTGGCGGCGCCTGCGACTCCCGCGAGCGCAGCTATCACGAATTGAGGGATTGAATGAAAGAACTACTGATCGCTTGCCTATCGGCAACGCTGCTATGCGGTGCAATTGCAGAAACGATACCGGAACCTGGGGCGGCGGACGCTCGCATTCGGGTCGTCACCTACAACCCAAGAAATGTTGTGCGCTTGAATACCTTCTTTGGGGTTTCAACGCATATCAAATTTAGCGAAACTGAACAGATCAAAGACGTGGCAGTTGGTGATGATCTTGCCTGGAAAGTCATTCCACGTGGGAACAATATGTTTATAAAGCCCACAGCAAAGGAGGGCGACACCAACATTACCGTCGTCACGAATAAACGAATATATCAATTTGTTGCCGTAGTTTTGAACGAAAAAAATCAAAAGGCGGCATGGGCGAATCGCGATCTGATTTATTCTCTTTCTTTCCGTTATTCAGACGACGACGATGCAAATGCAAATGCACGTGCCAAAGCAGAAGCGGATAAATTAAAACGAGAAGATATTAAAAATCGACTCACACGCGCACCGTCGCGCACGGGTCATAACATGGATTATTGGGTGGCTGGAAGTCAGGAGGTCAGCCCGAATGGCGCATACGATGACGGCCGCTTTGTTTATCTAATTTTCAACAACAATGCGGAAATGCCTGCAGTTTACGAAACCGATGAAACCGGCAAGGAATCCTTGGTAAACACCCATGTGACTAGCGGAAATACGATCGTACTGCATCGATTAGCCGAAAAGTTCACGCTTCGGAAAGGTGATTTTGTGGCTAGCGTTTGGAATAAAGCCTATGACGGTAGCGGTGGGGCAAATAATTTAACGGGGACTGTCGCTCCTGATGTGGAACGTGTAATCAAGGAGGTCAACTAAATGAGCCAGGATCAAGACAAGCATGTGGCCGCTGGCGATGACCGCAAGGATGCGTGGCGCGGTCAGGACAAGGGGTTTCGCGGGCGTGAAAACGGCCAGGGACAGCCATCTGATGACTTTGATGACGATGCTGATCTGCCGTCGCTCAACCGAAAGCGTGGCGGTAACAAGCTCATTACAGCGGCAGGATATGTATTCATGGCATTGCTCGCTGTCGCGGCGATTGTGGCCGTGAATCGAAATCCGTCGGCTCCAGTCAAAAAGGGGGATGACGGCAAGGTCGCGAACCGCTTGCCAGCACTCATCGTTCCGGCGCCTCCTGAACCCCCGGCATCGCTTGCACCAAAAGCTGAGGTAGCCCAAGCGAACGAGGAAGACGATATTTGGAAACGCAAAATGTCTGGCAATCTGGTGGCTCAAGGTGGCAGCTCAGGCGGCGGCGCGGGCTCAAGGGCTTCGGGGCCGATGAGCAGACAGCAGATTGAACAAGAGCGGATGGCCCAGTTGATGGGGCAGGGCGCCGGGATGCATGGGATGGGTCAAGGGGGCGGCGCATCGTTCATAGGCCCTGATGGCAACCCCATTGATCAAGCAGGCCCCGAGGGCGGCATTGTGACGTCCAGCGCCCGCGCGGACTCCCTTGGGCAGCGCCTCAAACCCACGGTCACCGAAGCCGTTTCAGCCACTGTGCTTCCGCGTCGTGACTACCTGCTTGCAAAGGGCGCAACTCTCGATTGCGCCCTGGAAACGGCCATTGATTCCAGCGTTCCAGGGATGACAACTTGCCGCCTGACACGGGACGTGTATTCCGACAACGGCCGTGTTCTCTTACTGGATCGCGGCACCCAACTGGTCGGTGAATACGCCGGATCTCTGCAACGTGGCCAGGCCCGCATGTTCCTGCTTTGGACGAGGGCAAAAACGCCCGCTGGTGTGGTGGTCAGCCTCAACTCTCCGAGCACTGATTCTTTGGGCCGTAGCGGTATCAGTGGCTATGTGGACAACCACTTTTGGGAACGATTTGGCGCGGCGATCATGACCAGCTTCCTCAAGGACACGGTGAACATCGTTGCCAACAACCGAACCAAAAAGCCAGGCGATGGCGGTGATCAGACCAACATCTATAGCGGCACGGTTCAATCCGGGGAGCAGATCGTCAGCGCAATGCTGCGCGAACAGTCGGCAATTCCATCGACCTTGATTGTCAACCAAGGTCAGCACATTCAAGTGCTCATGGCGCGCGACTTGGATTTCAGCGACGTGTACGGCCTGCGAGCTGTTCACTAGCCCATGCTCGACTCATACAACACGAGCGCAGCGGTCGCGCAGCCCACGCCCCATACAGGGGAAAGGTTGGTGCGCCGGGCCATGCTCGACACGTACCTGAAGCCCATCTACCAACACTTACAGGGTGACGTTACCGAAGTTGCGATAAACAAGCCGGGTGAGATTTGGACAGAAGGGCCTTCGGGCTGGGTGCGGCATGCAGCACCTGAAATGTCGTACCAAAGTTGCATGCACATTGGGCAACTGATAGCGACCTACAACGAAAAAGACATTTCGATTGATCGACCGATTTTGTCTGCCGCCTTGCCCGATGGGGAACGGGTTCAAGTCATTATTCCTCCGGCGTGTCTTGCGAATACGGTGTCCATGACGATCCGCAAGCCAAGCATGACCGACAAAACTTTAGAGGAGCTGGAAGCAAGCGGCGCATTCTCGAAAGTCGAAGATGCAAACGACGGGCTTCGTCCGTTTGAGACAGATTTATTGGAATTAAAGAAGCAACGTCGCATACGGGAATTCCTGCATCGTGTGGTTTTGACTAAGCGCAATTTGCTCATTGTTGGCAAAACTGGTTCTGGAAAAACCACATTAACGCGCAGTCTCATTCACTCCATTCCTAAAACTGAGCGACTGGTTACTATCGAAGATGTGCATGAATTGTTCATGGACGACGTACCAAACAAAGTGCACTTGCTTTACGCCCGTGAAGATGAAGGCGGATCAAAAGTAACCGCCAAACAATCACTAGCTTCGTGTCTGCGGATGAAACCCGATAGGATTTTACTCGCTGAATTACGTGGCGATGAAGCATGGGAATTCGTGAAGTCGATCAACACTGGGCACCCAGGCAGCATTAGCACCATGCACGCAAACGGTGCGTGGGAAACCTTTGAACAATTGACGGCTTTCATCAAGGATTCCCGCACTGGCGCCCACCTCGAAACTGACGACATTAAGAGACGCCTTTACACGACGATTGACGTTGTGGTGTATATGGACCGCTGGAAAGTCAAAGAAATATTCTATGACCCTGAATTTAAGCGCGCACAAATGGTTTAAACCGGCACTATGGATATTTGTATCCATAGTTATAACTTTGGTATGGCTGCATCTTGCAGGCGCCGTGGTTCTGGCTGGCGTTGGGAGAGATTACAACAAGGTTAATGCGCTTACATTTATACAATATGCGGTGTATTTCGGCGAGCAAAAGCGAATTAATACATGGCTATGGTCAGGAGCTGGATTTAGCACCGTCGCGCTGCTTCTACCACTGGTACTATTTCTTAAGCCCTCACGACAAAGCCTGCACGGAGATGCTCGTTTCGCATCGGCCCGAGAAATTCGGAAAGCAGGGTTAACGGGAAATAGGGGAATCATCGTAGGCAAAAAAGGCTCCGGCTACTTGATGTTCGATGGCTCACAACATGTTTTGCTCTCTGCGCCAACTCGCTCAGGAAAGGGGGTTTCGGTCGTCATCCCGAACCTTCTCACTTGGCCTGAAAGCTGTGTGGTTCTGGACATAAAGCGGGAAAACTGGGATATCACCAGCGGCTATCGACGCAAGTACGGGCAGCGCTGCTACTTGTTCAACCCTGGGGCAAGCGATGGTCGAACGCATCGATATAACCCTTTGGGCTACATCAGCGAAGACCCCGGTAAACGTATCGACGATATCCAGAAGATCGCAAACATGATCTTCCCGGATGTGCAGGGCACTGATCCTATTTGGACAGCAACTCCGCGCAGTCTGTTTCTTGGGGTCGTTTTGTTCTTGCTGGAGTCGCCCGGAAAGCCCGTAACGCTGGGCCAGGTGCTGCGAGAGACATTGACCGATGGAGATGGAAAGGACTACTTTGACAAGGCTGCGAAAGACCGCAGGGATTGCGGCAATGGACTGTCGGGTGCATGCGTTCGTGGCCTGCAAAGCTATACATCCATCGCCAGCGAGAACACGCGCAGCGGGATCATGACCTCGTTCCGGTCGAGGCTTGAACTGTGGATGAACCCGGCGATTGACGCTGCCACCAGCGAAAACGATTTCGACTTGCGAGACCTTCGCAAGCGCAAGATGTCAATTTTCATTGGCATCACCCCTGACAACCTTGAGCGTATGGCACCGCTCATCAATCTGTTCTTTCAACAGCTTGTAGATTTAAATACTCGGGAACTCCCCTCACAAAATCCCGATTTGAAATATACGTGCCTTCTCTTGATGGACGAATTCACGTCAATGGGCAAAGTCAACATTTTGAGCAAGGGAATTAGCTTTATTGCAGGCTACGGATTGCGAATGATGCCCATCATTCAAAGCCCGGCGCAACTCACGGACGTTTATGGCCGCGAGGCCGCTGAAACTTTCCGCACCAATCACGCCCTCAACATAGTATTTCCGCCAAAAGCATCCGAAACCGAATCTGCACGCGATATTTCCGAATGGTTAGGCTATACAACTACTAAGAGCGCATCGAAGTCCCGAAACACTGAAATATTCAAGCGCCGCAATTCTTCGGAGAGCGTCAGCGATCAACGTCGCGCGTTACTTCTTCCTCAAGAAATAACCTCCTTGGGTGAGGAAGCAGAATTGATCGTTTTGGAAAATGTCCTCCCCATTCAAGCCAAAAAGGTTCGATATTTCGCGGACGCGAAATTCATGGATAGACTCAAGGAAGTTTCACCATCATTGAGTACTATTGGGGGAAGATTGCCCACTAAGAAAGAGATGGACGATGCAATGCGTGCTGGCGAACTGGCGGCGCCCGTTCCACTGCTTAGCATAAATGAATATCAAGATGTAATTGCTTCTGCTGAAGGATCAATTGAGCAAGTAAGCAGCGGTACTAATCTCCATCGCGCATTTATTCCTGATGACTATCCGCGCATTTCTGAGATTAATTTCGCACTTGATTTATCAAGCATCAAACCGCCTCCAGAAGGCGAACGCACCATAGAGAAGTTACACGAATATGCAGACAGAATAAGCCGGGAACAGGGATTCTTAATTTAGAATTCGTTCGATTATGACAATGGAATTTATATGTCACAAGATCAAATCAAAATTAACCCCGAAAACTCCCCGAAAGAGGATGAAGAGTTATATAAGCACAGTCCTGCTTTCGGCATCATGCAAATTAACGATCAACCAGCGACGGCAATTCGTTATGAGCACGTTGAAAAGGACGGGCACCACCGTTACAACGTGAATTTCCTGTTGGATGGCAAGTCGGTAGTTCGATTGAAAGACTTGGACACGGAGTGCCTGGCCGACGCTGTGGGCGACAAAAACGCGGCTTCCATCCTTGCCAGCAAGGAACGCCGGGGGGCACTCAAAGGGGAAGCGCTGTTGAACGAATATGGACTTTCGCCCAATGAAAATACCCGGCGCATGATGCTCAAGGAAGAGCGAAAGGGGACTGTGCTGGACCCGGAAGCACTAGGCGCGGTTGCGGCCAGGCGCCAGGCCGACACGGACGCTGCAGCGAAGGAACTGGCAGTGCACCGCCAAGAGGCTTTGAATGCGATTTCTAAGGACATACGCAAGGTGGAGCAAGGCACGGGGCAGGGCAGGGACGGCGGGGACAACGAAGTCCAGTCGGATGAAGTTTTCAGCCCAGCGGAAGATGACCGTAAGCCGATAGTTCCTCAAGAGGTGGCTGCGAAATACCTCAAGGTAGGGGACAAGTACCATTTCCAGCGCAATCCGGAAGCAGTCGCGTTCCGCGATAGGGGCAGCAAGCTGGAGACACAGACAAACAGCGCCGCCGTGGCCGACTCCATGGTACGGATCGCCCAGGCGCGGGGTTGGGACGAGATTCGCGTCACAGGAAGCGAAACCTTCAAACGAGAAGTGTGGATGGAAGCGGCCGCACGCGGCATGCAGGTACGCGGCTACTCCCCCACCGACGCGGACAAAGCGAGGCTCGCTGCAATCCAAAGCAAGGATGAGTTTCGCGGACGCGAAAACGTCAACACCGTCACGGGCAAAAAGACCCACGAACAGGGGATGGTGGATGCTTTCAAGAACGAGCGACCGGAAGCAGCGATGCAGAAGTACCCGGAACTGGCGGGAGCGTATGCGGGCGTCGAGGCAGCACGCCGCAAAGTGGATCAAGAGCGGCTATCTGTCGAACAGGCCAAGGTAGTCATGGATCGCCTGAACAAAAACGCACTCAATGCCATTGAGCGCGGCCACGTGCCAAAGATCAACGTCACCGACAGGAACCAAGACCGCAACAGGCAACAAGAGGTGGCTGCAAGCCGCCACCGCGACAAAGAATTTGGACGTTAAGCAGAGGCCCCCACCATGAAACAAGCAATCCTAATCACCCTCACTGCCCTCATGCTCGGCGGTTGCGCAACGGAAGAATTTTCCACTGGCATGACGGCTACCCCGCATTACATGGCGTCGGGCCATGTCGGCACGGCCAAAGCGTGGGTGTATGCACAACGCACAATATTTGAGGGCAGGGCGGGGCAGGAATATCTATTCAGCACAACTGCCGGCGAACCCATCAAAGCCGAAAAAATAGGTGATTACTACAGTCTCCCTTTACTGGAACGAGACTTTATTGCGCGCGAAGGCGTCCATACTATGCGGTTGGTCCTTGCTCCCGCCACTTGGACATTTACACGAACTGGCGCAACGTATGAATCCCCCCCACAGCAATGAATTCAACTTATAGCGAACTGTTGAAGCAGCGCAGCGAACTGGATCAGAAGATCGAGGAAGCGCGCATGCAAGAACTGGATGCGGCTCTAAAACAGATCCGCGATCTCATGGATCAGTACGGCATAACCGCTCAAGAAATCCTGCCAACAGGAGCGCGGGGGCCCGTGCGCCGCGAGCGAGCGAAGGTCGAGCCGAAGTATCGCGATCCCGCAACCGGCACCACCTGGTCCGGGCGCGGCAAGCCTCCAGCGTGGATTGCAGGCAAAGACCGCGAACCCTTCGCAATCGCCAACAAGGCGTAAAATCAAGGCTTGGAAAGGGGTCGCGTCATGGCAACGACAACACAGTTCGACAGCTATTTTTTTGGCTCTGGACTTGTGGACGACGCTCGAAAGGGCGTAGCCCAAGCTGTTGCGCGCACCCGTGCCGCTGGCCTGCCCGTTGAAGGCTACGCCAGTAGCCCAGCTCCACAATCCACCAAAGACCCCTTCCCCGGCCCCACGGCGCACAGTGATGCAGCACCGGGCAAGCCCGCCGACAAAGAGCCAAAAAAAAAGCGGGCCTGATGAGTCAATCGGGCGATGCGCAGAAGGATGGATCTGCGCCGGTGATGTTTGTTTTTGCGGGGCCGAATGGCTCCGGTAAATCATCCATTAATGCCCAGGTTCTCAAAAATCCTGCTCTGGGTTTTTTAGGCGAGTACATCAATGCCGATGACATCGCCAAAAGTATGGAATCACAGATTCCAGACTACCAAACCCGCAACATCAAAGCCGCTGAATTAGCGGAATCGCGGCGTGTTACCGCGTTGCAGGCCGGACACTCGTTTGCTTTCGAGTCGGTTATGTCCACCCCGGAAAAGGTTGCTCTGCTGACCCAAGCACGCGAACGCGGCTTCGAGGTTGCTTTGGTCTTTGTCACCACGGACGATGCAGAAAAAAACGTCGCTCGGGTCAGCAACCGGGTCGCAATGGGCGGGCATGCCGTCGAACCGGACACTGTGCGTCGCCGCTATGCCAGCGCCATGCAGTTGCTACCGGCTGCAGTGGAGCACTCCGACAAGGCGCTGATTTTTGACAATTCGGGCACCACGCCCATTCGCGTTGTCACAAAGAACGGCCCGGACGTGGTGATTGAGCCCAATGCCCCGCAATGGGTGGAGGCGCAGTTTGCGGCCCCATACCGGGCTCGCCAGGCCTCGCTGAAGCAGTTGGATGCGGTCGCCAAAGGCTCGGCCCCCAACATCACGATTTCAGAAGCCGCGGCCCAGCATGGCCGAAGCTATCGTGGCAAGGTTGTTGATCAAACGGCGCACCACGCGCTGCAGGAATCCGAAGATCGCGGATTCGTTATTCACGACAAAGCGCTCGGCCCCAAGCGGGATTTTGACAACGGCAGTTACGCCCAAATCACCTACGCTTACGACAAGGGGAAAATTCCTGCTGAGGAAGTTGTTCAACGCATAGAACGGGAAGCCCGAAGCAAGGCATTCAAAGAACTCCCTCGACAGGAAGCCGTCAAGCAACACCCGGAATTGCAAGCAAATTTCGTCCAGCTCGATGCGCTCAAAAAGCAAATTCAGGGTCAACACCTCACGGCTGCTGAACAGGCAACTGTCATGGATCGGTTGCACGAAAACATGGCCAGGGCCATTGAGCGCGGCCCGGTTCCAGGCCAAAGCGCTTCCACCGAAACCGACAAGTCAACGCCTCCCACCCCAAGCAAGGATCACGAGCGCTAGACGCCGCACCCCGCCCACTATATGATGCAATGTTATATTGAAGTCAGTTAACATAAT
>JAIPDC010000194.1 GCA_021737865.1 Rhodoferax sp.
CAAGCTGGTGCAGGTTGCCGTCGGCGAGCCCGGCCCGGGCGAGATTCGGATTCGCCACAAAGCGGTCGGCTTGAACTTCATTGACGTCTACCAGCGCAGCGGCCTCTACCCGATGACCATGCCATTGCAGTTGGGCATGGAGGCCTCCGGGGTTGTTGAAGCGGTGGGCGAGGGTGTTACCCATCTGCAGGTGGGTGACCGGGCCGCCTATGCCAGCCAGCCGCCGGGCAGCTACTGCGATCTGCGGGTGATGCCTGCCAAATGTGTGTGCAAGCTGCCCGATGCCATTTCCTTTGACACCGGCGCGGCCATGATGCTCAAGGGCCTGACAGCCCAATACCTGTTGAAGAAAACCTTGCCGCAGGGCGGACTGAACGCGGGTGACTTTGTGCTGTTCCATGCCGCTGCCGGTGGCGTGGGACTGATTGCCTGCCAGTGGGCGCGTGCCTTGGGACTGCGCCTCATCGGCACTGCAGGTTCAGAAGCAAAATGCGCTCTAGCCCTCGCCAATGGTGCGGAGTTTGCTATCAATTACGCAGCAGATGACTTTTTGGCACGCGTCAAGGAAATCACCGGCGGCAAGGGCGTCAAGGTGGTTTACGACTCGGTTGGCAAAGACACGTGGGACAAGTCGCTCGATTGTCTGGCACCATTTGGTCTGATGGCCAGCTTTGGCAATGCCTCCGGCCCCGTGGCACCCATGGCACCTGGCATGCTGGGCCCCAAGGGCTCGCTGTACCTGACACGGCAAACCCTGTTCACCCACATTGCGACCCGCGAAAGCACCCAGGCTATGGCCGATGACCTGTTTGACGTGGTGGTCAGTGGCAAGGTGAAGATTCACATTGCGCAGCGCTATCCGCTGGAAAACGTCCAGCAGGCGCACAGGGACCTTGAGGCACGTCAAACAACGGGCTGTACGATCCTGACCCTTTGAACGGCAGATTGCATGCGCCGGATAAAATTTGGCCATGACCACCAGACCTCTCAAGCATTTCCTATTCACGGCGATTTTGGCAATATCGCCGTTTTCCATGGCTCTGGCGCAGGGCGCCGCACCGGCGCCATCTGCAACGCCGACAAACTCCACAACGGCCAAAGTTGATCGTGTTCTGGGCGAAGAGCACAACTGGTATTTTTCGTGGGGCTATAGCCGGCAACAGTACGCGCCTTCTGACATTCACGTGTCCCAGCCCGGCCTGGGGAATGATTTCACGGTACGCCAGGCCGCAGGGAGTGACTTTCCCGCAACTCTGAAACAGACGGTTGATGCGATCGGAAACTTTGACTTCACACTACCCCAGGAGAACGTGAGGGTTGGCAAGTTTTTGAACCCGGAGAAAACTTTCGCCATCGAGTTTTCGCTGGACCACTCCAAGTACCAGACCGACCTCGGCCAGGTTGCGCAAGTGAACGGAACGATCAACAACCGGCCCTACAACGGCAGCATGGTGCTGGACGCGAATAATTTCTTCTACGCATTGCACAACGGTTTGAACCACCTCATGGTCAATGCCGTCTGGCTGCACCATTTGGCCGGGCCAGAGAAGCAGGCCGGCGATTTGCAATTAATAAGCCGTGCCGGGGCGGGTATTTTGTTGCCGCATGCCGACAACACCGTCTTGGGCAATCAAAACCAGGTTGGCCCCAAGAGTGAGAACATTTGCTGCTTTGCCAGCAATGACTGGTGGCAAGTCAACGGCTGGACGGCCGGCGTGGAAGTGGGTGTGCGCTACCGCGTATACAAATCCATCTTCCTGGAACTCACGCAGAAGTTTGCCTACGGTGCCCTACGCAAAGTGCCGGTGTACCAGGGCTCGGCTGACCAGACGCTTTGGATGAGCGAACAGGTGCTGTCGGCTGGCTTCCTGTTTTAGACGCCCCGCGCCAATTAGCCGACAGGCTTCACTTTTTACCGACTCAAGCAGGCTGAGAAGTGGATTCGAGAAGACCGAGCGCTGCAGGCAAATTTGGGGTCGGATGGCGGGTTTCGGCTTCAGACGCATTGCAGGCGCTCCCACGGTACTGCCATCAGTCAGGTATGCAGCGTTTGCGATCTGCTTGCTACAGTTTAGATACTCGCAAGCGCTACTAGTTGCTCCCGATCGCTGCCACAGGCAATATGACGCGGCAAACCAGGCCGCCTTCGAGCCGGTTGGCCAGGGCGATGGTGCCGCCGTAGCGGTCCACAATGCATTTGCTCAAAGGCAAACCCAGGCCGGCGCCGCCGGTCCCGGTCCCGGTTGCGGTGCGGGTGCTTTCGTAGAAAGGCTCAAACACCGCAGATATCTCACTCTCGGGTATGCCGCAGCCCTGGTCTATGATTTCAAACAGGACGGCCTCTTTGTCGGCCGAAGCCCCGGCCGGTTTGAAGCGCGTCTCACACACCCGCAGCAAGGTGGTGTCCCCACGTGACGAATAGCGGAATGCGTTGCCCAGCAAATGCTCGAAGACCTGCTGCAACCGGTCGTGCTCGCCCACTACATTGACAGCTGGGGCCTGAATATCCATCACCAGGTTTTGCCCCATCCTGGACGCCCGGAACTCCATCAATGTGCCCAGCCCGTGGGAGAAGTTCAGCACATCAACCTGCTGGTTTTCTACGTTAACCGGGCCCGCGTGGTCCGCCCAGGACTGGTTGGCTAGCGTGAGCAAGGCCTCCACCAGTTTGTGCATTTTCGTACCAGCTGCCAAGATGCTGTCAAGGTACGACTCCATGTCTTGCGGTGACGCGTCCCCGAAGCTGCACTTGGCAAGCTCGGTATAACCCAATATGTCCTGCAGCGGCGTGCGCATCTCGTGGCTGACGTTGGCCATAAACCGCGTCTTTACTGCGTTCGCGCTGTCGCTTTCCGCACGTGCGTTGGCCAGTTCGAGCGTGCGCTGCAACACCAGCGTTTCCAGGTTGTCACGGTGAAGGGCCAGCTCGGCATTGGCGCGGTTCAACGCCGCGTGCGACTGGACCAGTGCGTCGCTGGCGCGCTGGTTGATGGCGATCTGTTCTTCCAACTGGTTGGCCCGGACGCGCTCAGCGTAAGTGAATGCATTGATCAGCAGCTTGCCGATCAACAGGAACTCAATCAGGTAAACCGGCCCATACACCGCCGCTAAGCCGATATCCAGATTGGCGGCCAGTGCGCTGCTGCCGATAGGCGCTTCAGGCGCTGGTGCGTGCAGCGTGTGTCTCAGCACTGCCACGCCGAGTTGCAGACACAGTGCTGCATTCAGGCTGGCAAGGGGAACCCGGGCTAGCCTGGCCATCACGGCAACTTCCCACAATGCCCAAACCGCCAGTGACCAAAGCAGCAGCGAAATCAACAGGTACTGGGCCGAATACAGGCCATGCATCACCAGTACTTCAAAGGTGCAATTAACCAGAAATATCAATGCAGACAAAACACCCGCGGCCTGCAGCGCGTCAAGGCCAGATGAGGGGCGGCGGTTGAAGCTTGTAATCATCGCATTGCAGCTCTAGCGCTGCTCCAGAATGGCGGCCAGCTTTTCTTGCCATAGGTCCATGCAGCCCCTGTGTTCCACATCACATTTGGTGCCCCAGGTCGGCAGCACCTTGCGCAGCGTGATGGCGCGCAGCAGCCCAATGTCCTGCGCCGCGGGCGGGGTGCTAAACCCTTTGTAAGCGTTGCCATACAGACACGCGCCACCGGTGTTGCACAGGTGTGCGTCGTCGCGCAGCTTTTGACTGAAGAGCCACAGGTCGGCAAGGTACTTGTCGAAGGCGGCGCTCAGGCGCTGCTGCTCCTGTGCCGATAAGGCGTTCCATTTTTTTAGCGAAATAGCATAGCCGTTAAGACCAAAGTGCACCACCATCTGAAAGTTGTATGGCGCACTGGTAACCCAGCCGGCCGAATTGGCCGAAGTGGCGCTGGTGATGGCACAGTCAACCAGCCCCAGTGCCAGTGCATTGCGGGTGTCGTCAAACGGAATGGCTACCGGCACACCGCCCAGCTCTGTAATGAAGTCTGCAAGGGAATTGCTGCCCACCCGCACCTTGCGGCCCCGGATGTCCTGCAGGCGCTGGAGTGGCCGGGTACAGAAAAATTCCTGCGGGCCAAAAGTCCAGACGCCGAGCAACTTGGCCTTGAATTTATCCTGCAGATAATGGTCCACAGTCCGTGCGTAGGCCGCCGATACTTTGTGGGCCGTGTGGTAGTCGGGGCTCAAGCCGGGCAGGTCAATGCCCAGCAGCGCGGGCTCGGCTTCGCTGTTTTGCAGGAATCGCAGGGAAACCAGATCAAACACACCGTCCTTGAGCATTTGAAGCTGGTAGTCGTCTTTGAAGCCGACGGCTTCGAGTGGCTTGTAGTCGACCTGGAGCGCAATCCCGGTGGCATTGCGCAGGTTGGCGAAGAAGGGCGCCTCTTTTTGCTGCTGCAGCACGCCGGTCGAAGTGGGTTGACCGACGACTGCCAGTGGAATCTCGTTGAGGTGCTGCCATGCCAGCACAAAGGCAAGCATTATTCCGAGCAACAGCAAGAGTCTTTTCATTCGGTTCTTACTGAAAAGTGACCGACTACATCAAGGGGGGCAGCGAACCTGCCAAGGACCGAACGCAGAACTTCAAGGTTCACTGCTTTGGCCATGCAGTCGTCCATGCCGGATTCCATGCAGCTACGACCACATAATTCGCGACGTGTGACGTGTGACGTGTGACGTGTACCGAACCGGAGGTGGTGAATTTTCTCGCGTTGCTCGCCAGATCGATCCGATTTTGCTTGATTCGCGGCGCGTCGTCCTGGTAAGCAGCTTCAACCTGGCATGTGCTTCTGATGATATTGTTCAGCAGAGCCCGTAGAGCAGTGTGGATGGTCTTGTCTTCATTGACGCAGAGAATGGCGGTTCGCATTGGTTTATCTGGTTGTCGCAATTGACACCATTTTCACGGTTTTAATTAACGTTTAGCATTAAATCATAATTTTTGCCAAAAATTACTAAATGTGTGACAGTCTAGGCGATCGCTGATCCAGTCGGCTCAGTCCCCACCGAAGGGCAGCTAACAGTGAGCAGGATTCGGGACCGCCGCCGAAGTAGATACGACGCCAATCGCTTCCGGCCGTCACTCGGCAACAGCAAATCGCTTTGTATTGCAACCGCGCGTGGTATTAGCTTTTCCTGACCCGGAGCAGTTCGTCCAGAATCAGGCAGATGGCGCCCAGCGTGATGGCGCTGTCGGCCACGTTGAAAGCCGGGAAGTGCATGCCGTGCCAGTGAAAGTCGAGGAAGTCGATGACATAGCCATGCGCCATGCGGTCAATCACGTTGCCAATGGCGCCACCCAGAATGCAGGCCATGGCGAAGCTGAACAGCTTTTGCCCGGCGTGTGAGCGCAGCATCCAGATGATGACTGCTGCCGCAACAAACCCGATGACGGTAAAAAACCAGCGCTGCCAACCCGAGGCCCCGGCCAGAAACGAGAACGCTGCGCCGCTGTTGTGCGCCCGAACCACGTTGAAGAAGCTGGTGACGTAGGTGCTGTCACCCAGGTGGTAATAGCCGACGATCAATACTTTCGTGAACTGGTCCACCAGCAGAATGATGAAGGCCAGGCCCAGCCACTGCAGCATGCCACTGCTGCCAGCCTTGGCGCCCCGGGCCATCAGGCGCAGGTGCGGGCTTCACCCGCGCCAAACAGGTTGCTGGTGCAACGGCCACACAGGGTGGGGTGGGCGGCGTCGACGCCAACATCGTCGCGGTAGTGCCAGCACCGCTCGCATTTGTTGCCATTTGACACGCTAGACCTTATGGATAATGCGCTGCCAGCTACCAAAGTGATAGCAGAGGTAATGAATACAAACTTCAGGTCATCGCCCAAACTGGCCAGGTAGGCGTGGTCGTCCTCATTCACGGTGAGCGTGACTTCGGCCTGTAGGGATGCGCCTAACTTGCCATCGGCACGCAGGGTCTCGATGTCCTTGTTCACCAGCTCACGGATTTCACGGATGCGGCCCCACTTGCGCAGCAGCGACTCGTTGGGTGCATCCAAAGCCACGTAGCGGTCCATGAAGACAGATTCTTTGGTGGTTGCCGGTGTCTTGCCTTCGGCACCTAGCACGGCCCATGCTTCTTCGGCGGTGAAGCTCAGGAACGGTGCCATCCAGCGCAGCATGGCCTGCGTGATCTGCCACAGCGCGGTCTGGGCAGAGCGGCGCGCCAGGCTGTTGGCGCCAGTGGTGTAGAGGCGGTCTTTCAGGATGTCGAGGTAGAACGCACCCAGGTCTTCGCTGCAGTAGATTTGCAGTTTGGAGACCACGGGGTGGAACTCATACACCTTGAAATGGGCCAGGATGTCGGCTTGCAACTGCGCCGCGCGGCTCAGGGCGTAGCGGTCAATTTGAAGCAACTGGTCTGCCGCAACCATGTCCTTGGCCGGGTCAAAGTCGCTCACGTTGGCCAGCAGGAACTTCAGCGTGTTGCGCACACGCCGGTAGGTGTCGACCACGCGTGCCAGGATCTTGTCGTCAATGTTGAGGTCGCCCGAGTAGTCGGTGGCTGCCACCCACAGGCGCACGATCTCGGCGCCCATTTTGCTGGTGACGGTTTGCGGGTCCACCGTGTTGCCCATGCTCTTGCTCATCTTGCGGCCCTGGCCATCGGTGGCAAAACCGTGGGTCAGCAAGCCGCGGTAGGGTGCGCGGTCATACAAGGCGCAGCCCAATAGCAGCGAACTGTGGAACCAGCCGCGGTGCTGGTCGTGGCCTTCCAGATACAAATCGGCTTCAGGGCCTTGCGCATGGAACGGTGGGCGTGCGTAGGCGTCCTTGTGGCTGCCGCGCAGCACGTGCTGGAAGGTGGAGCCGGAGTCAAACCACACTTCCAGAATGTCAGTGCTCTTGGTGTAATGCTCGGCGTCCGTGGCACCCAGAATGTCCTGCGCCGTCACGCGGCTCCAGGCCTCGATGCCACCCTTTTCCACAATGTCAGCCGCCTGGTCCAGGATGGCCATGGTGTTGGGGTGCAGCTCGCCCGAATCCTTGTGCAGAAAGAAGGGCACTGGCACGCCCCAGCTGCGCTGGCGGCTGATGCACCAATCGGGCCGGTTGGCGATCATGTCGCGCAGACGGGTTCTGCCGTTTTCGGGGTAGAACTGTGTCTGCTCGATGGCGTCCAGCGCCAGCTGGCGCAGCGTCTTGGGCGCCTTGTCGGTTGTGAACACGCCCGGACCTTCATCCATGCGGATGAACCACTGGGCCGCGGCTCGGTAGATCACCGGCGTCTTGTGGCGCCAGCAGTGCGGGTAGCTGTGCACAATAGGCTGTGTGGCCATCAGGCGGTCGCTTTGCGCCAGCACTTCCAGAATGCGCGCGCAGGCTTTCCAGATATTCATGCCTCCAAACAGCGGCAGTTCGTCGGCATATGCCCCATTGCCCTGCACCGGGTTGAGGATGTCGTCGTACTTCAAACCGTGGGCGACACAGCTGTTGAAGTCATCGACCCCATAGGCGGGAGCCGAGTGCACGATGCCGGTGCCATCGGAATCGCTCACATAGTCGGCCAGGTACACCGGGGACAGGCGGGCATAGCCGGGGTGCACGTCGTACAGGGGGTGCTTGAAATTCAGACCGGCGAGTTGCTTGCCGCTGGTGGTGGCAATGACTGTGCCAGTAGTGCCATAGCGCTCCAGACATTTCTCGACCAGCGTATCGGCCAGTATCAGCACGCCGCGCGGTGTGTC
>JAIPDC010000195.1 GCA_021737865.1 Rhodoferax sp.
ACATGTAGATGAATTTGTGGGCGAAACAGGCTCTGCGCGAGTCAGGATGGGCGCTGCCAGCTATGAAATTCGTAGCAACTCACGTCTCAACGATATCTGCATCCAGGGTACGGTGAATGGTTTGCCCTTTACCGCTCAGGTCGAACGCGGCACGCCAAAGAACCCCTTGGCCTTGCGTTTGCAGCACAACGGCAGCCGTATTGATGCACTGGTGGTCTCCCCTCGCATGGCCGAGTTGCACGCGCTGATGCCATTTAAGGCAGCGCCGGACATGAGCCGTTACGTGCTCTCGCCGATGCCGGGTCTGCTGGTGGATGTGGCGGTGGTGGTTGGTCAAAAAGTGCAGGCCGGTGAGCGTGTGGCCGTGATTGAAGCCATGAAGATGGAAAACGTGCTGTTTGCTGCGGCCGATGGAGTCGTTGGCAAGGTGCTGGCTGCCAAGGGCGAAAGCCTGACCGTGGACCAGGCGATTGTGGAGTTTGTCTGATGCTGCGCCCATTCCAAGTGCTGGGCATCCAGCAAATCGCGATTGGCGGCCCGGACAAAACCAGGCTGCAAAAGCTGTGGGTGGATATGCTTGGTTTGGAGGTCACAGGAACCTTCAAAAGCGAGCGTGAAAACGTCGATGAGGACATTTGCGCCATCGGCAGCGGGCCGTTCAAGGTCGAAGTCGATTTGATGCAACCCATCGACCCCGACAAGAAGCCCGCCGTGCACACCACGCCCTTGAACCACGTGGGGCTGTGGATTGATGATTTGCCGGTCGCCGTGGAGTGGCTGACTGCCAATGGAGTCCGGTTTGCGCCTGGTGGAATTCGCAAAGGGGCAGCTGGTTTTGACATCTGCTTTCTGCACCCCAAGAGCAACGAAGAGTTCCCGATTGCGGGTGAGGGCGTGTTGATTGAACTGGTGCAAGCGCCGCCCGAAGTGGTGAAGGCGTTTTCGCAGTTGGCGCATCCCGGTCAGAGCCGCTGACCCACCCTGTTTCTGGGAGCCGGTTTTCTTGACCAGGATCATATAAACCGAAAATGGTGTGCACTTTTTGGGGTTTTGCGGTCCCACAAGAGTGCGCATCGCCTTAGACTGCACCACACCTGTGCGGCCCAATTTCAGGGCACTAATGGGTTAAGGAGGCAGATTTGCAACCCGTCAATATTTCTAACCCGGCTTACTTCCACAAGGTCGTTGATTGCCAGTGGGCCTGTCCGGCACACACCCCCGTTCCCGAGTACATCCGTTTGATCGGTCAGGGTCGCTATAGCGACGCCTACATGATCAATTGGGTGTCCAATGTTTTTCCCGGCGTCCTGGGTCGAACCTGCGACCGGCCTTGCGAACCAGCCTGTCGGCGGGGGCGCGTCGAAGAGAACAACGGTGAGAAGCCAGAGCCGGTAGCCATTTGCCGTCTGAAGCGCGTTGCGGCGGATCACAAAGACAATGTTCTTTCGCGCATGCCCGCGATTGCCCCGAGCAATGGCAAGCGCATTGTCTGTGTTGGTGCGGGTCCGGCATCGCTCACCGTCGCACGCGACCTGGCGCCGCTGGGCTACTCCATCACCGTGTTTGATGGCGAGGCCAAGGCCGGCGGCTTTATGCGTTCACAAATCCCTCGCTTTCGCTTGCCCGAGTCGGTGATTGACGAGGAAACGGGCTACATCCTGAACATGGGCGTGGACTTCAAGAGTGGTCAACGTGTGGAGTCCCTCCAGGATTTGATGGGGCAGGGATACGATGCGATTTTCGTCGGCAGCGGCGCGCCGCGCGGTCGTGAACTCGATGTGCCGGGGCGCAAGGAGGCGGCGGCCCACATTCACATTGGCATCGACTGGCTGGCCTCTGTGTCGTTTGGTCACATCACCAGCGTGGCGCCGCGGGTCATTGTGCTTGGCGGTGGCAATACTGCGATGGACTGCTGTCGCTCGGCACGCAGGATGGGCGGCAAGGACGTGAAAGTAATCGTTCGAAGCGGCTACGAGGAGATGAAGGCGTCACCTTGGGAGCGTGAAGACGCCATCCATGAGAGCATCCCGATCATCAACTACCACGTGCCCAAGAGCGTGCAGCACAAAGATGGCAAGCTTCTGGGTATGACCTTTGAGATCGTTCGTGCAGAGTACGATGCCAAGGGCAGGCGCAGTCTGATTCCGACCGGCGAGCCCGATGTGTTCTTCGAGTGCGACGAGATACTGGTGGCCGTTGGACAGGAAAATGCGTTTCCCTGGATCGAGAAGGATTGCGGTATTGAATTTGACCGCTGGGGCCTGCCGGTGCTGGGTGAAAACACATTTCAATCCACGGTGCCGAATGTATTCTTTGGCGGCGACGCATCGTTTGGCCCGAAGAACATCATCACTGCGGTCGCTCAGGGGCATGAAGCGGCGGTGTCGATTGATCGATTCCTGAATGGCGAAGCCGTTGCAGTGCGTCCCGCGCCGCTAACCAAGTTGATGTCCCAGAAAATGGGGATCCACGAGTGGAGCTACCGCAACGATGTTTCCAACGACACGCGTTACAAGGTGCCATGGGCAGACGCTGAAAAGGCCCTGGCCAACATCCGGGTTGAAGTGGAGCTGGGCTTTGATGCCGCAGTGGCGTTCAAGGAAGCGAGCCGCTGCCTGAATTGCGACGTGCAAACGGTATTCAACCGCGACACCTGCATTGAGTGCGATGCGTGTGTCGATATCTGTCCCATGGATTGCATCACCTTCACCGCCAACGGTGAAGAACCAGAACTGCGCACCCGATTGAAGGCCCCGGCCACCAATGGGAGCCAGGATCTGTATGTGTCGGGGGAACTCAAAACCGGCCGAATCATGGTCAAGGATGAAGACGTTTGCCTGCACTGTGGCTTGTGTGCCGAGCGCTGCCCAACGGGCGCCTGGGATATGCATAAGTTTCTATTGAATACCACGCAGGCTGGGCCCAACTGTCGCGACAGTCGGGTTTCACATAAGGAGGTCGCATGAAGCGCCTGGAAGCTATCAACGATTTCGTCATCAAGTTCGCCAACGTCAATGGTTCCGGTTCGGCTTCGGCCAATGAACTGTTTGCCAAGGCAGTGATGCGCATGGGTGTACCGGTCAGCCCGCGTAACATCTTCCCCAGCAACATCCAGGGCATGCCCACCTGGTATGAAGCGCGCGTCTGTGAGAAGGGTTACCACGGCCGTCGCGGTGGTGTGGACATGATGGTGGCCATGAATCCGCAAACATGGGATACCGACATTGCAGAAATTGAGTCCGGTGGCTACCTGTTTTACGACAGCTCGCGCCCCCTGCCACCCAACAAGTTCCGTGACGATGTGCATACCCTGGCCGTGCCGTTGACCGAGATCGCCAACGCAGCCTACACGGACCCCAGGCAGCGCACCCTGTTCAAGAACATCATCTACGTTGGGGCCTTGTCACTGCTGCTCGACGTCGATGCCGATGTGTTCGAGAAACTGTTTGCCGAGCAGTACAAGGGCAAGGAACGCCTGCTGGAGTCCAATGTCAAGGCACTGCATTTGGGCCGCGATTATGTCAAGCAGCATATTGCTTACCCGTTGGGCTTGCGGGTGCGCAGGTCTGACAAGGTGGGCGACCAGATCTTTACCGATGGCAACAGCGCAGCCGCGCTGGGTTGCGTGTACGGCGGCGCAACCGTTGCCGCCTGGTATCCGATCACGCCATCGTCATCGATTCCAGAGGCGTTTCAGAAGTATTGCGACAAGTACCGCGTTGACGAGGCGACCGGCCAGCACAACTTTGCCATCGTGCAGGCGGAAGACGAGTTGGCGTCCATCGGCATGGTGGTCGGCGCGGGCTGGAACGGCGCACGGGCATTTACTGCCACGTCCGGCCCCGGTGTTTCGCTGATGACCGAGTTCATTGGCCTGGCCTATTTTGCTGAAATCCCGGTCACGATCATCAACGTCCAGCGCGGCGGGCCCTCTACCGGAATGCCCACACGCACGCAGCAGGCTGATTTAGTTTCCTGCGCCTATGCGTCCCATGGAGACACCAAGCACGTACTCTTGCTTCCACAAGATCCGCATGAGTGCTTTACGCATTCGGCTGCGGCACTGGATCTGGCCGACCGGCTGCAGACCCCGGTTTTTGTGATGACCGATCTGGACATCGGCATGAACCAGCGGTTGTGCAAACCTTTCGTATGGGACGAGTCAAAGCCCTATGACATCGGCAAGGTCATGACCGCTGCGGAGTTGGAGGCAGGCAAGGACTTTGGCCGTTACAAGGATGTTGATGGCGATGGCATCCCATGGCGCACACTGCCCGGTACCCACCCTTCCAAAGGCGCTTTCTTCACCCGGGGAACGACCCGTAATCCCTACGCCATGTATTCCGAACGCGGGCCCGACTACATCTACAACATGGAGCGCCTGATTCGCAAGTTCAAGACGGCTGCAGACCTGGTTCCGCAACCGATATTCCGCGATGCGCCAGGTAAGACGCCGTTCGGCGTGATCTACTTTGGCTCCACCAGTCCTGCCATGCGCGAGGCACTCGATGTGCTCGAAGCCGATGGCGTACATGTGGATGCGATGCGGCTGCAAGCGTTCCCGTTCCCGGCATCGGTTGATCAATTCATTGCCGGGCACGAAAAAGTGTTTGTGGTTGAGCAAAACCGCGATGCACAAATGCGTTCCATGCTCATCAATGAGCTCGATGTGGACCCGGCGCGTCTGGTGCGGGTACTTCACTACGATGGAACACCGATCACCGCGCGCTTTATTGTTGACGCCATTCGCAAGAGTGTACAAACCGCCGCACAAACCCGCGGCACCAAGGAGCTTGCATGACCTACATTGCAAAACCGCGCCTGCACCACCCCACGCTGACCAAGAACAAGGTCGGCTACACCCGGCGCGACTACGAGGGGCGCATCTCCACCCTGTGCGCGGGGTGCGGGCACGACTCGATTTCGGCGGCCATCATCCAGGCTTGCTGGGAACTGGACATCGAACCTCACCGCGTTGCCAAACTATCGGGCATCGGATGCAGTTCCAAGACGCCTGACTACTTCCTGGGTGCTTCGCACGGGTTTAACACGGTACATGGCCGCATGCCCTCGGTGCTGACCGGTGCCAATTTGGCCAATCGTGACCTGATGTATCTGGGCGTGTCTGGCGATGGAGACTCTGCCTCGATTGGGCTGGGGCAGTTCGCAAATGCGATGCGCCGTGGTGTGCGCATGGCATACATTGTGGAAAACAATGGCGTCTACGGGCTGACCAAGGGACAGTTTTCTGCCACCGCCGACCGGGGCTCCAAGAGCAAGAAGGGCGTTGTCAACAGTGACAGCCCGGTAGATCTGGTGGCATTGGCGCTGCAACTCGGTGCAACCTATGTTGCACGCAGCTTCTCCGGCGACAAGGAGCAACTGGTGCCGCTGATCAAGGGGGCCATGGCCCACGGTGGAGCAGCTTTCATTGACGTGATCAGTCCCTGCGTGACCTTTAATAACCATGCCGGAAGCACCAAGAGCTACGACTATGTGCGCCAGCACAACGACGCCGTGAGCCGCATCGACTTCATCACGCCGCGCGACGAAATTACGACGCAATACGCGCCCGGAGAAGTGGTGGAAGTACAGCAGCACGATGGCTCGCTACTGCGCCTGCGCAAGCTCCATCCGGAGTACGATCCTACCGACCGCTATGGGGCAATGAGTTACATGCAGGAGCACCAGTCCCGTGGCGAGGTGGTCACTGGTTTGTTGTACGTGGACCCACTGGCCACCGACCTGCATATGGCACTGAATACAACGGTGAAGCCGTTGAATACGCTGACTTCCGAGCAACTGTGCCCGGGGAGCAAAGCGCTGGAAAAAATCAACGCTGCACTGCGCTAGGTCTCCTTTGTGAGCGCGCATCGAGTCAGGTTTTATTGTTTTCGAAAGAGGTGATGAGCATGTCTGAACGCACGGTATTTCAATCCATGTCCCAACGGCACGTTGTCAGTCTGGGACCACAGGCCAGTGTTTGGGATGCTGCGTGCACCATGACCAAAGCCAACTGCGGCAGTGTGCTGATTGTGGACAGTCCCGGCACCTTGTTAGGTATTGTCACCGAGCGTGATCTCATGACACGTGTGTTGGCCAAGGCGTTGAGCCCGGAAAAGACCACCATGGCGGACATCATGACCAAAAATCCGCATTGTGTTGCACCGGAAATGCTCGTGTCTGATGCGGTTCTGATCATGATCGAGCGGGGGTTCCGCCACCTCCCCATCGTTGGAGCCCACTCCAAGATTCTTGGGGTATTTTCTGTGCGTGACGCGATGCCCCGTGAAATTGGTAATGCCGTCAGCCTGGCGGAATTTCATGAGCAAGTGAACGACGCACTGGGGTAGGTTCGGTCTTGACCGGTTGTGAAACCGCGTTTATTGGGTGCCTGAGCCGATTTTTCGCTTTTCCCTGGCACGGGCCATCGCTGCTTCGATGATGGCCTTCTTCTGCTCCAGCACCAGGGGATCGACGATGCGCGAGTGGGCTGCCAAATTGCCCAGTTTGGCTTGCGCCAGAGCTTCCTTTGTCTGCATAAGCTCCTGACGGGTTGTTTCCCGACGCTTGCTGCTGAGTGCATAGCGTTCGCGGGCCATTGCGGCTTGTTCGGATGACCACGCCGACCACCCCGTCAGCGTGCCCGTTGCGTTCTCTTGGACGATGCAATCGACCGGGCAGACTGGCAGGCACAGTTCGCAACCTGTGCAATACCGCTCAATGACGGTGTGCATTCGCTTGTTACTGCCGATGATTGCGTCCGTTGGACAGGCATCGATGCACAGCGTGCAACCGATGCACCAGTCCTCATCGATATAGACCACATTGCGCGCCCCTTCTTCACCAAAAGAGGGCGCCAGAGGTGTTTCCGTCAAACCGGTGATTCTTGCCAACTTGGTAATGCCCCCCTGGCCGCCGGGCGGGCACTGGTTGATGTCAGCTTCGCCGGCGGCTATGGCCTGGGCATACCCCGCGCAGTCGGCATAGCCGCAACGTGTGCACTGCGTTTGCGGCAGAGCATCCAGAATTCGCGAAGCGAACTCCCCTGGCGGCAATGCCTGCGCGATCACTTCTTGTCGGTGGTGCGCTTGGTTGCTATTGTTTTGGTAGTGGTCTTGGCAGTCTTTACGAGGGCTGCAGATGCAATCGGTTGCTTTGCTGGCTTTGCCCCGGCGTGGTGCCCCAGGATGAATGACTTCACATGTGGGTACACATGCTCACGCCACCGCTTGCCCGAGAAAATGCCATAGTGGCCGGCGCCCTTGGCTTCAAAATGTTTTTGCTTGGAGGTTGGCACGCCGCTGCAGATATCGTGCACCGCTTGCGTCTGCCCCGAGCCGGAGATGTCGTCGAGTTCACCCTCTACGGAGAACATCGCTGTTGTCGTGATGTCGCCCGGGCGCACGCGTTCGATCTTTCCGTCCACACCCTTGATGTCCCAATCCCCGTTGACCAGACTGAAATCCTGGAATACGACCCGGATCGTTTCCAGGTAGTAGTCGGCATCCATATCCAGCACGGCGTTGTACTCGTCGTAAAACTTGCGGTGTGCCACGGTGCTGGCATCGTCGCCTTTGATCAGG
>JAIPDC010000196.1 GCA_021737865.1 Rhodoferax sp.
ACCCGCAAGCGCTGCAGACCCTGAGCCTGGCGTACTGTGTGCTGCCCTGCGCGCTCAAGTTGCTGGCGGCCTTTCTTTTGTACTTCCTCATCCTGCGCAAAACACCATGAAAAGACGCCTCCTCCTGACCAGCACAGCCGCCGCCTCTGCACTATCGGCCATGGGCTGCGCCTCGCCCGGCATAGACCTCTATGCCAACGAAAAGCCAGTGCTCGACTTGCAGCAGTATTTCAACGGCACGCTGGACGCCTATGGCGTATTCACCGATCGCTCGGGCGCCGTGGTGAAGCGATTTACGGTGGTGATGCAGTGCAGTTGGATCGGCGACGAGGGGGTGCTGGATGAAGACTTTCTGTACTCCGACGGCACCCGGCAAAAGCGCATCTGGCGATTGCGCAAAACGGGCGAAGGCCGCTTTGTGGGCCGCGCCGACGACGTGGTGGGCGAAGCCATGGGCGAAAGCCGGGGCAATGCCTTCCACTGGACCTACACACTGAGCCTGCCGGTCGATGGAAAAGTTTTTGAGGTGCAGTTCGACGACTGGATGTACCTGATGACCGACAAGGTCATGTTGAACAAAGCCACCATGTCCAAGTTCGGCGTGCGGCTGGGCGAGGTCACGCTGTCGTTCAGCAAGCGCTGAACCACCATTTCTCAAGAGAAATTGACCTCCAGCCCCCGTAATCATTGCGTAAGCAGCTATCAAATTAAGAGCAAATTTGACCATGTCATTGCTTGACGCCCTGTTGCCACCACTGAATCGGCCCCTCGCGGACTGGCGGGGCAAGACCGTGTGGATCGTTGGCGCATCCAGCGGCATTGGGCAGGCAACCGCAGCCGCACTGCACGGGCAGGGGGCCCGTGTCGTGGTGTCGGCGCGGCAAGCGTCGCTGCTCCATGACTTTGTGGCCAGGCACCCTGGCAGCCAGGCGCTGGTGCTGGATGCAACCGACCGTGAGGCGGTCCTTGCCGCGGCCGCACTGCTTTTGGGGCAAGCGCCACTGGACTGCGTGGTGTACTGCGCCGGGCACTACAACGCCATGCGCGCCGATGCACTGGATGTGGCGGACATGGAGCGCCATGTCAGCGTCAATTACCTGGGCGCCCTGTACCTGATAGATGCCGTGCTGCCCGCCATGCTGACGCGCGGTACGGGCCACATCAGTCTGGTCGGTAGCGTGGCAGGGTACCGCGGCCTGCCCAATAGCCTGGCCTACGGGCCCACCAAGGCGGCACTCATCAACCTGGCGGAAACCCTGTACCTGGATTTGCACGGCAAGGGGATTGGCGTCTCACTCATCAGCCCGGGTTTTGTGCAAACCCCGCTGACTGCCGGCAACGACTTTGCCATGCCCGCCTTGCTGACCCCGCAGCAGGCCGCCACCGCCATCCTGAAAGGCTGGGCACAGGGCCAATTCGAAATTCATTTCCCCAAACGCTTTACGCTGTGGCTCAAAGCACTTCGCATACTGCCCAACCGGGTATTCTTTCAACTGGTTCGCCGTTTGGCGCTATGAAAATTCCCCATGAATATGCCATTGCCTACCCCATCCAGCCTTCCTCCCGGCCCGTCGCCGGACGTGACCCGGCTGGTCAGCTTCTTTGAAAGCCTGACACCTGGCAGCGTGGCCACCATGGGCTCGCACTACGATGCGCAGGCTCGGTTTGTCGACCCATTCAACGATGTCGAGGGTTTGGATGCCATTGAACGCATCTTCCAGCATATGTTTGTGGCGCTGATTGAGCCACGCTTTGTGGTGACAACGCAGGTATTGCAGGGGCAGCAGTGCTTTTTGACGTGGGATTTTCATTTCCGCTTCAAGCGCTTCCAAAACGCCACGCCGCAAACCATACGCGGCGCCACCCATCTGGTTTTTTCAGACGCCGGACTGGTGACTTTGCACCGCGACTACTGGGACGCCGCGCAGGAACTCTATGAGAAATTGCCGCTTGTGGGCAGTTTGATGCGTTGGCTCAAGAAACGCGCCAACGACTGAGTCCACCGGCGCCTGCCGACGGCTATCCGGGAAGTCTGCTGGGCTGAAAATCCGGCGTCCGGCGCGGCTCCCACCAGGCACGTATGGTGGCAAAGATATTTCTGCAGCCCGTGCACCGGTACTGCCCGGTAGGTTTCAGGACGCCGCTGGGCGCGCGGTCAATGACCTGCTGATAACTGGTAGCACCGCATTCGCGGCATTTGTAGACCGTCTTGTATGTCGCCATAGAGGGCAAACTATAGTGACTGGCGCCCTCGGTGAGAAGTCAAAAGTTGTAAAAAAATGTGACTGGCGCAAACAGTCAAACCGGGACCGTACCCGCAAAACTGGGGCGCTGCATGAGTTTGTCGTGCAGGCGAACCAGGTTCGGGCACTCGGTGCGCCAGTCAATTTGCGGAAACCGAAAATCCAGATACCCAAGGGCACAGCCCACTGCCACATCGGCCAGGCTGAACTGGATACCACCACAAAAAGGCTTGTCACCCAAGCCGTTGCTCATGGCCTTCACGGTCGCATCCACTTTGCCCAATTGACGGTCGATCCAGGCCTGACTGCGCTGCGACTTGGTGCGCCCGCTCCAGGTGGCCTCCAGGCGAGCCAGAATCGCGGCGTCCATCAAGCCATCGGCCAGGGCTTCCCAGGTCTTGATTTCAGCGCGCTCGCGTCCGACCGACGGAATCAGCTTGCCCACCGGGGACAACGTGTCGAGGTACTCCACAATAACGCGCGAGTCGAACAGGGCCTCGGCCCCTTCCATGATCAGGCAGGGCACTTTGCCCAAAGGGTTGGACTCCGAGATGGTGGTGGCAGCGCCCCACACGTCCTCGGTCTCAAAGACGAAGTCCAGCTTTTTCTCGGCCATGACGACGCGCACTTTGCGTACATAGGGGCTGGAGGTGGATCCGAGTAATTTCATGGGCACTCTACTGTTACAGGAATGGTCATTCTATCCATTGGGGGGTGGTCGAGCGCGAATACCCGTCGCCACGCGGTCGGTGGTGGCGCACAACCTACAATTCACCCATGACTTTTTCTTCCATTTCCGCCCTTTCACCGCTGGATGGCCGCTACGCCGCCAAGCTGGCTCCCCTGCGCCCCCTGATGAGCGAGCAGGGCTATATGCACCGCCGTGTGCAAGTCGAAGTAGCCTGGTTCATTGCACTCAGTGATGCTGGTTTTGATGAATTCAAGCCACTGTCGCCAGGAGCACGTACTTACTTACTGGGTTTGGCAAAGAACTTTTCGGAAACCGATGGCGAAGCCATCAAGGCCATCGAGAAGACCACCAACCACGATGTCAAGGCGGTGGAGTATTGGATCAAGTCCAAGTTTGACGCCCGTCCCGAACTGCTGGCCGCCCAGGAATTTGTGCACTTTGCCTGCACCAGCGAAGACATCAACAACACCAGCCACGCCCTGCAACTCAAGGGCGCACGCGACCTGGTGCTGCTGCCGGCGCTGGACGCGGTGATCGCCAAGCTGCGCAGCATGGCGCACGGTTTCGCCTCAGTGCCCATGCTCAGCCGCACCCACGGCCAGACCGCCAGCCCCACCACCGTGGGCAAGGAAGTGGCCAACGTGGTGATGCGCCTGGTCGCGGCGCGCGAAAAGATTGCCTCGGTCAAGATCATGGCCAAGATGAACGGCGCGGTGGGCAACTACAACGCCCACCTCAGCGCCTGGCCCGACTTTGATTGGGAAGCCTTTGCCCGCAAAGTGGTCGAAACGCCGGAGCCGCTGGGCCTGGGCCTGACCTTCCAGGCCTACAGCATCCAGATCGAGCCGCACGACTACATGGCCGAGGTGTTTGATGCCATTGCCCGCGCCGACACCATCCTGATCGACTGGTCGCGCGATGTCTGGGGCTATGTGAGCCTGGGCTATTTCAAGCAAAAGCTCAAGGACGGCGAGGTCGGCTCGTCCACGATGCCGCACAAGGTCAACCCGATTGACTTCGAAAATGCCGAGGGCAACCTGGGTCTGGCCAACGCCCTGCTCAAACACCTCAGCGAAAAGCTGCCCATCAGCCGCTGGCAGCGCGACCTGACCGACTCCACCGTGCTGCGCAACATGGGCGTGGCCGTGGGTTACGCCGTGCTGGCCTACCAGTCGCTGCTGGCGGGTCTGAATAAACTCGAAATCAACGAGGCAGCGATTGCCGCCGACCTGGACGCGTCCTGGGAAGTGCTGGCCGAGCCGATCCAGACCGTGATGCGCCGCTTTGGCCTGCCCCAACCGTACGAGCAACTCAAGAAGTTCACCCGCGGCGAACCCATGACCCGTGAATTGATGCAGGGCTTTATTGCCAATCTGGAGATTCCGCAAACCGAAAAGCAGCGCCTGCTGGCCATGACACCGGGCAGCTACACCGGCATGGCGGCGGAGCTGGCGAAGCGGGTGTAACGCCCCCGTGCGGCTGGCGCCGCATCCCCCTGGCAGGGGGCAACGCCAGTGGCCCGGCTAAGCCGGTTCCACGGCATTTCTGGACAACACCCCTCTTGCGCTGCTTTTCTATACAATTTGCAGATTATTTCTTCAGATTGTATGAATTTATTTTCCCGGGACCTGGCACCAACACTGCAACGCCTGGCGCGACAGTTTCCTGTTGTCGCCATCACCGGCCCCAGACAATCGGGGAAAACCACGCTGGCGCGCCGGGAGTTTGAGGACAAGCCCTACGTCTCTCTGGAAGACCCGGTCGAGCGCACCTATGCGCAAACCGATCCGCGTGGGTTTCTGCAGCGCTTTGCCCGGGGAGCCATTTTTGACGAGGCCCAGCGCTGGCCGGACCTGTTTTCCCACTTGCAGGGTCTGGTCGATGCTGAGCGTGTGCCCGGGCGCTTCGTTCTGACAGGCTCCCAGCAGTTTGGACTCATGGCGGGCGTGACGCAGTCGCTTGCAGGTCGCGTGGGCCTGTCCCGGCTTTTGCCATTGGCCCTGTCGGAGCTCTCCCATGGCAACGGCGGTGATCTTTACACCCACCTGTGGCGCGGCTCCTACCCGGCGCTTTGGCAAACACCACGCAGCACTGCGGAGGCGGCCGACTGGTTTAGCAGCTACGTCGCCACCTATATTGAGCGTGACGTGCGCCAACTGCTGCAGGTGCAAAACCTGTCGACCTTTCACCGCTTCGTGCGACTATGCGCCGCGCGCACCGGCACGCTACTCAACCTAGTATCACTGGCCACCGATGCCGGCATCAGCCACACCACGGCGCGACAATGGCTGTCAGTGCTGGAGTCCAGTGAACTGGTTTTTTTGCTTCCGCCTTACCACCGCAACTTTGGCAAGCGCCTGGTCAAAACCCCCAAACTGTATTTCACCGACACCGGACTGGCCGCGTGGCTGGTGGGCATTCGGGACCCCGAGTTGCTGGCCCTGCACCCGATGCGCGGCGCCCTGTTTGAGACCTGGGTGGTAAGCGAATTTCGCAAATTCCGGTTGAACCGCGGTTTAGCCCCGGACCTCTATTTCTGGCGCGACAACAATGGTCTGGAAGCCGACCTGGTATTTGAGACCGGCCAAGGCCTGCAGTGCATAGAAATCAAATCCAGCCAGACCATCACACCCGACCTGGTGCGCGCGGGCCTTCGCGCCGCACGCTTTGTGACCGAACCCGCCCCCGCGCCCTGGCTGATCCACGGGGCAACGGACAACTACACCCGAGAAGGCGTGCGCTGCATTAGCTGGCGGCGTTTTGCCCACCCACTTTTAGTTGAATAACCATGGCCATCAAATCCACCATCTTCAAAGCCAACCTGCAAATTGCAGACATTGACCACGGCTACTATGCCGACCACGCGCTGACCCTGGCGCGCCACCCCAGCGAGACCGACGAGCGCATGATGATCCGGCTGGTGGCACTGGCGCTGCAGGCGCACAAGCTGCAAACCGTGTGCGGCGGTGACGGCACGCTGGCATTTGGAGCCGGTCTGTCGGACCCGGATGAGCCCGATGTGTGGCTGCGCGACTTTACCGGCCTGACCCGGCTCTGGATTGAAGCCGGTCAACCCGAAGACAAGCCCCTGCTAAAGGCCTGCGGACGCGCTGATGAAGTGGTGCTGTACTGCTTTAACCACGCGGCCGAGGTGTGGTGGCGCACCATGGAAGCCAAGCTGGCGCGCCCGAAAAATCTGAGCGTTTTCCGCGTCCCAACCGCCGCCTCGCAGGCGCTGATTCCCATGGCCCAACGCAGCATGCAGTTGCAGGCCACGATTCAGGAAGGCGTGTTGATGCTGGGGGACGGCAATCACAACGTCGACATCGAGCCGATTCGCTGGAAATAGTAGTGAAATAGGGCTCCAGCCCTTATGGACATTGCGTAAGCAGCTATTATTTAAATAGCGTACTGGCCTTACCTTCGGCCGCCCGTTCTGCATATTTGTTAAAACGCCAGGACGTTCCTTCGGCGGTAATGCGCCGCCAGACCGTCCGTTTTTCCACCGGATGCAGTTCGGTCCACAACTGCACTTCCTGAAACGTTCGCCCACAGCCCTTGCAGAACGCATCCCCCTGACTGGTCGAGCAAATCGCGATGCACGGGGTATCGGGCGTGCTGGCGTACCAGTCCAGCCAGGCGGTTCGCGCGGCGGGCGACAGCTGCGCCTCGTCAACCTCCTGGGCATGGGCGTAGACCAGTTGCGCATACACCTCGGCCAGCGCCCGCGTGGGCGCGGGTAGCGCCACGCCATCGGGCGAAGGCGCGCGCGCGCGCCAGTAGTTGATGGCCGCCTCGATGTCGCTGATGTGAATGTCTGCCAATGCGTGCTTCCCGACCCTGTATGCCGCCCTGAGTTCAGCGCTCCAGCGCCTGCTCCTTAAGCAATAGTTCGATTTGGCGGGTGCGGGTATCCACAATCGACGCCTCGAAGTGATCCGCTGCGGCCCCATCCCTGCGCGCCCATTCTTGTGCCGCTTTGAAACGGCTCAGTGCCGACGTGAAGTCCAAATGCGCTGCACTGACCTCGGCCTGTGCGCGGATGGAACTCAAAGTGCGGCCCTGCCCGGCATAGGCGCTGGACAACAGCTGCCAGGCCTGCGCATCGCGGGGGTGGGCTGCTACCCAGACCCGCAAATTCTGTGTCAGGGTGTCCAACCCGCTGCGTGTCTGCAGATGGGCCTGAGCGCCCAGGAACAACTCGGCCCGATTGGACTTGGCGGTGGCGCCCTGCCCGCCGTTGAGCAGTTCCAACGCCCGTACGCTGTCGCCCTTGGCCAGCATCAGTTCCACGCCCAGCAGGCGCGCCAACCGGGCTGCGGCTGCGTCACCGCGCACCTGTTCACCCAGGCGCACCCATTGGAGCTGGGCTTCGGTGAAATCGCGCAACTTGATGGCGGCCAAGGTGGCCCCATAAAGGGAGGCCGCTTGCTGCGCCGGTGACTGGCGGCTCCTGTGCGCAGCGTCCACTTCCAGCGACCATGTCCGCAAGGCGTCCACCGTTGAGTTGGACAACACACGGGCACGCGCCGCCACCATGGCATGGTCGACCTCCTGCGTGTTCTGGCGGCCCACGGGTTGCGTAGCGGTCTCGGCATCGGGCAAATCAATGCGCGACTGCATGTCGGCCATGCGCTCGGTGCTGAGCG
>JAIPDC010000197.1 GCA_021737865.1 Rhodoferax sp.
CGAAACTTCACCCACTCAAAAAACTGTGACGGGTCGCGTTCAAACTCGCCGGCCTTGAGCATGCGCTTGACCTCAAGCCAGGTCTGGTTCTGTGTCTCCCACACCTCGGTGGTGAGCGTGCCGCGCACGGCGCGGGCATTTTCGCGGGCGGCACCCAGGCAGGACAGGATGGAGGACGGATTGCTCTCGTCCTTGACCATGAAGTCCATCACCTCGCGCGCCTCAATTGCGCCATAACGCTCGGTGTAGGTGGACAGCAGTTCGCTGATCGACAGCAAGCCCTGCCAGCCTACCTGGGCAACGGCATCGGATTGCGGCAGCAGTGCGGTCTGGTAGTTCACATCCAGCATGCGTGCGGTGTTCTCGGCCCGCTCGGTGTAGCGGGACATCCAGAAAAGATGGTCTGCGGTGCGTGACAACATGAGGGTCTCCTAAACTTCCAAAATCCAGGTGTCTTTTGTGCCGCCGCCTTGCGACGAATTCACCACCAGGGAACCGTCTTTCAGCGCCACGCGGGTCAGACCGCCCGGCACCATCTGCACGGTCTTGCCGCTGAGCACATAGGGGCGCAAATCAATGTGGCGCGGGGCAATGCCGCTTTCCACAAAGGTGGGGCAGCTCGACAGGCTCAGCGTGGGCTGGGCAATGTAGCCGCTGGGGTTGGCCAGAATAGCTTTGCGGAAGTCTTCAATCTCGGCGGTCGTAGAGGCGGGCCCGACCAGCATGCCGTAGCCACCGGCACCGTGCACTTCCTTCACCACGAGGTCTTTCAGATTCGCCAGCGTGTAGGCCAGGTCGTCTTTCTTGCGGCACATGTAGGTGGGCACATTGTTCAGGATGGGCTTTTCGCCCAGATAGAACTCGATCATCTGGGGCACGTAGGGGTAGATCGACTTGTCGTCTGCCACGCCGGTGCCCACACCGTTGCAGATGGTCACGTGGCCGGCGCGGTAGGCATTGAGCAATCCCGCGCAGCCCAGCGTGGAGGTCGGCCTGAATGCGGTCGGGTCCAGGAAATCATCGTCCACCCGGCGGTAGATCACATCGACCCGGCGCGGCCCGCGCGTGGTGCGCATATAGACAAAGTTGTCTTTGACAAACAGGTCCTGCCCTTCGACCAGTTCCACGCCCATTTGCTGCGCCAGGAAGGCGTGCTCAAAGTAGGCGCTGTTGTACATGCCGGGCGTCAGCACCACCACCGTGGGCTCGGCCGTGGTGGCCGGGCTGCTGGCGCGCAGGGTCTCGAGCAGCAAGTCGGGGTAATGCGCAATAGGCGCCACGCGGTGGGCGTTGAACAGTTCCGGGAACAGCCGCATCATCATCTTGCGGTCTTCCAGCATGTAGCTCACCCCACTGGGCACGCGCAGGTTGTCTTCCAGCACGTAGTATTCGCCGTTGCCTTTGGCATCAGGGGCGCGCACGATGTCGATGCCCGAGATTTGCGAATAGATGTTGTTGGTGACGTCCACGCCCATCATTTCCGGACGGAACTGGGCGTTGTTCTCGATCTGCTCACGCGGAACGATGCCGGCCTTGATGATTTCCTGATCGTGGTAGACGTCGTAGATAAAGCGGTTCAGGGCGGTAACGCGTTGTACCAACCCTTTTTCCATGCTAGACCACTCATGGGCCGGAATGATGCGGGGAATCAGGTCAAACGGGATCAGCCGCTCGGTGCCTGCACCATCTTCGTCCTTCTCGCCGTACACCGCAAAGGTGATGCCGACGCGACGAAAAATCATTTCGGCTTCTTCGCGTCGCTTGGCCATCATGTCCCCGGGTTGACGCGCCAGCCATTCGTCGTAAATCTTGTAATGGTCTCTGACCTGCTCACCCTTGCTAAAGAACGCATAGGGCAATTGGGTGTACATCTCGTCAAACTTCTGCATAACCTCTCTCCTGTAACCTTTCCAGCCAAACCATACCGCGGCTCTGACCCTCTTCACAACTTAGCAAGGATCGCGCCACACACCTCATCCATCGCCAGCACCAATAGTGACACATTGCGCACCACTATGGCACATGGTGGTACCAATATCGCAGGCCTTGCAGCCGCATGCATGCACCATCCTGGGGTCGCCATGACTGCCAGGTGTACGCACCACAATGAGGCGAATCAACCACCTGAATGCTGCGCTCCTGCAAGCGCGCCAAAACAGCCGGCGCCGGGTGGCCAAAACGGTTGCGGTAGCCGGACTGCACGATGCCAACCGCGGGAGCCACTGCATCAAGGAATGCCGCGCTGCTACTGGTCTTGCTGCCATGGTGCGGCACCAATAACACGTCAGATTTCAGACCCGCCCCCACGCCTGCCACCAGCCGTGCCTCCTGCGGCTGCTCAATATCGCCCACCAGCAGGGCGGTGCGCAGGCCGTTGGAGATGCGCAGGACACAGGACAGGGCGTTGGACTTGGCCGGCGTGTCGTAGTCGGCGGCCTGCGGGTGGAGCACGTCAAACCGCACGCCATCCCACTCCCACTGCTGGCCCGCCTCACAGCGTTGCGCCAGGCCGCCCAAAGGTGAAGCTACCCCCGCGTGGGGCAGCACAGCACGCGCAGCGACAAATGTGGGAGCCAGTTCACTGGAACTGATCAGTTCAGCCTGGGGCTGCATGGTCAGCACGGCGCTCGCACCCCCCACGTGGTCCATGTCGCGGTGGCTTAGCACCACCGTGTCCAGGCGGGTGTGCAGGGCCTGCAACAGAGGCACCAGCACCCGGTTCCCGGCATCGCTTTCCAGACTGAAGCGCGGGCCGGCGTCATACAGCAGGGCATGGCCTGCGGTGCGTACCAGCACCGCATTGCCCTGGCCGATGTCAGCGGCCAGCAACTCAAAGTCGCCGTGCGCAGGCAGGGGAGCGCGCCACAGCAAAACAGGCAGTAGCAGCGGCACACCCAGCAGGCGCAACTTCCACGGCCACGGAAGAACCAGCACCATGCCACCCAGCACGCCAGCCGCGCCCACCCACCACGGCGGCACGGCGACCGAGATCGCCGCCCACGGCCACGCGGCCAGCCACTCCAGGTAGGCAAGCAGCCATCCAAGGGCACCCGCAGCGCCGTCCCACAGGGGCGGCAGCAACACGCCCAGCATGGCCAGCGGTGTCACCACCAATGTGATCCACGGAATGGCCAGCACATTGGCCGCCAGCCCCACCACCGACACCTGGCCGAACAGCAGCAAGGTCAAGGGCGTCAGCGCCACCGTAATGACCCATTGCTCTCGAAACGCAGCCCCCACGCTTTTCGCTGCGCGTAATACGCTGCCCCCCAAGGGGGCGAATCTTCCTTGGGGCGGCCCGGCGGAAGATTGCCTATCAGAAAAAATATGGTCTTTTGTGGTTCTAGCCCCCGTGGGATATGCGCGAGCCGCTCCTGAATCCGTAGCAAACAAGACACCCACCGCGACAAAGCTCAGCCAGAAGCCGGCCTGCAACAGCGCCCAGGGGTCAACCGCCACCACCACCGCGCAAGCCAGCATCCACACCTGCGGCCACGGCCAGCGAGCGCCGCTGAGCCGCAGCAACGCCACGGTGGCCAACATCAGGCAGGTACGCTGTGCGGGCACACCCCAGCCGGAGAAAACGGCATAGGCCGTGGCCAGCAACACACCCCCCATCAACGCTGCACTGGGTGCGGGCAATGCAATGCACAGCGCTCCTGAGCGACGCCAAAGCCAGCCCACCGCCAAAGCCGCCGCCCAGGCGAACATGGTGATGTGCAAACCGGAGATGGAGACCAGGTGGGCCACGCCAGTCGCGCGGAACACGTCCCAATCTGCGCGGTCAATTGCGGCCTGGTCGCCCACCACCAGCGCCGCGATCATCCCGGCGAACTGGCGCTGCGAAACCTGCTTGTAAATCTGCTCACGCACCGTCTGACGCGCCAAAACCACGGGGTGGTGCCAGGTTTGCTTCAGACGCACGGGCACCGGGTCACGGGCAGAAGCGCGCACGTAGCCCGTGGCCTGCACGCCCTGCTCCCACAACCACAGTTCGTAGTCAAACCCATGCGGATTACGGCTGCCGTGCGGTGCTTTGAACCGCAGGGTCATTTCCCAGCGCTCACCCGCCCTGACGTCGCCAGGTTGGCGGTTCAATACAGCGACCGGGAGTTCTGCCTCACCCGCTTTGGTGCTGTCGACATCACCCACCACGGCGGGACCGGCCGAAAAGGCGCCGCCATACCAACCGACGTCCACCAGGGGCGGCACATGGATTGCCTGCCCGTTCATTGTGGCGGACTCAACCTCCAGCCTGAAGCGCAAACCGGTCTCGTTGCGCTGCGGCAAACTGGCCACCACGCCCACCACGCGCAGATCACGCCCTTCGAGCGCAGGGTTCAGCGTATCGGCCAGGTACAAGGTAGCGCGCAAGCCCGTGGCACCAAAGCCAAGCAACGCCAGCGCCAGAATGGCAAAAATCTGACGCCAGCCAATCGCTATGTTTTTTATAGCTGCAATCGCATACAGCACGGGGGCCAGGAGCACAATTACCGCATAAAACGGCCAACCCCACAGTGCCGCCTGCTGCAATTGCAACAGAGAGCCCAACACGCAGCCGAACAGCGCCGCGAACAGGGTTCGGGCATGACCATTTGACGCAAAAGGCACGCTGTGCATGCTGCCATGCTAAAGCCAACCCGGGTGGCGCAAGAATTGCTTGCTACTATGTAAACAGGGCGGCACAGGTCTGCCCTGCCAATTTTTCCGCGATTCCACGAGATACACCATGTCGATCCACGCCGCCCTCAACCACGTTACCCACTACACCTACGATCGCCTGGTCGCGCTAGGGCCGCAGACGGTACGCCTGCGCCCTGCCCCGCATTGCCGCAGCAAGATCATTTCCTATTCACTGAAAGTAGAGCCCGCCGAAGGCCATTTTGTGAACTGGCAGCAGGACCCGTTTTCCAACTACCAGGCCCGCCTGGTGTTCCCCAACAAGACGCGTGAGTTCAAGGTCACGGTCGATTTGGTGGTCGAAATGGCGGTCTACAACCCCTTCGACTTCTTCCTGGAGCCCGAGGCCGAAGAGTTTCCTTTCAAATACGCCCCCCAGCTACAAGAAGAGTTGTTGCCCTACCTGATGGCGGATGAGCGCTCGGCGCCGATCAACGACTACCTCGCCACGATTGACTACACCAAACGCCGCACGGTGATTTTTCTGGTTGACCTGAACACGATGGTGCACAACGCCATCAAGTACACCATCCGCATGGAGCCAGGTGTTCAAACGCCGGAGGAAACGCTGACCAAAGGCTCGGGTTCGTGCCGCGACTCGGCTTGGCTGATGGTGCAACTGCTGCGCCACTGCGGGCTGGCCGCACGCTTTGTGTCGGGCTACCTGATTCAGCTCAAATCCGACGTGAAAGCGCTGGACGGTCCCAGCGGCACCGAGGTCGACTTCACCGACCTGCACGCCTGGTGCGAGGTCTATTTGCCCGGTGCCGGCTGGATCGGGCTGGACGCCACTTCGGGCCTGCTGGCTGGTGAAGGCCACATCCCGCTGGCCTGCACACCCCAGCCATCCGGCGCGGCGCCCATTGAGGGTGGCGTGGACGAGTCCGAGGTCGAGTTCGCCCACCACATGCAGGTCACCCGCATTTACGAGTCGCCCCGCGTCACCCTGCCCTACAACGATGCGCAGTGGGACGCAGTCATGGAACTGGGTGCCAGCGTTGATAAAGAACTGATCGAAGGCGACGTGCGCCTGACCATGGGCGGCGAGCCCACCTTCGTCGCCGTCAACGACCGCGACGCTGCGGAGTGGAACACCGACGCTTTGGGCCCTACCAAACGCGGCTTTGCCACCGCACTGGTGCACAAACTGCGCGACGAATACGGCCAGGGAGGCTTTCTGCACTTTGGCCAGGGCAAGTGGTACCCCGGCGAGCAGCTGCCGCGCTGGGCGCTCAACATCTACTGGCGTGCCGACAAGCACCCGGTCTGGTCCGACCCATCGCTGTTCACCGACGAGCGCGACCCCACGCACTACACCAGCGCAGATGCCAAGCGCTTCACCGAAGCGTTGGCCAGTCGCCTGTCGCTGACCGGCAAGTACATCCAGAGCGCGTTTGAGGACAGCTGGTACTACCTGTGGCGCGAACGCCGTCTGCCGGTCAATGTGGACCCGTTCAACTCGAAGCTGGACGACGAGATGGAGCGTATGCGCCTGCGCCGCGTATTCGAGCAAAAACTCGACACGCCAGTGGGCTACGTGCTGCCGATCAAATCCGCCGACCCGCTGGCTAAGACGGGAACGCGCTGGACAACCGGCCCCTGGTTCTTCCGCGACGAGCGCATGTATTTGATGCCCGGCGACTCGCCCATGGGCCTGCGCCTGCCGCTCGACTCCCTGCCATGGGTCAGCAAGAGCGATTTCCCCTACATGATTGAGCGCGACCCCATGGAAGAGCGCGGCGACCTGCCCACACCGGGTGCGCCCATGGCCACGGCCATCCCTACCCGGCGCAGCGAGGTGCCGATTCTGGCCGGCAGCGGCAGTGCACGGGAGGCCGCGCGCAAATTCCAAAGCGCCATGAAGAGCAAGAGCGTCAAAGCCTCCACACAGGTTGCCGCCACGCTGCCAATAGTGACGGTCTTGCATGCAGGACCCGGCGTACAACCCAGGGTCATTCTTGCCCCGCAACCCGCGCTAGAACCCGATCAAATCGAGCCGGCAGACTTTGTCCGCATTCCCGACAAACAGGAATCTGCCCATTGGATCACCCGCACAGCACTGTGCGTGGAAGTGCGCGACCCGCGCCGCGCCAGCGGACCGAAGGCCGAAGCCGTTGGAAAAAAATCGGGCGTGCTCTACATCTTCATGCCACCACTGGAGCGTCTGGAAGACTACCTAGACCTGCTCAGCGCGATTGAGGCAACGGCCAAAGAACAGGCCATGAAGCTGGTGCTGGAAGGCTACCCGCCCCCACGCGATCCGCGCCTCAAACTCCTGCAGGTCACACCGGACCCCGGCGTGATCGAAGTCAACATCCATCCGGTCAACAACTGGAAAGAACTGGTCGCCAACACCGAATTCTTGTACAACGCGGCATTCGAGTCGCGCCTGTCGGCCGAGAAATTCATGACCGATGGCCGCCACACCGGCACCGGTGGCGGCAACCACTTTGTGATGGGTGGCGCCACACCTGCGGACAGCCCCTTCCTGCGCAAGCCCGAACTGTTGGCCAGCCTGCTGCTGTACTGGCACAACCACCCGTCCCTGAGCTACCTGTTCAGCGGCATGTTTGTGGGGCCCACCAGCCAGGCGCCGCGTGTGGACGAAGCCCGCAACGACCAGTTGTACGAACTGGAAATTGCCATTGAACAGATCTATGCCAACCGTGAGATCTATGGCCAATCCATGCCGCCGTGGATCATGGACCGCACGCTGCGCAATATCCTGATCGACGCCACCGGCAACACCCACCGCAGCGAGTTTTCGATCGACAAAATGTACTCGCCCGACTCGGCAACGGGTCGCCTGGGGCTGCTGGAACTGCGCGCCTTCGAGATGCCACCACACCCGCGCATGAGCA
>JAIPDC010000198.1 GCA_021737865.1 Rhodoferax sp.
GGTGTTCAGCGGTTTGACTCCGTTCACGTGCGCGCACTGGATTTACAGGGACAGACCCGCACGGTTGAGGCCGATGAATTACTGTCCGTGTGTGTTCAGCACGAGATGGACCATCTTGTGGGTAAAGTGTTCGTGGAATATCTGTCACCTCTTAAGCGCAGTCGCATCAAGAAGAAAATGCTCAAGGCCCAGCGTGAGGACGCCCAGTGAGGGCATACCTACCGGGAGGGTTGCTGTGAGAATCATCTTTGCTGGTACCCCTGAATTTGCCCGTGTGGCACTGGAGCGCCTGCACGCCAGCGGCCACACCGTCGCGTTGGTGCTCACCCAGCCCGACCGCCCCGCCGGGCGCGGAATGAAACTACATGCCTCGGCGGTCAAGCAGTTTGCGCTGGATCACAGCATTCCGGTGGCCCAGCCTCGCAGTCTCAAACTCGATGGCCGATACCCCGAAGATGCCGCCAGTGCCCGCCAGGCCGTTGCCGAAGCCCAGGCGGACGTGATGGTGGTGGCTGCCTATGGCCTGATCCTGCCGCAGTGGGTGCTGGATGATATGAGTGATGGGGCAAAGTTTGGCTGCTTGAATATCCACGGCTCATTGCTGCCGCGCTGGCGTGGTGCAGCACCCATTCACCGGGCGATTGAAGCAGGTGATGCGCAGACGGGCGTCACCATCATGCAGATGGACGCGGGACTGGACACCGGCGATATGCTGCTGATGCACACCATGCCGATTGAGGCATCGGACACCACGACCACCCTGCATGACCGCATGGCTGATCTGGGTGGAAAACTGATTGTGCTGGCACTCGATCAAGCGGTTGCCCATCGTTTGAAGCCCATACGTCAACCCATCGAGGGTGTGACCTACGCCCACAAAATCGAGAAACGCGAAGCGGCCATTGATTGGCACCTGGATGCACAAACGATTGTTCGCCGGGTGCGTGCGTTCAATCCATTTCCCGTAGCCACCACGGTGGCGAATGGGGAGGTGATCAAGGTCTGGTCTGCGCGGGTCGTGCAAACGCCAATAGACGGTTCGATGCCTGAGCCTGCTGCGAACCAGGTTTTTGGAACAATTCTGGCTGTAGCCCCCGCAGGTATTGCGGTGGCTGCTATGAATTCAATAGTAGTTCTAACCGAGTTGCAGCGCCCCGGCGGCAAGCGGCTGGCGGCGGCTGATTTCCTGCACGGCTTTGCGCTGCAGGCCGGTCAGGTTCTGGCGTGAGGGCGCGCTGGCTGGCCTGGTGGCGCCACCCGGAGTTTCAGCTGGGCCTGCGCGAGATGGCTGCCGTGTCACCCGGCCTGGCTGCATGGGGTTTGATGACAGGTGTGGCCATGGTCAAGTCCGGCATGAGCACGGTCGAAGCGGTTGCTATGAGTCTGCTGGTGTTTGCGGGCAGTTCCCAACTGGCCGCTATCCCGTTGATCGCTGCAGGCGCGCCGGTTTGGGTGATCTGGGCTACGGCCTTTTGCGTGAACCTTCGCTTTGTTGTGTTCAGCGCCCATATGCGGCCCTACCTGATGCACCTGCCGCTGCGCTGGCGATTGTTCAATGGGTACCTGACTGCCGACCTCAGCTATGTCATGTTTACCAAGCGTTTCCAGCACCCCGCCACAGACACGCACGGACAGCGCGATCAGTTGGCGTATCTGAGCGGTGGCAGCTTTTTTAATTGGAGCAGCTGGCAGCTTGCCAGTTTGCTGGGCATAGCCTTGGCCCATACGATTCCGACGAATTGGGGCCTGAGTTTTGCCGGCATTCTGGCCCTGCTGGGGGTGGGCTGTTCACTGGCGAGCAGCAGCTTGCGGCGGGTCTCGGCCGGAATCGCAGCGATGGCGGCAGTCGCTGCGTTTGCGCTGCCTTTCAAACTCAATATTGTGGTCGCTATCGCGGCAGCGGTGGCTTTGTGCCTGATGCTGGAGCACCTGCCCTCTAGGTCGACCGCTGCGCCAACCGGAGGTAAGACATGAATTCCGTGACCACAAACCAGACCGACGTTTGGACTTTAGGGGTAATCGCGGGGTTGGCACTCATCACGTTGCTGACGCGCTGTTTCTTTTTCCTCAGCAGCAAGCCCTGGCAGTTGCCGCACTGGGCCCAGCGGGGGCTGCAATATGCACCGATCGCGGCGTTGTCAGCCGTGGTGCTGCCGGAAGTGGTGATGACACAAGGGCAACTCATCAGCACATGGATGGATGCGCGCGTGTTTGCCGCTGCCGCCGGGGCGGTCTATTTCTTCGCGCGCAAGGGGCACGGTCAGGCGGTGCTCGGCACCATCGTGACCGGCATGGCGGTGTACCTGCCGCTGCACATCGGGTTGGGCTGGTAGTGGAATGTGGCCCCCACGCTCCACCGCTGCGCGGGTCGCTGCCCCCCGAGGGGGCTAACTCGCCTTGGGGGCGGCCCGGCGGCGAGTTGTGGCCCCCACGCTCCACCGCTGCGCGGGTTGCTGGGCTCCTACAATTCATGCCACTCTTTTTGATTGAGGTCTTTGTATGAATGTTCTTCGCTTCTCCGATCTGTGCGCCCGCGGCCAAGTGGCTGGGAAGCGCGTCTTCATTCGCGCCGATTTGAATGTGCCGCAGGATGATGCCGGCAACATCACCGAAGATACCCGTGTGCGTGCCAGCATTCCCTGCATCCAGATGGCGCTGGACGCCGGAGCCGCCGTGATGGTGACCTCGCACTTGGGTCGACCCACCGAAGGTGCTTTTGCACCGGCCGATTCGCTGGCGCCGGTGGCAGCGCGCATGGGCGAACTGATGGGCCGCAGCATCCCTGTGGTGGCCAACTGGGTTGATGGCGTGCAAGTGCAGCCTGGTCAGCTGGTGCTGCTGGAAAACTGCCGCGTCAACAAGGGCGAGAAAAAGAACAACGAAGAGTTGGCCAAGAAGATGGCCGCGCTGTGCGACATCTTCGTGCATGACGCATTCGGTACCGCCCACCGTGCCGAAGCATCCACCTACGGCATCGCCGAGTTCGCCCCCATCGCCTGCGCTGGCCCCCTGCTGGCAGCAGAGATGGATGCCATTTCCAAGGCACTGTTGGCGCCCAAGCGCCCCCTGGTGGCTATCGTTGCGGGCTCCAAGGTCTCAACCAAACTCACGATATTGAAAAGCCTGGCCGCCAATGTGGATCAGCTGATCGTGGGCGGCGGTATCGCCAATACATTCATGCTGGCTGCCGGTTTGAAGATTGGCAAGAGCCTGGCTGAACCCGATTTGCTGGCTGAAGCCACCGCCGTGATCGAAGCCATGAAGGCGCGCGGCGCTGCCGTACCCATCCCCACGGATGTGGTGACCGCCAAGACCTTTGCCGCAGATGCGCCGGCAACCGTCAAGGCGGCGACCGATGTTGCCGATGACGACCTGATTCTCGATATTGGCCCTGAAACGGCGCAGGTACTTGCCAAGCAGCTGATGTCGGCGGGAACCATTGTCTGGAACGGGCCGGTGGGCGTGTTCGAGTTTGCTGCGTTTGAGAACGGCACCAAGGTGATCGCCCAAGCCATTGCGGCGTCCAGCGCGTTCAGCATTGCCGGTGGCGGAGACACGCTGGCCGCCATTGCCAAGTACGGTATTGAGAAGCAGGTGGGTTACATCAGTACCGGCGGCGGAGCCTTCCTGGAAGTGCTTGAGGGCAAGACCCTGCCCGCATTCGAAGTGTTGTCGCGGCGCTTTGCCGGCTAAACGCTGCTATTTTTTACAGTTGCGCGCCGCAGACTCGTCCGCGGCCGCTTTGTTTGGCGTTGTACAACTGGGAGTCGGCCAGTCCGACCAGCGCCGCTGCATCGTCAGCAGAGTCAACGGTACGGGTAGCCACTCCGACGCTGACGGTGATGACCTTGGCTACGCTGGAGGACTCATGGGGAATGGCCAGCGCCCGAACCTTGCGCTCCAAATCGTTGGCCAGGGACATGGCATCGTCAAAAGGGGTGTCTGGCAGGATGCATGCAAATTCTTCACCACCATAGCGGGCCACCAGATCACCGGGGCGTTTCAGGCAAACTTTGAGCGCTACCGCAATCTGGCGCAGACAGTCGTCCCCCGACTGGTGACCATAGCGGTCGTTGAAGAGTTTGAAATGGTCCACGTCAATCATGATGGCAGACAGCGGAAAACTGCTGCGTGTGGAGCGCGCCCATTCGATGCCGAGTTGTTGGTCAAAGTAGCGGCGGTTATAGACTCCGGAGAGCCCATCCAGAAACACCAACTTGCGCAGCAAGTCTGATTGAAATTTAAGGGTCAACTGGGTTTTGACCCGTGCGCGCACCACCGCTGGATTGACTGGCTTGGCAATAAAGTCCACAGCGCCCAGGCCCAAACCGTGCGTCTCCTGGGCTGCATCAGTGTGGGCGGTTACAAAGATGACCGGGATATTGCATGTCGCGTCATCGGCCTTGAGGCGGGAGCAGACTTCGAATCCGTCCATGCCGGGCATGACGATGTCCAGCAATACCAGATCAGGAGGGTTGGCCTTGCAGATGGCCAATGCCTGGGGACCACTGGTTGCCATAAACACCTGATAGTCGCCCCCGAATACCTGGTGCATGACCTGAATATTGATGGGTTGATCATCCACCACGAGCAACTTGGGCTTGCCATGGGAGCTGTCGAGCAGCGTGTCCATTGGGGTGTCAAGTGTGATCATGGATGGCGGAATTTGGCTTCGATTTAAATTTTTTGGTGCTCAATTGAACCACACCTCGTGCAATGCCAACAGCAGCCACTGCACTGAATTTGATCTTGCCGTCGGGCATGGCTCCTTTTCAGGGCGGATTTTCAGTGCAACTTGACGTCGCGGTGTAACGTCTGGCCGCACTATCCGTGTGAAAATGGCTGCAATATAAGAGGAGACCGTTTCATGCCACGTCGCGCTACCAAGATTGTTGCCACCCTGGGCCCCGCTTCCAGCGACCCCGAACTGCTGGAGCAGATGATTCGTGCGGGTGTCAATGTGGTGCGGCTGAACTTCAGTCACGGCAAGGCGCAGGACCACATTGACCGAGCCAGGCTGGTGCGCGAAGCCGCCCAGCGCGCCGGGCGTGAAGTCGCCATCATGGCCGACTTGCAGGGCCCAAAAATCCGCGTGGGCAAGTTTGCGGAAGGCAAGGTCTTTCTGGAGCCGGGGCAGAAATTCGTGCTGGATGCCGCGCGCACCGAATTGGGCGATATTGACGCCGTTGGGCTGGACTACAAAGCCTTGCCGCGCGAAGTGAAGGCCGGCGACGTACTGCTGCTCAATGACGGCTTGATCGTGATCACCGTCGATGCGGTCAAGGGTGAAGCCGTTCACACCACCGTCAAACTCGGCGGCGAGTTGTCCAATAACAAAGGCATCAACAAGCAGGGCGGCGGGCTGACTGCGCCGGCTCTGACCGGCAAGGATATGGAAGACATCCGAACCGCCATGAGTTTTAAGGCGGATTACGTGGCGGTGAGTTTCCCCAAGAATGCGACCGACATGGAAATGGCGCGGCAGTTGTGCAACGTGGCTGCGGCCGAATATGACCATAAGCCCGGTTTGATTGCCAAGATCGAGCGCGCAGAAGCCATCCCCAAGTTACTGGAAATTTTGCTGGCCAGCGACGGCATCATGGTGGCCCGGGGCGACTTGGCGGTCGAGGTCGGCAATGCCATCGTGCCGGGTCTGCAAAAACGCATGATCAAGCTGGCGCGTGAGCATGATCGGGTGGTCATCACGGCCACGCAGATGATGGAGTCCATGATTACCAACCCCGTCCCCACGCGCGCCGAGGTCAGTGATGTGGCCAACGCCGTGCTGGATGGCACCGATGCGGTGATGCTGTCGGCCGAGACGGCCGCCGGAAAGTACCCGCTGGAAACCATTGTCGAAATGGCCAAGATTTGCCATGCAGCCGAAGGCCACGAAAGCTTCGAGCTCGAATCCGACTTCACCGGCAAGACCTTCCAGCGCATTGACCAGACCATCGCAATGGGCGCACTATTTACGGCCCACCATCTGGGAGCCAAGGCCATCGTGGCCATGACGGACAGCGGCTCCACCGCCTTGTGGATGAGTCGGCACCTGATTCGCGTGCCGATTTATGCGCTGACCTCCAAAGTCGCAACACAGCGCAAGATGGCGCTGTACCGCAACGTGCGACCCATATTTGTCGACACCAGCGCTGACCGTGACACTGCGCTGCGCGAAGCCGAAAACCACCTCAAGTCCCGCGGCATTGTGCAAAAGGGCGATGTTTATGCCATTACCTGCGGTGAGCCCATGGGTTCACCTGGCGGCACCAATATGCTTAAGATTTGTCAGGTGGAGTAGAGGGCTAAAATTCGGATATCGGTACAAGTTACCAAGCGGTTACCAACTTCACTAGGGGAAATCTCATGGCACTCGTTTCAATGCGCGAACTTCTGGACCACGCCGCCGCCAATGGCTACGGCATTCCAGCCTTCAATGTCAACAACCTGGAGCAGGTACAGGCCGTCATGGAGGCCGCTAAAGAGGTTGGCGCCCCGGTCATCCTGCAAGCCAGCGCCGGCGCCCGCAAATACGCCGGTGAAGCCTTCATCAAGCATTTGATCCAAGCCGCCATCGAGGCCTATCCCAACATTCCGCTGGTGATGCACCAGGACCATGGCCAGAGCCCGGAGATCTGCCAGGGGGCCATCAACCTGGGCTTTAGCTCGGTCATGATGGACGGCAGCCTTGAAGGCGACGGTAAGACCATTGCCAGCTACGAGTACAACGTCGAAGTGACCCGCAAAGTGGTCGAAATGGCGCACGCAACTGGCGTCACCGTCGAAGGTGAACTGGGCTGCCTGGGCTCGCTGGAGACCATGAAGGGGGATAAGGAAGACGGGCACGGTACCGACGCCACCATGACCCGCGAGCAAATGCTGACCAACCCCGAGCAGGCTGCCGACTTTGTCAAGCGTACCCAGCTCGACGCGCTGGCCATTGCCATTGGCACCAGTCACGGCGCCTACAAGTTCACCCGCAAGCCCACAGGTGACATCCTGGCCATTGACCGTGTCATCGAGATCAACAAGCGCCTACCCAACACCCACTTGGTGATGCATGGCTCGAGCAGCGTGCCGCAAGACCTGTTGGCCATCATCAACCAGTATGGCGGCAAGATGAAAGAAACCTACGGCGTGCCGGTGGAAGAAATCCAGAAGGCCATTAAGTTCGGTGTGCGCAAGATCAACATCGACACCGACATCCGCCTGGCCATGACCGCTGCGGTGCGCAAGTTCATGTTCGAAAACCCTGAGAAGTTCGATGCCCGCGACTGGCTCAAGCCTGCCCGCGAAGCCGCCAAGAGCATCTGCAAACAGCGCTATATGGAATTTGGCTGTGAAGGCCAGGGTGCAAAAATCAAGGGCAACAGCCTGCAGGTGGTGGCGGCCCAATATGCCCGTGGCGAACTGGCGCAGACCGTCCAGTGAGCAAGCTGCGTGGGGCGTTGCCCCTTTCCTTGCGATAATCCGCAGGAATAGTTTTAGGCCCGCCCACTGTTCAGCGGGCCTTTTTCATTGTGGAATCCCGTT
>JAIPDC010000199.1 GCA_021737865.1 Rhodoferax sp.
CGCCTGCGGCCTCGGCGCACAGCCACATCTCCATCTTCATCGCTTCCACACAGACTAGCTGGTGGCCGACCTGCACGTCGGCGCCGCTGGTCACCAGAACCTGAGTCACCTTGCCGGCCACAGGAGAGCGTGCCTTGCTTGCATCCTTCAGCGCATCGGCGTCAGGGAAAGCAGATACCTCCGTGAATACGAACGTGTTGCCATCCAGCGCCAGATGCACCTGCGCATCGGCAAACACTGCAATAGCGCTGCGCACCACGCCATCGACGGCGTAGCTCAGTCTGCCCTCGCTAAAACCCAGCACGCTGGCTTGCACCGTTGCACCATCCTGGCTCACTGCAACGCCACCAAAGCGGTCTGGCTGCACACGAACACTGCGCACCGTTTCACCAGCCTGCAAACGCAAATCAAACGCCGCCACGCTGTTAGAGCGCCAACTGCTGCCATTGCGCATGGCGATAGCCATCGCGGCCACGCGCCAGACATCATCGGTAGGCACAGGCTCTTGCAGCAAAGGCTCCCCTTGCTCGAGCCATTGATCGATCAACGTCGTTGTCATCTCCGCCTGGCGGAAAGCGGGGTGATCCACCAGATCACTCAAGAAACGGCTGTTGTTCTTCAAACCCAGCAAGGGCGTGTTGGCCAGGGCAGCACGCAGGCGGCGAATGGCGTCATCACGGTCGCGCCCATGCACAATGATTTTCGCCACCATGGGGTCGTAGTACGGCGAGATCACACTGCCCTGAATGATGCCGTCGTCCACACGCACCCCATGCCCTACGCCGGGCTTTGCCACGTCAGTGTGCATGGCGTTGGCGGGGTGCCACCACAACACGGTGCCGGTTTGCGGGGTGAAGCCGGTGTAGGGGTCTTCCACATACAGTCGTGCTTCTATGGCGTGGCCCGTCAGAGAGATATCGGCCTGCTGCGCGGGCAATCGCTCACCCGCCGCAACCCGCAGCTGCCACTCCACCAGGTCGTAGCCGGTGACCATTTCGGTCACTGGATGCTCCACCTGCAAGCGCGTGTTCATCTCCAGGAAATAGTGGTGCAACTTGTCGTCCACGATGAACTCGACGGTGCCGGCACCCCGGTAACCCACGGCCAATGCCGCAGCCACAGCATCCTGGCCCATGGCCTCGCGCATGGCCGGCGTCACCACGGGCGAAGGCGCCTCTTCAATCACCTTCTGGCGGCGGCGTTGCGCGGTGCAATCGCGCTCGCCCAGATAGACGGCATTGCCATGGGCATCGGCAAACACCTGAATCTCGATATGGCGGCCGTTGTCAATCAGGCGCTCCAGCATCAGCGTGCCATCGCCAAACGCGCTCAGCGCTTCACGGCGTGCACCGTCAATGCCCTGCTGCATTTCGGAGAAATGCCGCACCAGTCGCATGCCACGCCCGCCGCCACCGGCGACCGCTTTGACCAGCAAAGGAAAGCCCAGCTTTTCTGCCTCGGCAGTCAAAACGGCATCGCTTTGATCGGCACCCAAATAGCCGGGTGCACAGGGCACACCCGCGTCCAGCATGCGTTTCTTGGCCAGAGCCTTGTCGCCCATGGCGGTGATGGCACTGGCCGGTGGGCCGATGAAGACCAGCCCGGCGTCCACGCAGGCCTGCGCAAATGCAGCGTTCTCACTCAGAAAGCCATAGCCGGGGTGGACTGCATCGGCGCCCGTCTTGCGCGCAGCTTCCAGAATGGCGTCAAAACGCAAATACGATTCGGCAGCAGGCGAGCCGCCAATGTGTACGGCCTCATCGGCCATGGCCACATGGGGCGCATCGCGGTCGGCGTCGCTGAATACCGCCACCGTGCGGTAACCCAGGTTGCGCGCGGTGCGGATCACGCGGCAGGCGATTTCTCCGCGATTGGCTATCAAAATTTTGCTAAACATAAAACACCTTCGAGGGAGTCTGGGTGGTTGAGCGTTTTGCGTAGGTAAAGGAGGAGAGCGCGCAGCGCTCGGGGGACACGAAGCAAAGCGCTCTGCCGCCCAGACTCCTAGCGCCAATCCGTTTTTGTGAGACGGTCATGCGGGTACCCAATTCGGTTTGCGCTTCTGAATGAAGGCGGTCATGCCCTCCAGGCCTTCCGGGCCCTGAGCGGCTTGGGAAAAGATGGCGGCTGCGGACTGCACCAGGTCTTGCGGCTCCCGCAGTCTGGCTTGGGCCATCAGGGCTTTGGTAGCAGCCAATGCGCCCGGTGCGCAGGCCAGAATGTCTGCCAGCACTTTGTCGAGAGCAGAGACTATGGCATCACTTGCAGCTACTTCATGTACCAACCCCAGGCGCAGCGCAGCGGCCGCGTCCAGCCGACCACCGGTGACGGCCAGGCGCTTGGCCTGTGAGTAGCCCAGGCGCTCCACCAGGAAGGGCGCGATTTGGGCAGGCACCACGCCCAACGAAGTCTCGGGCAGGCGAAAATTGGCGGTCTCGCTGGCAATGGCCACATCGGCCACACAGGCCAGACCAAAACCCCCGCCCATGACCGTGCCTTCCAGCACCGCCACGACAGCCAGCGGACTGCGCGAATACGCCACGCACAACTGACCAAACTCGGCGTTCACTTCCGCCATCGGGTCACTTGCGCCCGTGCCTGCTGCCTGCATGGCGCGCATGCGGGCACCGGCCATGTCTTTCAAATCGGCTCCGGCGCAGAAGTGGCCACCCGCGCCACGTAACGCCACCACGCGCACCGCGTCACTCTGGCCCGCGCGGCCTTCTGCTGCTGCAAGCACCTGGCGCAGCTCGGCCACCATTTGCAGTGACATGGCGTTGCGGGACTCGGGTCGGTTGAGTGTGATGTGCAACACCGCACCCACTTGCTCGACCAAAACAGCTATCAATTCAGGAGCATCTTGCACATATTCTGCGGGGGCTATAGCCTCATTTGGCACTGAATGTGTCATGCTTTGCCGGGCAAAGTGCCTTCAAACTTGCAAATGATGCCCAACATGATCTCGTCGGCACCTCCGCCGATGGAGATCAAACGGCCGTCACGGTACGACTGTGAAATCGGGTTATCGGCAGTAAAGCCCATGCCACCCCAGTATTGCAGGCAGCTGTCCGCCACTTCGCGCGACAGCCGCCCGGCCTTGAGCTTTGCCATGGATGCCAACCGCGTCACGTCCTTGCCTGACACATAAGACTCCACTGCGCGATAGGTCAGGGACCGCAGGGCCTCGACCTCGGTGCGCAGCTCGGCCAGGCGGAAGTGCACCACCTGGTTGTGCAGGATGGGCTTGCCAAACGTCTGGCGCTGGCGGGTGTAGTCAATGGTCTGGTCGATCAGGCTATCGAGCGAACGCAAGCACCCGGCCGCGCCGTAGAGCCGCTCTTCCTGGAACTGCAGCATCTGCAGCATAAAGCCCATGCCCTCCTGGCCGATCAGATTCTTCTGCGGCACGCGCACATTATCAAAAAACAGCTGGGCCGTGTCGCTGGAATGCATGCCGATCTTTTCAATCTTCTGGCGCGTGATGCCCGGGCTGTTCAGCGGCACCATGATGAGCGACTTGTTCTTGTGCGGCGCGGCGTCCGACGTGTTGGCCAGCAGGCAGCACCAGTCAGCCTGCATGCCGTTGGTGATCCACATCTTGGAGCCGTTGATGATGTAGTCGCTGCCATCCTTGCGCGCCGTGGTCTTGAGCGCCGCCACGTCGGAGCCGCCACCCACTTCGCTCACCCCGATGCATCCCACCATGTCACCGGCAATGGCGGGTGCCAGAAATTCATGGCGCAAGGCATCCGAACCAAAACGCGCCAGAGCCGGTGTGCACATATCCGTCTGCACCCCGATGGCCATGGGCACGCCACCGGCCTTGCACTCGCCCAGGGCCTCGGCCATCACCATGGAGTAGCTGAAGTCCAGCCCCATGCCGCCGAATTCGGTGGGGTACTTGATGCCCAGCAGGCCCAGGTCGCCCATCTTCTTGAACAGTTGGTGTGCCGGGAAAATGCCTGCTTTTTCCCACTCGGGCAAATGCGGGTTGATTTCGTTGGCAACAAATTTGCGAACGGTGTCGGCGATTTGTTCGTGTTCGGGTGTGAATTTCATGGCGGTCTTTCGTGCAAATGGGGAAGTGAAACAAAAGGGGCGGCGGGCTTACATCCGCGCCACGCCAAACGTATTCGGGCGCAAAGTACGTGCATCGGCTTCAGCCGCCAGCGCCAGGCACAGTCCCAGCACGCGGCGCGTATCGCGCGGGTCAATGATGCCGTCATCCCATAGACGTGCGGTTCCAAACAGGGCTGCAGATTCCTTGTCCAACCGCAGGCGTAAGCCGTCCGACATGGCGGCCAGGGCTTCTTCATTGGCTTCCATGCCCATGCGCTCGATCTTGGCGCGGTTGAGGATGTCCATCACCTTCGCGGCTTGCACACCACCCATCACGGCCGTGCGTGCCGTGGGCCAGGCAAAGATGAAACGCGGATCAAACCCGCGACCACACATGCCGTAGTTGCCCGCGCCGTAGGAACCACCCAGGATGAAAGTGAACTTGGGTACCCGGGCATTGGCCACCGCCTGGATCATCTTGGAGCCGTGCTTGATCGCACCACTGCGCTCCGCCACCGAGCCCACCATGTAGCCCGTGGTGTTCTGCAAAAAGACCAGCGGGGTGCCGGTCTGGTCACACAGCTGGATAAACTGAGCAGCCTTGGTCGAGCCTGCAGGCTGAATGGGGCCGTTGTTGCCCAGAATGCCCACCAGTTGCCCCTGCACGCGCGCGTGGCCACACATCATCTCGGCGCCGTATTCGGCCTTGAATTCCAGAAAATCGGAGCCGTCCACCAGTCGCGCGATGACTTCGCGCACATCGTAGGGCTCACGCTCGTCTGCGGGGACGATGCCCATGAGTTCCTGTTCATCAAACAACGGCTCTGCGTAAGTGCCATCAGCAGGGGCCACATCCCAGCGCAGCTTGTCCATCACCTCGCGCGCCATGCCGATGGCGTGGGCATCGTCCTCGCACAGGTACTCGCCCAATCCCGTGACTTGGGCATGGGTCTCTGCGCCACCCAGTTCGTCCTCAGTGCAGTCCTCGCCTATCGCGGCCTTGACCAGGGGCGGGCCGGCCAGAAAGATGTTGGACCGACCGCGCACCAGAATCACGTAGTCGGACAGGCCGGGCAAATACGCACCGCCCGCCGTGGACGAGCCATGCACCACGGCGATCTGCGGCAGGCCCATTGCCGACATGCGCGCCTGATTGGCAAAGGTGCGCCCACCCTCAATGAAGATTTCGCTCTGGTACATCAGGTTGGCGCCACCACTCTCCACCAGCGAAATCAGGGGCAGCTTGTTCTCTTGCGCGATCTGCTGCACGCGCAGACCCTTTTTCAGGCCCATGGGCGCTACGGTGCCACCTTTGACGGCGCTGTCGCTGGCGGAGATGATGCAGCGCTTGCCCGCCACCACGCCAATCCCCACGATGGAGCCACCGCCCATGACCGACTTTTTGCCATCGTCATCATGCATGTTCAGCCCCGCCAGGCGGCTGAGTTCCAGGAACGGCGTGCCGCGGTCCAGCAAACGCGCGACGCGCTCGCGCGGCAACAGCTGCTTGCGCTTCTCGAACTTGTCGCGCTTGGATTCTGACTCGGCAATCACCAAGCCTTCGAGGCGCTGGACTTCAGCCAGCAGGCCCTGCATGCGCTGGGTGTTGGCAGCAAAACCTTCAGATCGGGGCTTGATCTTGGAACGGATGACAGGCATGGGCAAATTTCCTTGCTTTGAACTTCCCGCATTAGAAATGAAGGTAACGTTAACGTCAACCAAATATCGTTTAGGTGTTTATACTGATGTTTGCGGCATATTCGACTGTTAGCATTCAGCCCGAATCCAACCGCCCCGTCTGTGACCGGTGGCCCTACTCACTTTTTTTGCAAGGAAATGACCATGAACCTCGACGAATGCACACAAGCCATCCGCACCAAAGTGGGCGCTGACAGCGGCCTGGCCGCCACGCTAAAGTTTGATTGCGGCGCTGACGGAGTGATCCGCATCGATGGCGGATCCACCCCCAACAACGTGACCAATGACAACGTCGACTCAGATTGCACCGTGGGCATCACCCTGGAAAACCTCAACGCCCTGCTGACCGGGGATCTGGAACCCACCACCGGCTTCATGGCGGGCAAGCTCAAGGTCTCGGGCGACATGGGTGTTGCCATGCGCCTGCAACGCGTCATCTGAGCCACACACTGACTGCCCGCCGTGGACATGCTGCCCGATACACTGACCGACGCGCAGGCGTTTGTGGACTCGCACCGCGACGAGGCTGCCACCGAGCTGTTTGGCATCACCGAGTTGTGTCGGGAACACGGCATCACGCTACGGGCGCTGCGTTTTTACGAGGACAAGGGGCTACTCTCGCCCCGGCGCATCAACGGCGCGCGGGTCTACACCCGGCGCGACCGTGCCCGCCTGACGCTGATCCTGCGCGCCAAGGCCATTGGCTCCCCCCTGTCAGAAATCAAGCGCTACCTGGATTTGTATGGCAACCAGGGCGAAGGCCGCGCCCAGCAGCTGAGTTATGTCATTGAGCGCACCGACACCGAAATTGCCGAACTGGAAAAGAAACGCGCCCACATTGACGAGACGCTAGCCGAGTTGCGCGTCATCAACGCCACCTGCCGCAGCCACCTTCAAACAAGGGAGCAGGCGGAAAAAGGGTGACGCCTACGCCAGTTGAGGCGGCACACGCAGGGGTTGGTTACTGCCGCGGCGAAAATACTTGCTATATTTTTTATAGCTGCATACGCATATTCCACGGGGTCTATAGGCCTAATTTACATAAAAATCGAACAGCGGATCGACTCATACCCCAAGCGGATAAAAGTCAACGCCAACCCGCTCAATATGTTCTCGCAGGGCTTGCTTATCCAAGGTGTCAAACAGCGACAGGTCAATGCAGTACGGGAGCAGCAAGTCATCCAGAGCGTCGGCAATATCTGCACACATTGCTGGAGTCAGCGTCGCACCGAACAGGGTCAGGTCAATGTCTGAACCTGCCTTGTAGTTACCTTTGACGCGAGAACCGTAAATTACCGCTCTCTGGATTGCGGGGTATAGGGCAAACACCGCGCAGATTTTGGCGACCGTCTGGTCCGGCAGTCCGAATTTCATGACTGCGTATCAGACTTGGCGTCCAACAGCGCAAAGGTCTGCGCCATGGACGAAAAAGCTGGATAAAAGCGCGCCAAAATATCATTTGCAATGCCTTCGGCAATGCCCGTGTTGTAGGTATGCGATGTCAGATTGCGTGCCTTGATCATGTCCATCCAGGCCTCTCCATCGGAAATCAGGGCATTCTTGAACGCTTCCCGGGTTGCATTCTTTGAGCCGATGATGCCAACGAAACCCTGCTCTTCAAGATAGTCTTTCAACACATTCCACGCCAACTCGTGCGTGAACTCAAAACCCTGAATCAGGCCCTGCTGCTCCAGCTTTGAAAGCGGGCGTTCCTTTGACAACTCCACTGCTTCCGTTACCGTTTGCAGTGCTTTCAGGTAGTTGTCAAAACG
>JAIPDC010000200.1 GCA_021737865.1 Rhodoferax sp.
GTCATGGCCCACAACACGATCCCGTAGGAGGCCATGCTCATACATGCCCCAAGCATCGCGATACGCCAGCCTTGATATACATGCTGTATCACCTCGGAGAGTCCGCGTCGCAAAGCCAGTACTGTCAAGATGCCCCAGGAATTGAACAGAAAAAGCCATAAGGTATATGACAGCGCATTGCCGGAAAGACGCACACCAACGCCGTCCATCAGGGTGTACAGGGCAATGATTGCCGCATTGAGCAGGCAAAAATACAACCCCTTTTTATCAACTTTTTGCCAGGGCCTGCCAACCCATGCCGGCAAGACGATCCCCAAGCCAATCATCACAATGCCAGCTGTTTGAACAGACGTCATTGCCTCCCCCAAAATCGGAGCCATCAGTGCAACGAGCATGGGTGCCATGCCCCGCATGAGGGGATAAGCAAGCGACAGGTCGGCATGGCGATAAGCCTCCGCCAGCGTCAGGAAGTACGCAACATGGACCACCAGTGTGGCCATGAGCCAGGGATGGCAGGCAGCATCTGGCAACGGAACAAAGGGCAACAAACAGGCCGCGATTACGCTACACCCGAGCGAAAAACTGACGGTATCGAGATGCCCATCACGACCGCGTTTGACCAGAAAATTCCACCCCGCATGCATCAAGGCGGAGAGGACAATCAGCCCGGCGACAACTGCAGACATCAGGCCGGCCAGGGCAGGGAATAGGTCTTGACGTTGGTAAAGCTCTTCATGGCTTCAAGCACACCTTCTTTATACCCAAGGCCCGAATCCTTGATGCCACCAAAGGGCGTAAGCTCCAATCGATAGCCCGGAACTTCGCGCACGTTTACGCTGCCAACATGGAGTTCGTTCACCAACCGCGTGATGACATCGAGCCGGTTGGTACAAACCGACGACGACAAGCCATAGGCCGTTCCATTGACGATGCGAATCGCCTCGGCCAAATCGTGGAATCGGATCACCGGTGAGACCGGGCCAAATGTTTCCTCACGAACTACGGTCATATCGGCCTGGACATGGTCTAACACCGTTGGCGAATACAGCGCGCCGACCCGCTCATTTCCCACGAGAAGCTTCGCACCCTGCGCCACCGCCTCGTTCACGCGGGACTCAAACAGTTGCGCCGCCTGCTCGTCAATGACGGTGCCCATATCCATGCCGGGATCGGCGGGGTTGCCGTATTGCCACGCCTTGGTCTTTTCCAGCAATTTTTCAACAAAGGCGTCGGCCACCGAAGCGTGGACCAATATGCGTTTAACGGCGGTGCAACGCTGGCCTGAATTTTTATATGAACCCGAGACGGCTAGCGAGGACGCTTCTTCCAGATCAGCATCGTCCATCACGATAATCGGGTCATTGCCGCCAAGTTCCAGCACCATGCGTCGGTAACCCGCAGTCCGTGCAATGTGCTTGCCAATCGCAACGCCACCGGTAAAAGTCACCAGGTCAATATTCGGGTTGGTTAGCAACTCGTCCGCAATCTCGGCTGGGTCGCCCGTGACAACCTGAAACATCGCCGGTGGCAGACCCGCCTCATACAAAATATCGGCAAGCATCAAGGCGGAAAGCGGCACCTTCTCGGAGGGTTTAAGCACCATGCGATTGTTGGTGGCAATCGCCGGAACCACTTTGTGGGCAACCTGGTTCATCGGATGGTTGAAAGGGGTGATGGCGCTGATCACCCCAAGCAACGGGTCGCGCTGGGTATAAACCCGGCGCTGGCGACCGTGCGGTGTAATGTCACATGAAAATATTTGGCCATCATCCTGCAGTGCCGCGTTGGCGCCAAAGACCAGCACATCACGTACGCGACCCGCTTCATAGAGACTGTCTTTCTTGCACAAACCAGACTCCAACGTGATCAGATCGCTGATGCGATCTGCCTGCGCAACAACAATGTCTGCGGCCTTGTGCAGAATGTTGGAACGCTCGTAGCGGCTCAACCGCGGGCGGTAGGCCCGGGCGATTTCAAAGGCCTGTCGTACATCGCCGACACCCGCCTTGGGCACCGTGCCGATGCAGTCACCGGAATAGGGGTTTTGAATCTCAATAACACGATCTCGGCTGACGCGTTGACCGCCTATACGCAGGGCTTCAGAATGGAACTTCATAAGATGACATTTGATGGATTTAACAAAATGGTTTTCAACCGCTTGCGGCTCTCTTCAACGTGAAGCTTGAGTACGCGCAAGGCTTTGCGCTTGTCGCCTTCAATCAAGGCGGTGAAGAGATTCCTATGATCAGCCACTGACTGCCGCAAAGTCGATGCATCAGGAGACCTTGCATGCGCTTGCTGGCGAAAAAGTGAAAGTTCATTGACCAATCGCCGATAGGTGTGGAGCAAAGTCGCGTTGCCTGCAAGCTCGGCAAGTCGCTCATGAAATTGAACATTCAGAGCGTGACAGCCTGAAAAGTCTGCCTTGGCAGAAAGCTTCTCGGCTTTGTTCAACAGTTCGGGCAAGCCTGAATCGGCCAGACACGCAGGCGCTCCGGCGAGTCGGGAAACGATGAGTTCTTCCAGTGCTGTACGCACTTCAAAGATGTCGTCTGCTTCCTGCGGGGTGATGATTCGCACGAAAACGCCGCGGTTCTTTTCAACCCGCACGAGGCCCTTCTCCTCCAGCGAGCGAAAAGCTTCACGGATAGGTCCGCGCGACACACCGAGTTGCGTCGCAAGCGAAGCCTCTCGCAGCGGATCGCCCGGCGCAAAGGCACCCCTGCGCAGCATACGTTCGAGTTCCTCCTGAACCAGCGAGGGCATGGAATGGTGTTTTAAAACACCCAAGGTTTGCGCATAGGTCATGAAGTCTTCATGTGGAATGAATGGATCTGCAACATTTTCAAAAAATCGTAGATTGTCAACAATTTGACACATTTGAATTTTAAGCTTGCGAACATTGCAATCCGATGACAGTGGAGAAAATGATGTCGTATGCCGTGGTCACCCGCGAACTGAGTAAGTCCTACGCCAATTGCCAGGCGCTGGACAAGGTATCCCTGGAGATTCGTGAAGGCGAAATGGTGGCCCTGCTCGGCGCGTCGGGCTCGGGCAAATCCACCCTGCTACGGCATCTGCCTGGCTTTGTTACTTCCAACAGTGGTGAGATCGATGTTCTGGGGCAAACGGTGCAGGCCGGTGGAAAACTCATGCCCTGTTTTCGGCAGGTGCGCAACCGCGTCGGCTTTGTGTTTCAGCAATTCAATCTGGTCAATCGTCTACCGGTCATCACCAACGTGCTGATCGGGCAGCTCTATCAAACTCCGTGGTGGCGCAGTCTGTTTATGCGCTTCAGTGTCGAGCAGCGACAAAAAGCGCTAGAGGCACTTGCATCGGTAGGCGTTGAGCAGACCGCCTGGCAACGCGCGTCCACACTCTCCGGCGGTCAGCAACAGCGCGCAGCCCTGGCGCGATGCCTGGTGCAGGGCGCACGTCTCATCCTCGCCGATGAACCTATTGCATCTCTGGATCCTGAGTCCTCGCGCAAGGTGATGGAGTTACTGAAGGAGATGAACCAAAAGCACAAGTGCACGGTACTGGTCTCGCTGCATCAAGTTGAGTTTGCTGCCCGCTATTGCCCGCGCACGATTGCACTTCATGCAGGGCGTGTCGTGTACGACGGCCCCTCCTCGGCATTGACCCCCGATTTGCTTGCAGAGCTTTACGGCAGCAGTGCCCGTGAGTTCTTTACCTCGCATGGCACAAACGAATCTCCCCCGGCAGTTTCTTCCCTCTCAATGGGCGCTGCAGCTCTCGCCTGACTCTCCACCTCCTCAAACTTCAAAAGGAATTCACATGATAAAAATCGCGAAAACCATTCTGGCTGCCCTAGCCATCACCGCAGCCAGCGTCGCCAGTGCTGCAGATATCAAGGAACTCAACTTTGGCATCATCGCTACCGAGAAAGCCGGCGCTCTCAAGCAAATGTGGGAACCGTTTCTCGACGACATGACCAAGTCGGTTGGTCTCAAAGTCAATGGCTTTTACGCTACCGACTACGCCGGCATCATCGAAGCCCAGCGATTCAACAAGGTGCATATTGCCTGGTATGGAAACAAGTCTGCGATCGATGCTGTCGACCGTTCCAGCGGTGAAGTGTTCGCCCAGTTTGTGGACCTGGACGGCACGCCCGGCTATTACTCTTACCTGATCACGCACAAAGACTCATCTATCAAAACGCTGGATCAGGTCTTGAAAAATGGCAAGGAATATACGTTCGGCATTGGTGACCCCTCTTCTACTTCCGGCACGTTGGTACCCAGCTACTATGTTTTCACCCTCAATAATCTGGATCCCAAGACCCACTTCAAGGTGATGCGCTCTTCCAATCACGAGGGCAATTTCCTGGCAGTACTCAACAAGCAGGTCGATCTCGCTACCAGCAACAGCGAGATGACTGCCAAGATGAAGGAAAAGTCGCCCGAGAAACTGGAACAGATTCGCATTCTCTGGACTTCGCCTTTGATCCCTCGCGATCCGCTGGTGTGGCGCAAAGACCTGCCCTCAGACGTCAAGAAAAAGATTCAGGATTTTGTAACCGGCTATGGCAAAGACGAGCGTGAGAAGGAAATTCTTAAAAACATGTACCGCCTGGCTGGTTTCAAGGCCTCGACCGATGCGCAGCTGATCCCGATCCGTCAACTCGAACTCTTCAAGGACCGCAAAAAGGCAGAAGCCGATGAAAACATGAACGCCACCGACAAGAAGGCCAGGCTCGACGAGATCGATGCCAAGCTTGCCGTGCTGGCCAAGCTGAAGTAGCCCACTGACGCAATCGGACGCCCTGTCATGACAATCAAGCCCACCATCAAAGACATTCCCCTTGCTCCGCCGACGACGAGCCTTGGCACGCAGTTGACCTGGGGGGTATTGTTGATGTTGCTGATCTGGTCATGGAAGGGTGCCGATATGCGCCCACTGGCGCTGATTGAGGACTCGGCCAACATGGCTGTGTTTGGCAAGGAATTTTTTCCGCCAAACTTTCATGAGTGGCGCATTTACCTGAGTGAAATGGTCATCACCATTCACATTGCCATTTGGGGCACTGTTTTGGCCATTGTCTGCGCTATTCCTTTCGGCCTGCTTTGCGCTGAGAACATTGCGCCTGCCTGGGTCTATCAGCCGATGCGCCGCTTGATGGATTCCTTTCGCGCCATCAATGAAATGGTGTTTGCGATGTTGTTCATCGTCGCTGTGGGCCTGGGACCATTTGCGGGCGTGATGGCGCTCTGGATTCACACTACGGGCGTATTGGCCAAGCTGTTTGCCGAGGCGGTAGAGGCGATAGATCCGCGTCCCGTCGAAGGCGTGCGCGCCACGGGCGCCAACGCGCTGGAGGAAATCCTTTATGGCGTCATTCCGCAAGTGCTGCCACTATGGATCTCGTATTCCCTCTACCGTTTCGAATCAAACGTCCGGTCTGCCTCTGTTGTCGGCATGGTTGGCGCTGGGGGCATTGGCGTTGTCCTGCACGAGTCCATACGTGGCTTTGATTATGCAGAGACGTCTGCCATCCTTTTTATCATCATTGTTTCAGTCACCTTGATCGATGTCCTCTCGGCCCGCATTCGGCGCTGGAGCATTTGATCTCCTCAATTTGCATCGCATGAAAACCCTAGAACTCAATGGCGTCAGCTACCGCTGGCCCCAACAACCCGTAGTCGTTGTTTGTATCGACGGCGGTGACCCCGCCTACATCGAGCAAGGTTTGAAGGATGGAATCATTCCCAACATCGCGCGCTTCATGCGCGAGGGATTTGCAGGTATCGCAGACGGTACAGTGCCCAGCTTCACCTGCCCCAACAACATGTCTCTCATTACCGGCGCGCCGCCCGCGGTGCACGGTATCTCGGGCAACTATTACCTGAACGAGCATGGCGATGCTGTGGTCATGACCGGCCCGGAGCTTTTACGCAGTCGCACCATCCTGGCCACCTTTGCGGATGCGGGTGCCCACGTGGTCTCCATCACTGCGAAAGACAAACTGCGCAAGCAACTCGGAAAGGATTTGGACCTTACACACGGCAACATCAGCTTTTCTTCCGAATACGCAAGCCAGTGCACGCTGGCTGAAAACGGCATTGAGAACGTGCTTCAACTCGTGGGCATGCCCCAACCCGACATGTACTCGATGGACCTATCACTGTTGGTGCTTGAAGCGGGCATCAAACTGCTTGAACGTGACAAACCCGACCTGCTCTTTCTGTCGTTGACGGATTACATCCAGCACAAACACGCACCCGGCGACGCAGTGGCAAACACCTTTTACGAACGTCTTGATGATGCTTTTGGTCGACTCGCTGCCCTGGGTGCGACGGTGGCCCTCACTGCAGACCACGGCATGAACGACAAATCAAATGCCGATGGCACACCCAAGGTCATTTACCTCCAGGACGTCCTGGACCAAGCCTTTGGTGCTGGCACGACCAAGGTGATTTGCCCCATCACCGATGCATTTGTACGCCACCATGGCGCCCTGGGCGGATTTGTTAGGGTCTGGATTCGCGATCCTCAGGTCTCTGCGGATGCCATCATCGCAACAGTGCGCGACATTCCCGGGGTTGCCCTGGCGCTAAACCAAGACGATGTCTGCCGACAATTCGATTTGCCAGCGGACCGTGAAGGCGATGTGGCGGTCATTGCCGACGCTGGCACGGTCATTGGCGCCAGTGAATCCGAGCACGATTTATCCAATCTCGCCGACGCACGCCTGCGCAGCCACGGCGCCGTTTCCGAGGCCCGGGTGCCCTTCATTCTCAGCCGACCACTCAATGTCGACTACGCCCAGCGCGCTGCAAGCACTACGCTGAAAAGCCACCAGATTTTTGACTACGCTATCAACGGTGCGGAGGTGACTGCGTGACCTTGCCTGCCTCAGGGCGAGTGGCCATTTATACCGAGCCAAACGCACCCTTTCAGGTTGAGTCGTATCCCTTGCGTGCGCCTGGTCCACGGGAAGCCTTGGTGCGCGTGAGCATGTCCACTATTTGCCGCTCCGACATCCACTCGTATCACGGTCATCGACCCAGCCCCTGCCCCGGCTTGTTGGGGCATGAGATCGTGGGCCGCATTGTTGCGCGTGGCGAATTGCTCACCCACGACATGCGGGGTGACAAGCTTTCGATAGGTGATCGCATTACCTGGAGTGAGTTCTTTATCCCAGGTGACAACTACTTCACTGACGTGCTGGACCTGCCACAAAAGTCACCGGGTGTTGAAAAGTACGGGCACATGGCCGTTACCACTGCGCCACATCACCACGGCGGCTTTGCCGAATATTGCTACGTTCTGCCCAAGTCATGGGTCTTGCGACTTCCTGACTCCTTGACCGACGCCGAGGCTGCGCCCATCAACTGCGGTGTGGCCACCATGGTGGCAGTGACGGAGGCCGCCAATATTCGATTGGGCAGCACCGTGGTCATCCAAGGTTTGGGGTTACTTGGCTTATACGGTGCTGCGTTGGCCAAATCACGCGGCGCTCGCTACGTGATTGGCCTGGACGTTAATGGTGCGCGACGTGCG
>JAIPDC010000201.1 GCA_021737865.1 Rhodoferax sp.
ATGGGGTGCAAGGGGTCGAAGGTTCGAATCCTTTCACACCGACCATAAGGTAAAACAAAAGCCTCCAAGGAGTAATTCTTGGAGGCTTTTTTCATCAGTAAATCTTTATACCGCAAGCCATGTGTAAGGACGTGCCCCGAGACTCCCATCGTGCTAGCGAGACCATCGCAACTTGTTTGATGTCAATTGGTGGCAAAATCTAGCCCGTTACTAGGCCCTTCCCCCGCCACAGTCGCATCCGCCAAACGGTTCAGCCGTGCCGCGGAAGGTTAATTAAAACCAGCTTTAACCAGCTAATGTTTCCCAAAGGGAAACGGAGGTCAGCGGAATATGAGTGAAAATACGTCGCAGAAGACGAGCCCTGCGTCGGTCTATCAGGCCTACGCAAGCAATACGTACCTTTTCGGTGGCAATGCGCCCTACGTCGAAGAGATGTACGAAAACTACCTTGCCAACCCCGGAAGCGTGACTGACACGTGGCGCGAGTATTTCGACGCCCTGCAAAATGTACCGGCTGGCGATGGAAGCGATGCGCGCGACGTACCCCACTTGCCGGTGATTAACGCTTTTGCCGAGCGCGCCAAGCAGGGGGGCACCAGAGTCGTCCTGGCGACCGGTGCAGACTCGGAAATGGGCCGTAAGCGTACGGCGGTGCAGCAGCTGATTGCTGCCTACCGCAACGTCGGTGCCCGTTGGGCTGATCTGGATCCGCTCAAGCGCCACGGGCGCGACAACATTCCCGAGCTGGAACTGTCGTTCTATGGTTTCAGCGATGCCGATCAGGAAACCGTTTTCAACACCAGCAACACCTTCTTTGGCCGCGACACCATGAGTCTGCGCGACCTGATGAATGCCTTGCGAGAGACCTATTGCGGCACACTGGGCGCCGAGTTCATGTACACCACGGACCAGAACCAGAAGCGCTGGTGGCAGCAGAAGCTTGAAAGCATCCGCAGCAAGCCGCATTTTTCTGCGGAAAAGAAGAAACACATTCTGGACCGACTGACGGCGGCCGAAGGGTTGGAGCGCTTCCTACACACCAAGTACGTGGGACAGAAGCGTTTCTCTCTCGAAGGCGGCGAGAGTTTTATCGCCTCCATGGACGAATTGATCCAGCAAGCCGGCGCCAAGGGCGTGCAGGAAATCGTGATCGGCATGGCCCACCGCGGCCGTCTGAACGTGCTGGTCAATACGCTGGGCAAGATGCCAGGCGATCTGTTTGCCGAGTTTGACCATACAGCGCCCGAAGACCTGCCCGCAGGTGACGTGAAATATCACCAGGGCTTTAGTTCCGATGTGACAACGCCAGGCGGCCCGGTTCACCTGTCGCTGGCGTTCAACCCCTCGCACCTGGAAATTGTGAATCCGGTGGTGGAGGGCTCGGTGCGTGCCCGCATGGACCGCCGCGGCGACACGCTGGGCAACCAGGTTTTGCCGGTACTGGTGCACGGTGACGCTGCCTTTGGTGGCCAGGGCGTCAACCAGGAAACCCTGTGTCTGGCGCAAACCCGCGGCTATGCCACGGGTGGCACGGTGCACATCATCATCAACAACCAGATCGGTTTCACAACCTCCGACCCGCGCGACATGCGCTCCAGTGCCTTCTGTACCGACATTGTGAAGATGGTCGAGTCGCCGGTGCTGCACGTCAATGGTGACGACCCGGAAGCCGTGGTGCTGGCGACGCAATTGGCGTTGGAGTTCCGCCTGGAATTCCGCCAGGACGTGGTGGTGGACATCACTTGCTTCCGCAAGCTAGGCCACAACGAGCAAGACACGCCGATGCTGACGCAACCGCTGATGTACAAGAAGATTGCTGCCCACCCGGGTACCCGCAAACTGTACGCAGACAAGTTGGCCGCCCAAGGATTGGGTGAGACCCTGGGTGAGGACATGGCGAAGGCCTACCGTGCCGCCATGGATGCCGGTATTCACACGGTGGACCCGGTGCTGACTAACTTCAAGAGCAAGTACGCTGTGGATTGGACACCCTTTCTGGGCAAGAAGTGGACGGATGCGGGCGACACGGCGATTCCGCTGGCCGAGTGGAAGCGTTTGGTCGAAAGACTGACCGTGCTACCTGCCAGCGTGACACCGCACTCATTGGTGAAAAAGGTTTATGACGATCGGGCCGCGATGGGGCGTGGGGACGTCAACGTAGACTGGGGCATGGGCGAGAGCATGGCCTTTGCCTCGCTGGTGGCCAGCGGCTACCCGGTGCGGCTCAGCGGCGAGGACAGTGGACGCGGCACTTTCACCCACCGCCATGCGGTTATTCACGATCAGGCGCGGGAAAAGTGGGATGCGGGCATCTACACGCCACTGGAGAACGTGGCTGATAACCAGGCCCCGTTTGTCGTTATCGATTCCATCCTGTCCGAAGAAGCCGTTCTCGCCTATGAGTACGGTTACGCATCGAATGACCCCAACACATTGGTAGTGTGGGAAGCCCAATTCGGCGATTTTGCCAATGGTGCGCAGGTGGTGATTGACCAGTTCATCGCCTCTGGCGAAGTGAAATGGGGGCGCGTCAACGGCATCACGCTGATGCTGCCACACGGCTACGAGGGCCAGGGCCCCGAGCACAGCTCTGCGCGCCTGGAACGTTTCATGCAGCTGGCAGCGGATGCCAATATGCAGATCGTGCAGCCCACGACTGCCAGCCAGATCTTCCACGTGCTGCGCCGCCAGATGGTTCGCAATCTGCGCAAGCCGCTGATCATCTTTACGCCGAAGTCGCTGCTGCGCAACAAGGACGCAACATCGCCACTGTCCGAATTCACCAAGGGTGGATTTCAAACAGTCATTCCCGAGAGCAAGGCACTCAAAGGGGACAAGGTCAAGCGCCTGGTGGCCTGCTCCGGCAAGGTGTACTACGACCTGGTCAAGAAGCGCGAGGAAAAGGGTATTGATGACGTTGCCATCATTCGCGTTGAGCAGTTATATCCGTTCCCGCACAAGGCGTTTGCAGCGGAGCTGAAGAAGTACCCGAATGCAACCGACATCGTGTGGTGCCAGGACGAGCCGCAGAATCAGGGTGCCTGGTTCTTCATCCAGCACAATATTCATGAAAACATGACAGACGGCCAGCGCCTGGGCTACTCGGGCCGTGCTGCATCGGCATCCCCCGCAGTGGGTTACGCCCACCTGCATCTGGAACAGCAAAAGGCTCTGGTTGAAGGCGCGTTTGGCAAGCTCAAGGGCTTTGTGCTGAGCAAGTAATGCTCCAGGCCCACTCGATATACACAATTCGGAAAGAACAAAATGGCAATCGTAGAAGTAAAAGTACCTCAACTGTCTGAGTCGGTGGCAGAAGCCACCCTGTTGCAATGGAAAAAGAAGGTCGGTGATCTGGTCCTGGTGGACGAGATTCTGATTGACGTGGAAACCGACAAAGTGGTGCTAGAAGTACCCGCACCCAGTGCTGGTGTGCTCGTTGAGATTGTGGCAGCGGACGGCGCGACCGTAGCCGCCGAGCAATTGATCGCCCGCATCGACACGGAAGGCGCTGCAGGTGCTGTTGCGGCGCCTGCCGCTGCACCGGTTGCGGCTGTGGCCGCTGCACCGGTCGCGGTGGCTGCTCAGACAAGCAACTCGAAGGCTGGCGTGGCCATGCCCGCTGCCGCAAAGTTGTTGGCCGACAACAACCTGTCGGTCAGTGCCGTGGCCGGTACCGGCAAGGATGGACGCGTCACCAAGGGCGATGTACTGGGTGCCGTCGCCGCAGGGGCTGCTGCAAAAACCGTAGCAACTGTCGCAATCCCTACGGGGGCTCCGACCAAGGTATTGCCACAGGTTGCGGCGCCCGCCGCACTGCACCTGGGGGACCGACCCGAAGAACGCGTGCCCATGAGCCGCCTGCGTGCCCGTGTGGCGGAGCGTCTTCTGCAATCGCAAAGTACCAACGCCATCCTGACCACGTTCAATGAGATCAACATGGCACCGGTCATGGACATGCGCAAGCGCATGCAAGATCGCTTCGAAAAGGAACATGGGGTGAAACTTGGTTTCATGAGTTTCTTCGTCAAGGCGGCAGTGCATGCACTCAAAAAGTTCCCGGTGCTCAACGCCTCGGTGGACGGAACCGACATCGTTTACCACGGTTACTTTGACGTAGGTATCGCCGTGGGCTCGCCCCGTGGCCTGGTGGTGCCGATTTTGCGCAATGCTGACCAGATGAGCTTTGCCGAGATCGAGAAGAAGATCGCTGAATTTGGCCAAAAGGCCAAGGACGGCAAGTTGGGCATTGAAGACATGACCGGCGGAACGTTCTCCATCTCCAATGGTGGAACCTTTGGTTCCATGATGTCGACCCCCATCATCAACCCACCGCAATCGGCCATTTTGGGCGTGCACGCCACCAAGGACCGCGCCATGGTCGAAAACGGCCAAGTGGTGGTTCGCCCCATGAACTACTTTGCCATGTCGTACGACCATCGCATCATCGACGGCCGCGAAGCCGTGTTGGGCCTGGTGGCGATGAAGGAAGCGCTGGAAGACCCAGCCCGCCTCTTGTTTGATATCTAAGGAATAGAACATGAGCAAGCAATTTGATGTGATCGTCATTGGTGGCGGCCCTGGTGGCTATATCGCCGCCATTCGCGCCGCCCAACTGGGCTTTGAAGTGGCCTGTATCGACGAGTGGAAGAATGACAAAGGCGGCCCGGCCTTGGGTGGCACCTGCACCAATGTGGGTTGCATACCCAGCAAGGCTCTGCTGCAATCCAGCGAGCATTTCGACCACGCCAACCACCACTTTGCCGAGCACGGCATTACGGTCAAGGGTGTGTCCATGGATGTGGCCAAGATGGTTGCCCGCAAGGACATGGTCGTCAAACAGAATAACGATGGTATCCAGTACCTGCTGAAGAAGAACAAGATTGCGTTCTTCCACGGTCGCGGATCTTTCGTCAAGGCGGCGGATGGCGCTTACGTGATCAACGTGGCGGGCGCGACCGAGGAATCGCTGATCGGCAAGCAGGTCATCATCGCCACTGGCTCAAATGCCCGTGCTTTGCCGGGAACCCCGTTTGACGAAGAACGCATCCTGTCCAACGACGGTGCGTTGCGTGTCGGCGCGGTTCCCAAGAAGCTGGGGCTGATTGGCTCTGGCGTCATCGGGCTGGAAATGGGTTCGGTCTGGCGTCGTCTGGGTGCCGAGGTCACCATTCTCGAAGGTCTACCGACCTTCCTGGGCGCGGTGGACGAGCAGGTCGCCAAAGAGGCACACAAGGCCTTCACCAAGCAGGGTCTCAAGATCGAGCTGGGTGTGACGGTTGGCGAGATCAAGTCCACCAAGAAGGGCGTCTCCATTGCCTACACCAGCGCCAAGGGTGAATCCCAGGCGCTTGAGGTGGACAAGCTCATCATTTCGATTGGCCGTGTCCCCAATACCATCGGCTTGAATGCCGAGGCCGTTGGCCTCGCATTGGATGAACGTGGCGCCATTGTGGTTGATGGCGACTGCAAGACCAACTTGCCCGGCGTCTGGGCGGTCGGTGACGTGGTGCGCGGCCCTATGTTGGCGCACAAGGCGGAAGAAGAAGGCGTTGCCGTGGCTGAACGCATGGCAGGTCAACACGGACACGTCAACTTCAACACCATTCCCTGGGTAATCTATACCAGCCCCGAGATTGCATGGGTTGGGCGCACCGAGCAACAACTCAAGGCCGACGGCGTAGCGTACAAGGCGGGCTCATTCCCGTTCCTGGCCAACGGCCGCGCACGCGCGCTGGGCGATACAACCGGTTTTGTTAAGTTCTTGGCGGATGCGACGACGGACGAAATTCTAGGAGTGCACATTGTGGGGCCGCAGGCCAGCGAGCTGATTTCCGAGGCAGTAGTGGCTATGGAGTTCAAGGCCAGTGCCGAAGATATTGCGCGCATTTGCCACGCGCACCCGTCCCTGAGCGAAGCCACCAAGGAGGCGGCCCTGGCCGTTGACAAACGCACACTTAACTTCTGATTGTTTATAGTAAAAATGGCTTCCAGCCCTCTTCAATCGGGCGCTGGAAGCTATCGAAGTTATAGCATTCAGGAGCCGTTGCCTTGACCGTCAAGCAGATCTACGAAGCCGAACTGGCCATCCGGGGTTACACGTCTGACCCGGCCCAGTTGCGCGCGGTGGAGGAACTGGAGCGTTGCGCGCAGGAGTGGGCTGCGTACAAAGAGAAACGCTCCAACGCGTTGAAAAAGCTGATCAACCGCCCGGACATCCCACGGGGCGTGTACATGTTTGGTGGAGTAGGGCGGGGCAAGAGTTTTCTCATGGATTGCTTTTACAACGCAGTCCCCCTCAAGCGCAAGACGCGGCTGCATTTTCATGAGTTCATGCGCGAGGTGCACCGCGAGTTGGCCGACCTGCAGGGCACGGTCAATCCGCTGGATGAACTAGCCAAGCGCATGTCTAAGCGCTTTCGTCTGATTTGCTTTGACGAATTCCATGTGGCGGACATTACCGATGCGATGATCTTGCATCGACTGCTCACGGCACTGTTCGACAACGGCGTGGGCTTTGTCACTACGTCCAACTTTAAACCGGACGGCTTGTATCCTGGAGGCTTGCACCGGGATCGCATTCTGCCGGCCATTGCCTTGCTCAATGCACGGTTGGAGGTGATCAATGTTGACAATGGAACTGATTACCGTCGGCGTACCTTGGAGTCGCTGACGCTGTACCATGTACCCAATGGGCCGGACGCCGATGCCGCAATGGAACAGGCTTTCAATGCGTTGGAAGAAACCCATGACGAAGACCCGGTGCTGCACATCGAATCGCGGCAAATCCGCGCCAAACGAAAGGCCGGTGGCATGGTCTGGTTTGACTTCAAGACTCTGTGCGGTGGACCACGTTCGCAGAACGATTATCTTGAAATCGCTTCATTGTTCCACACGGTCTTATTGAGCGATGTGCCGTATATGCCGTTGCGCATGGCGTCTGAAGCGCGCCGCTTTACCTGGCTGATCGACGTGTTGTATGACCGTCGGGTGAAACTGGTGATGTCTGCTGCGGTTTTGCCAGCCGAGCTGTACACCGATGGCCCCATGGCACATGAGTTTCCCCGTACCGTGTCACGCTTGAGTGAAATGCAGACGCAGGAATATTTGTCGCTGGAGCGTCGCATGGTGGATACCGGACTGACATGAGCAAGTCGGCTCGGTTGATATTGCTCGCCTGCACCGTCCTTGCGGCGTCAGCCATGGCCGAGTCGCCCGCCCAACCGGCAGTCGCAGAGCCTGAACTTCAGCGTCAGCAGATCAATGTGATGCGCAAAGAGAGATTGAAAGAACTGGCCGCTCAGGACGCCGCGTGTTTGTCACGCTTTTCTGTCACAGACTGCCAAAACAATGTCGGTGTGCGGCGCCGGCAAATGCTGTCAGACTTGAGGCGCCAGGAAGCCCGCCTTGATGAGGTAGACCGGCGCCAAAAAGGTGCTGATCAACTTCAACGCAGCCAGGACAAGTCGGCGGATATGGCGCAACGCGCGTCCGAGGTATCCGCTAAGACCGATC
>JAIPDC010000202.1 GCA_021737865.1 Rhodoferax sp.
TGGTGGCCAATCCGCACGAGTCGGCCATCATCCAAGAGATGTTCTCCCGCTTTGCTGCGACGCCATCAATGTCCACCATCGTCAAAGACCTGCGCAAACGCGGCGTCACCTCCAAGTCCTGGACAACTTCCAAGGGCGTCGAACGCCAAGGCAAGCTGATCACCAAGGGCGCGGTCTACAAGATTTTCAGCAACCCGGTCTACATTGGCATTGCGGCCTACAAGGGACAGCACTTCCCTGGCGAGCACGACGGCATCATCACCCAGGAGCTTTGGGACACGGTGCAGACGCACCTTAAAAACGGCACACCAATGAACAAGGGCAGGCTGGCCGGACGTGGCAGCGCGCCATCCCTACTGCGTGGCCTGCTGTTTTCTGAGCAAGGTCGGGCCTTCACGCCGGGCTGGACGCGCAAGCAGAACAAGACCTACCGCTATTACATCAACACCGACTCGATCAAGATCGGCAAGGAAAGCTGCGACATCTGCCGCATCCCCGCCGGTGAGATCGAACAGGTGGTGGTTGAAAAGATGCGGGGCATCCTGCGCTCACCTGAGGTGCTGGCCCACGCGGTGCGTGAAGTCAACACACAGCGCCCCACGGTGGAAGAAACGCATGCTGTTGGCGCATTGCAGTCCATCGACGCGATCTGGGAGGAGTTGTTTCCGGCTGAGCAGGCCAAGGTCCTTCACACCCTGGTTGAGCGCATCACGGTGCGCAAAAGCGGCATCACCATCAAGTGGCACGACAAGGGTTGGAACAAACTGTTGCTTGACACACTTGAACCACAAAAAGAACTGGTGGCAGCATGAGCCAAGATACCGAAGCGGGTTTCACTACCGAGATACCGATGACTTTTCGGAGGCGCGGTGGCAAGGCCGTGATCGTGCTGCCAGACGGTTCGCGGGCCATCGAGCGGCGTGAGGCACTGATTGACAACGCCATGGTCAAACTGTTGGCTCGCGGCCACCGCTGGCACCGCAAACTATTTGACGGGACCCACGCTTCAATCGAGGACATGGCCAAGTCTGAGAACATCAGCCCATCATTTGTGAGCCGCATCCTGCGCCTGGCTTACCTGTCCCCCACGATCGTTGAAGCGATCCTGGACGGGAAGTACCCGGCACACCTGACGATGAAAGACCTGATGGAGCCGTTCCCGGTGGACTGGTCTATGCAGGAGAAGATATTTTTGCAGCCAAAGTAGAAGCGAAAACAGCCTTCATTTCTTACGCACCAACGCAAATCCGAACCAAATGAATCTCTGGGTAGTTTCCAATTCACTTTACCTGTTGGTTTGATTCGAAGTGCTTTTTCGTTTACTATCGACAAGTTGGTGCTCGCGCTGTGGTTCACATAGCGCAGTTCAACGGGAAGCAGGAGAGAAGGTCACTCAAAGCCAACTTAACCTGCGCTGCCCCCGCAACGGTAAGTGGACGAATCCGCAGGGATTCCGCTTCCATCACAGCCACTGAGTGCCTTGAACAAGCGCTTGGGAAGGCGATGGAAGTCGTGCCACCAGCCCGGATACCGGCCAACAATGTGGTGGTGCGTCTTTTTAAAAGCGCGCTGCTGTAACGCTCATGTACTGGCGGGGATGCTGGTAAGGGCCTTTGTTTCGGGTTGATTCATATGCGAAAACTTCACTCACGCCGGCTCTTGGCCGCGCTTATCCACGCCCCCCTGTCAGTTCCGGCCGTCTATGCGCAATCAACGCCTGTAGACGTCCCCACACTTAGCCCAATTGTGGTGACGGCGACCCGTGTGCCGCAGCCGTTGGCCGACTTGGTGGCCGATGTAACGATCATTGACCGTGCAACCATCCAACGCAGCGGAGCGGTTGGCGTAGCGGATATCCTAGCCGGCGCGCCCGGTATTCAAATCAGCCGCCCCGGTAACGTGGGCTCTCCAACCAGCGTGTTCTTGCGTGGTGCGGAGTCGCGCTACACAGCGGTTTTTATCGATGGCGTGCGGGTTGATTCGCAGTCCACCGGCGGGGCAAGCTGGCAGACGATTCCGTTGGCCCAAATTGACCGTATTGAGGTGCTGCGCGGCCCGGCCGCTGCGGTGTATGGCTCTGATGCGATCGGCGGCGTGATTCAGCTGTTTACCCGCAAGGGTGATGGTGCATTAACGCCCTCGATCGGCGTTGGAATCGGTACTTACAACACAAAAAAGGTTGATGCGGCACTCAGCGGTTCAAGCGAAGCTATTGACTACTCGCTTGGGTTATCCAGTGAAACCAGTACTGGCTTTGACTCCCGGTCGGGTACACCTCACAATCCAGACAATGACGGCTACCACAGTAAATCAGCTAACGCTAGGCTTGGTTTGCAGGTCAGCAAAGCTCAGCGTGTCGAACTTACGGCACTGACGAGTAACGTTAACTCACAGTACGATGCCTTCGGCTATAACCTTGCAAAGCCGGTAGACGACCGCAGTCGCCTCAAGTTGACTACTGTCGGGGTGAACTGGCTGTCGCAATGGAGCGATACGTTCAGTTCGCGACTTAGCGTCACCGATTCGCGTGACCGCTACGAAACCACCCCCTCTTACTACCTGACCGAGACCAATCTGCGCAGCTACCTATTTCATAACAAGTTCCAGATGGGCAAGCATCTGCTGACAGCAACTCTCGAGCGAAGAGAAGACCACCTGAATAATGCTCCAATCAATGCCATTCGCTCGCAGGATGCGTTAGCTTTCGGCTACGGTTGGACTAACCGGAATCACACGATACAGCTAAACCTTCGAGGCGACCAGGACAGCGCCTTTGGTGGTTACACGACTGGCAGTGCCGCCTACGGCTTTGCTCTCTCGCCGCAGTGGCGCGTACCCGCCTCGGCTGGCACAGCTTTTCGTGCACCTACGCTTTATCAGCTTTTTAGCGAGTACGGCGTGTCAACTTTGCAGCCAGAAACCAGCCGGAATCTTGAGCTCGGCCTGCGTTATGCCCAGGGCACCAGTAGATTCAGTTTAGTGGCCTACCGCAATCTGGTCAGTAACCTGATCAGCTTTGGAACGGCAGGACCTTGTGCTTCAAGTCTCGGTTGCTACACCAACACGGCTCAAGCCGAGTACACGGGTTTAACGTTCTCAGGCCGCCAACAACTTGGCACGGTAAACCTTCATGGTTCGCTAGATCTGCAAGACCCCCGTAATCTAGCAAATGGTAATTTATTGGCACGCCGTGCGCGCCAGTACGGCACTTTTGGTGCCGACACCCGTGTTGCCGCTTGGACCGTGGGTACCGAAGCCCAGTTCAGTGGTTATCGCTATGACAATGCCGCCAACACAACGCGCTTGGGCGGCTACAGCTTGATCAACCTGTACGCCAGCACTCCCATTAGCAAAGACTGGACGCTTCTTGCGCGTGTCAACAATCTTACGGACAAGAACTACCAGTTGGCTAATACCTACACGACTCCTGGGCGTACTTTTTACATGGGGGTGCGGTGGCCACCGCAGTGAAGATGGCCGGGAGTCTAAATGTCTGACATGACAGGTTGCCCCGCCATCCTCGTCGCTGCCCCGGCCTCCGGCCAGGGAAAGACGACGGTCGTGTCGGCCTTGGCGCGATTGCATGCGCGCCAGGGGCGCAAGGTGCGGGTGTTCAAGTGCGGGCCTGATTTTCTGGACCCTTACTGGCATTCGCTGGCCAGCGGCCAGCCGGTCTACCAACTCGATTTGTGGATGACTGGTGCCGAGGACTGCCGCGCACGCTTGGCACAGGCTGCGTCGGAGTCAGACCTGATCATCGTCGAAGGCGTCATGGGGTTGTTTGACGGCGAACCCAGCGCGGCTGATCTGGCCGAGCGCTTTGGCCTGCATGTGCTGGCGGTCATTGATGCAGGCGCCATGGCCGGCACCTTTGGCGCGCTCGCATGGGGATTGCAACACTATCGCCCGGCCATGCCCTGGGCCGGTGTATTGGCCAACCGCGTGGCCAGCGAAGGCCATGCCGCGATGCTGAAAAACAGTGTGCGTGCACCGGCCGACTGGCTGGGTGCTTTGATGCGCAATGACACCTTTACTTTGCCAGAGCGTCACCTGGGCTTGACGGTGCCCGGTGAAGTAGGCGATGCCATGGCGCGCTTGGACGCCGCTGCTGACGCGCTGGCAGCGACTCCTTTGGGACGCATGCTGCCGGAAGACATGGCGCACTGGGCTTTGCGCTTGCCCGCCGGGCCGAAGCCTGCCTCAAGCCCGGGCAAACTTTTGCAAGGCCGCACGATTGCCGTGGCGCGCGACGCCGCGTTTTGTTTTATTTACCGGGCAAATCTAGATTGCTTGCAGGAGTTGGGCGCTGAACTGGTGTTCTTCTCGCCCTTGCAAGACAGCGCTTTGCCGGCCTGTGATGCTGTGTGGCTGCCCGGCGGTTACCCGGAGTTGCATGCGAACGTGCTGGGTGCCAACCATGCTCTGCGCGCTAGCCTGGCGCAACATATTGCCCATAACAAACCTGTCTGGGCCGAATGTGGCGGCATGATGGTTTTATTTGAAACGCTGATAGATGCCGATGGCCAAAGCCACGCGCAATGGGGATTGTTGCCAGGCACAGTGCGCATGCAAAAACGCCTGGCCGCCTTAGGCCCGCATCAATTGCTTACGCCCGCCGGACTTTTGCGCGGCCATACTTTTCATTACTCCACCTGCGACAGCACTGCGGCGGTGCGCCAGCGGACCGCACGTCCCGGCTATGAGCCCAAGCCCGACGCGGGCGAAGCCTTGTATTACCGTGGCTCGGTACATGCCAGTTATTTCCATGCTTGGTTTCCCTCCAACCCGGTAGCTAGCGCAGCGCTCTTTATCGGCCAAGGAGCCTAGAGCTATGACAACTGGTTTTGACTTCCCTATTGGTCCGCAGCGCATTATTTGTATGACCGAAGAGACCACCGAGTGGTTGTACCTGCTCGGTCAGGAACATCGCATTGTGGGCATTTCCGGCTACACCGTGCGACCCGCGCGTGCACGGCAAGAGAAGCCTCGCATCAGCGCGTTTACTAGCGCGAAGATTGACAAAATACTGGCCTTGCAGCCCGATTGCGTGTTGGGTTTTTCGGACTTACAGGCCGATATCGCATCGACCCTGATCCGCCAGGGCGTGCAAGTGACGATTTTTAACCAGCGTAGCGTGGCCGAGATTTTGTCCATGCTTTACCAGGTGGGTGCCATGGTCGGCCAAGCGCAGCAGGCCATGGAGCGCATCGCCGCCATGCAGGCGCAGATGCAGGCAGTGGCTCTTGCCGCTGCAGCCTTGCCACGCAGACCGCGTGTGTATTTTGAAGAATGGGACGAGCCGCCTATCAGCGCCATCCGCTGGGTTTCCGAACTCATGGGGATTGCCGGTGGCGATGATTGTTTCCCCGAGTTGGCGCAGCAGTCCCTGGGTAAAAACCGCATCATTACCGATAGCAGTGAGATCGTACGGCGCGACCCTGACATCATCATTGGCTCCTGGTGCGGGAAAAAATTTCGCCCCGAAAAAGTCACGGCGCGTGATGGTTGGCAAAACGTCAAAGCGGTACAACATCAGCAGCTGTTTGAAATCAAGTCGCCCGACATATTGCAACCCGGCCCGGCATCGCTGACCGATGGTTTGGCGCATTTGCATCGCATCATCATGGACTGGGCGCGTGTGTATGCATAAAGCACTGACTATCGCGCGCAGCGAATTCATCCTCGGCGGTCAAAAGAGCGGTAAGTCGCTGCACGCCGAATTACTCGCGCAGCAGTGGCTTGGCCTGTCAACAGACCATAGCGCGGTATTGATCGCCACCGCCCAACCCTGGGACGAGGAAATGCGCGCGCGCATCGGCCGCCATCAGGCCGACCGCGCGCAGCGTGTGCCGGGCATGCAAACCCTTGAAGAGCCCCTAGCCTTGGCGCAGGCCCTAGCCGTGCACAGTCGTCCCGATGTGCTGCTGGTAGTCGATTGCCTGACCTTGTGGCTGACCAACGGCATGATGCCCATGCACCCGCAAGCAGGTGCGCAATTTGATGTCGAAAGCCAAGTATCTGCCTTGACAGAGGCGATTGCCATAGCCACCGGCCCGGTGGTCTTGGTTGGCAATGAAATTGGCATGGGCGTGATTCCCATGGGCGCTGAAGTGCGCGCTTTTGTGGATGCACTGGGCCGGCTCAACCAGCGCGTGGCCCAGGCGTGTGCGCGTGTCACCATGATGGCGGCCGGCTTGCCCCTAAATTTGAAAGCCGCTCCATGAAACGCTATTACTTTTCTGTGCTGCTCGTCCTGTTGCAATCGTTTGCAGCGCAAGCGGTGGAAGTCGTCGACGACCGCGGTTTTCGCACCACCTTGCCGCATCCGCCGCAACGCATCGTCAGCCTGTTGCCGTCTTTGACAGAGTCGATTTGCGAACTCGGCTATTGCCAGCGCTTGGTGGGCGTGGATCGCTATTCCAACTTTCCTTTAAGTCTGCAAAGCCTGCCTCAACTCGGCGGCGGGCTGGACCCGAATATTGAAGCGATTGTGGCGCTCAAGCCCGACGTGGTGGTGATGGCAGCTTCATCGCGCGCCAGCGAGCGCTTGCGCGCGCTCGGTTTGAATGTGGTGGCGCTGGAGCCCAAAACCCATGCCGATGTGCAACGCGTCTTGCGCAAACTTGGTCAGCTGCTGGAAGCCCCCGATGTCGATAAAATCTGGCGCGCCATCGACGCTGGCGTATCAGCCGCTGCCCAATCTCTACCGCCTTCGGCACGCGGCACGCGGGTGTATTTCGAAGTCAATCCTGGCCCTTATGGCGCGGGGGAGAATTCTTTCATCGGCGAGACCCTGACCCGCCTGGGTGCCAAAAACATCATTCCCGCCAAGCTCGGCCCCTTTCCCAAACTCAACCCCGAATTCATTCTGCGCGCCAACCCGCACCTCATCATGGCCGGTGACAGCAGCGCCGAGGCGATGCTACAGCGCCCGGGTTGGCCTTCCATGCGCGCCGTACGTGAACAACGCGTGTGCGCGTTTTCACCCGCGCAGGCCAATGTGCTGGTACGCCCCGGCCCGCGCATGGCTGAGGCTGCGCGCTTGATGGCCGCGTGCCTCAGCGAAAAGTCGCCGGGCTCGGGCCCTCGCAAGGTGCAGCGATGAACGTAGCTGCGCTGCGTCTGGCTGTGGTCTTGCTGCTGCTGAGCGCGGCGCTGATGCTGCTGGGCGTGTGCGTGGGCAGTGCCGGATTTGAAGACTTGCTCCGGCCTTTGTTGCATCCGCAAATTGACCCGGATCAAAGCGCACTGGCCGAGCAAATCGTGTTGGACATCCGCTTGCCCCGTACCATCGGCGCATGGACTGCTGGGGCTTTGCTGGGCTTGGCCGGTGCGGTGGCGCAAGGCTTGTTTCGTAACCCGCTGGCTGATCCGTATTTGCTGGGCAGCGCCTCGGGCGCAGCGCTGGCCGTAGCTCTTGCACTGCTGGCCATGGGCGGCGCTTCGGGTATGTTGGGTGGTACCGTGATGAGCGCCGGCGCCA
>JAIPDC010000203.1 GCA_021737865.1 Rhodoferax sp.
ATGAATTCTGAAAATCTCTTATCCGTGCCCATTGCCATCATCGGCGCCGGCCCCGCTGGTCTGATGGCCGCGCAGGTACTCAGCGATGCCGGAGTGCCGGTGCACCTGTTTGACGCCATGCCCTCTATCGGGCGAAAGTTCCTGCTGGCCGGCAAGGGTGGTCTTAACCTCACCCACTCCGAGGGGGCCGACGCCTTTGCCGGGCGCTACGGCACCCGCCGTGCCGCAATTGAGGACCTGTTGAAAGATTTTGACCCGGCGGCTGTGCGGGCCTGGGCTTTGGGTCTGGGTGTCGAGACCTTCATTGGCTCGTCTGGCCGGGTGTTTCCCAAGGACATGAAGGCCGCACCGCTGTTGCGGGCCTGGTTGCATCGCCTGCGCCATCCCGCGCAGGGGCAGGGGGTGCAGTTCCACATGCGCCATCGCTGGACCGGGTGGGAGGACGGGGCTCCGTCCAATCTGCGCTTTGACAGTCCCCACGGCCCTGTGCGGGTGCAGGCTGGTGCGGTCCTGCTGGCGCTGGGCGGCGGTAGCTGGGCGCGCTTGGGATCCAATGGTGCCTGGGTTCCGATGCTGGCGGCGCGTGGCGTGGCGGTGGCCCCATTGCTGCCATCCAATTGCGGGTTTGACGTGAAGGGCGGCTGGAGCGAGCATTTCGCCAGCCGTTTTGCCGGTCAGCCGTTCAAGTCGGTCGCGCTATCGTTGACCAACTCACAGGGAGTCCACTTTGCCCGAAAAGGCGAGTTTGTGGCCACCGCCACGGGCGTGGAGGGCAGCCTGGTTTACGCGGCGTCCAGCATGTTGCGCGACGACATCATCCGCACCGGCCATGCCACCTTCCAGCTGGACCTGTTGCCAGATATGCCAGCCGAACGGGTGCTGGCCGAAGTGCAGCATCCGCGTGGCACACGGTCACTCTCGAGCCACCTGAAGAGCCGTTTGCACATTGATGGCATCAAAGCCGGCATCCTGTACGAACTATTGTCCAAGGACGATTTTAATGACCCGGCGCAACTGGCTGCCGCCATCAAGGCACTGACCGTCACGCTGACCGCCACGCGCCCCATTGACGAAGCCATCAGTACTGCCGGGGGGGTGCTGTTTGAGGCGCTGACGCCGGGGCTGATGCTGGAGTCGTTGCCCGGCGTGTTTTGTGCGGGTGAAATGCTGGACTGGGAGGCGCCAACCGGCGGCTATCTGCTGCAGGCCTGCTTTGCCAGTGGCTGGCGTGTCGGGCATGGCCTGCTGGACTACTTGGGCGCGAAAAAGGATAAATGAGGTTGACGAGCCTTGACCCCAGCACTGGCTCCACAGTTAGGGCTGCTTGGTTCCCCACCTGACCCGGTTGGCCGCTTCACCATGTGGGAAGGCCCGTCAGCCTGAATTGTAGCCCGTAGAATCAGTGCTTATGTCTTACCTCGTGCTCGCCCGCAAGTACCGCCCCCGCAATTTCACCGAAATGGTGGGGCAGGACCATGTGGTGCAGGCATTAACCAATGCACTGACCACGCAGCGCCTGCACCACGCCTATCTGTTCACGGGCACCCGCGGCGTGGGAAAGACGACTGTGTCACGCATTTTGGCCAAGTCGCTCAATTGCCAGGGTGTCGATGGAACAGGCGGAATCACCGCCACACCTTGTGGGGTATGCCAAGCGTGCTCTGATATTGATAGCGGACGCTTTGTCGACTATACCGAGCTTGATGCTGCATCCAATCGAGGTGTGGACGAGGTTCAGGCGTTGCTGGAGCAGGCGGTCTACAAACCAGTGCAAGGGCGCTTCAAGGTCTTCATGATCGACGAGGTGCATATGCTGACCAACACCGCCTTCAATGCGATGTTGAAGACATTGGAAGAGCCGCCCGAGTATCTGAAATTTGTTTTGGCCACCACCGATCCGCAAAAGGTGCCGGTCACCGTGTTGTCGCGCTGTTTGCAATTCAACTTGCGACCCATGGCGCCCGAGACCATCCGTGAGCACCTTGCCAAAGTGCTGGCCGTGGAGCAGGTCAGTTCCGAAGTGCAAGCCTTGCGCCTACTGGCCCGTGCAGCACGGGGCTCCATGCGTGATGCATTGAGCCTGACAGACCAGGCGATTGCGTTCGGCTCCGGCCAGTTGCAAGAGGCGACGGTGCGTCAGATGCTGGGTAGCGTGGATCGTTCCTACGTGTTTCGTCTGATCGAAGCGCTGGCGCTGGGTGATGGCAAGACGGTGGTCGAGACCTCGGAGGTTTTGCGCCTGAATGGCCTGAGTGCTGCATCCACCCTTGAAGAGATGTCCACCGTGCTGCAACGCATGGCTGTGGTGCAAGTCGTTGGCGGCGCTAGTGATGACGACAGCGACCCCGAGGCAGCCGAAACCTCGCGCCTGGCGGACCTGATGCCCGTCGATGAAACACAGTTGCTCTACAGCATCTGCCTGCACGGCCGTGCTGACCTGGGCCTGGCGCCGGATGAATATGCTGCGCTGACAATGGTGCTGCTGCGACTTCTGGCCTTCAAACCCCGGGGGCCATCAGACTCGGCTGAAAAAAAAACTCTGAATAGGGCTGCCGGACCCGCGCATGCGCGGCCAACTTCAGTGCCAATCCCGATTCCTGCGACCTCGCCCGTTGCTTCGGTAAAGGCGTTGGCCGTGCAGCCCTGGGAAGACGCACCGCCAGAGCTGGTTGTGCCGCCTGGCCAGGTTTTGCACGTGCGGGACAACGCTCCACCGCCGCCGTATGAAGAGGATCATGGCGATAATCCGGGCGATGATGAAAATTTTGAGTCAAATACGGTTCCAGCCCCCGTAAAACAAGCGCAAGCTGCTACTAAAGTAGTAGCAATCCCGGTGCGAATTCAGGCAGAATCCCGCTCCGATGTAACGGCCCAACAGACTGCACCCACTCTGGTTCGCAGCGAAGAAGGTGACTTTTGGTACGCCACCGTGCAGCAACTGATCAACACCGATGCCATCCACGCCATGGTGCGTGAGTTGGCCTTGCAGTCGCAGTTGGTGGCACGTGACACCGATCAATGGATTCTCCGGGTGGAGCGTGAGTCACTCAATCAGACCGGTAGCCGTGACCGGCTTAACGCCGCCCTTCAAAATGCCGGCTTTGGTGTGAAACTGGTCGTGGAAATTGGTCGTGTGACCGACTGCCCGGCCCGGCGCAACACTGCGGCATCGGCCGAGAAGCAGTTGGCCGCCGAGAAGATTATTTTTGACGATCCGTTCGTGCAGGCCATGATGCGGGACTTTGGCGCGAAAATCGTTCCCGGTTCCATCAAACCTCTCTGAGGGCAGACAGCTTAAGCAGTTGGGGTCAGAGCGCATCGCGTTCGGGAGTGGTCTGACCCGCAAAGTTATTTATTTTCAAAAAGGAAAACCATGTTCAACAAAGGACAACTCGCCGGCCTCATGAAGCAAGCCCAGGCGATGCAGGACAACATGAAAAAGGCCCAGGACGAACTGGGCAGCGTGGAGGTTACGGGGGAGTCGGGAGCTGGACTTGTCAAAGTTACCATGACCTGCAAGCACGATGTCAAGCGCATCACCATCGACCCCAGTTTGCTGGCCGAAGACAAGGACATGCTCGAGGATCTGGTGGCTGCGGCCTTCAATGCTGCAGTTCGCAAGGCGGAAGATACTTCGAATGAAAAGATGGGCAAATTGACCGCCGGCATGCCGGGTCTGCCGGGCGGCATGAAGTTTCCGTTTTGATCTCGATTCATCGCTGCGCACTCCGCAACTTTAGGGATGTCTGACGCCAATTCGCTGGACACGCTGATCCAGGCGCTTAAGCGTCTGCCCGGCGTGGGTATCAAGTCAGCCCAACGCATGGCGTTCCATTTGTTGCAGCATGACCGGGCTGCTGCCCAGGGGCTGGCTCGTGCGTTGGAGGCGGCCGTGTCGGGTGTGAAGCACTGTGAGCGGTGCCACACGTTTACCGAGAACACAGTCTGTGCGACTTGCCTTGATTCCCGGCGTGATGCAAGCAAATTGTGTGTGGTGGAGACACCTGCCGACCAGTCTGCGCTGGAGCGAACCGGGGCCTACCGGGGTCTGTACTTTGTGCTGATGGGCAAGCTGAGTCCGCTGGACGGCATAGGTCCCCACGACATCGGACTCAAGAAGTTATTTGACAGAGCCCAGGATGGCACGGTGCAAGAGGTCATTTTGGCCACCAATTTCACGGCAGAGGGCGAAGCCACGGCGCACGTGATCAGTGAGGCACTCAAGGCACGTGGTCTTGGCGTCACCCGCCTGGCGCGTGGTGTGCCGGCGGGTAGTGAGTTGGAGTATGTCGACCTGGGTACCATTGCCCATGCACTGGTGGACCGCCGGTAGCAACTGCCCGCGGTTCTCCCTGCAATGTCAACGTTTGGCGACTCGCGTACCTGATGCTTTTGCGGCTGTGGTGCGATGGGCTGCGGGGCGCTGCGCAGTCACTTTGCCGGTCCCGGTTGTTTTTCCTGTTTGCGGTGCGCTGGCCAGGAAAACCACAACCTGTTGTCCTGATTTAAAACTGGCTGATGTGCCCACCTTGTTCCACTGTGCCACCTGATCGGCGTTCACCTTGTACTTGCGGGCAATGCTGGCCACGGTTTCACCTTTGCCCGCGCGCACCAGGGTTCGCTTCAGCACCACTTCAGGGGCCAGCGATAGTTGCCCGTTGTCTGCCACTTTGACTGCCACATCCTGGTTCATGGTGTTGGAGCGGGGCACCAGAAGTGATGAGCCGGCCTTGATTACCACCCGCGGTGGAATGGCGTTGACACTACGGAAATCAGCTTCGCTCATGCCCACTCGCTTGGCAGCATCTGCCGGTCGCATGGTGGTAGGGGCCACCCATACGGTCCAACTGGCCAATCGCCCCCCGCCATAGGATTCCAGGTTGCTTTGAAACACTTCGGCGTTGTCCCAGGGCAGCAGGACCTGGGGTGTTCCAGCGGCCATGATGACAGGGCGGTTAATGGATGGATTGAGCGCCTTGAAGTCTTCCAGCGGCACTTCGGCCAACCGCGCTGCCAGGGCAACATCGATATCGCGGTGGATGGTGACCGTTTGAAAGTAGGGGTGATTTTCGATTAGCGGCAGTTTGGAGCTGAACGCATCCGGCCGCGAAACGATATTTTTGACGGCTTGCAACTTGGGCACATAGAAGCGGGTTTCCATGGGCATATTCAAGTCCATGTAACCGGTGGCTTGCCCGGCGCGCTGGTTTTTTGCAATGGCGCGTCCCACGCTGCCTTCCCCCCAGTTGTAGGCAGCCAGTGCCAGGTGCCAGTCACCAAACATGCCGTAGAGTTTTTGCAGATAGTCCAGTGCAGCACGGGTAGACGCCAGCACATCGCGACGATCGTCGCGAAAAGCGTTTTGCTTGAGTTCGAAATATTTCCCAGTGGCGGGCATGAATTGCCACATGCCTGCGGCCTTGGCGCCCGAGACGGCCTGGGGGTTGAATGCACTTTCAATGAAGGGCAGCAGTGCCAACTCGGTGGGCATGTTGCGCAGTTCGAGCTCTTCGACGATATGGAAGAGGTATTTCTTTGATCGCTCGGTCATGCGGAATATGTAGTCCGGGCGCGTGGTGTACCACTGCTCGCGGTCGCGCACCAGATCGCTCTCCAAGTCAGGCATAGCGTAGCCACGGCGAATTCTGTCCCACAGATCGATGGGTGGAGCCAGTGGCATCACCACACGCGAAGTGGTGGTTTGCAAGTCCATCGGGGTCAAGGGGATATGGGCTACAGAAGAACCAAAGAAAAGTGGCCGACCGGGTGCTGTTGTGCGGGAACCCATTTCCCGTGATGGCTGCAGCGTAAGGCCGGGCCCACCCTCCGCGGGAGGCGTCGAGTCCGAAGTTGGCGGAGCGGTTGCGCAGCCTGTCAGCCACAAAACCAGGCTGGCACACACAAGTTTCAGTACATTCATCGGTATTGATTTTTCCATTGACGCAACGTTGAAAACGCTCCGTGCTGCGCCGTACCCGTTGCATCAAACCGCTTGGCCGATGCGACGATGGTGGGTTGATCAGTGCGCAAGAAAGGGTTGATCAGGCATTCGGTCTCGATACTGGACGGCAGCGTTGGCGTGCCATGCTCTCTGAGCGCCAGGCACCTGCGCTGGTAGTCAGCAAGTTGAAGATTATCAGGTTCGACCTCCAGCGCAAACTTCAGATTGCCCATGGTGTATTCGTGGGCACAGCAAACGCGAGTGGTTCCAGGCAAAGTTGACAAGCGATGTAAAGATGCCTGCATTTGATCCGCAGTGCCTTCAAATAGTCGGCCGCAACCACCACTAAACAGGGTGTCGCCGCAAAACAGAACAGGGGCTTCGCCCTTGACCTCTGCGTAATAGGCGATGTGGCCTGCCGTATGACCTGGCACGTCGATCACCCGAAAATCCAGACCTAACAGGTGCACGGTGTCGCCGCCGGCTTGCCGCTCAATGGGCTCGGGCATGCTCTCGCGCTGGGGGCCGAAGACCATGGCCCCGGTCAAATCCCTCAGGGTATCAACGCCATCGGTGTGATCGGCATGGTGATGCGTGACTAAAATGCCTTGCAGTTCCAATCCCTCGCGTTGCAAAGTATCCATCACTGGCTGTGCATCACCTGGGTCCACCACCAGCGCCTTTAGTCCATCGTGAATCATCCAGATGTAGTTGTCGGAAAAAGCGGGCAGCGGTATTAACTTCATGAGCGATCAAATTATAGTATTGTAGTATGTTGGTATAACCATGTTGATTGGGGCAATTAATGGTCACTGCATACAGTTACGTTCGATTTTCCACTGAAAAGCAAGAACTTGGCGCTTCCCTTGCGCGTCAAGTTGAGCATGCAAAAAAATATGCCGAACAACACAACCTGCAATTAAACAGCCAGACATATCAAGACTTGGGCGTGTCTGCATTTAAAGGGCTAAACGCAACGGAAGGTGCATTGTCCCGTTTTCTCAAGGCGTGCGATGACGGGCGCATAGTAAAGGGATCGTTTTTATTGGTGGAGAGTCTCGATCGATTGTCACGTAATGACGTACAGAAAGCACTGGTCCTATTTCAGAGCATAGTAGGAAAAGGCATCACGATCGTCACCTTGAGTGATGGGCAAAAATACAGCACGGAATCAATCAACGACAACTGGACCCAACTCGTCATAGCCCTTGCGGTAATGTCCCGCGCAAATGAGGAGAGCAAAACCAAGTCCAAGCGAATTCAAGATGGCTGGAACAAAAAGAAGGCAAAGGCGCTGGAAGGTGCTGCCATCCTCACAGCCAAAGGTCCATCTTGGCTCAAACTGGAAAATGGAAAGTGGATCTTACTCAAAGACAAGGTGAAGGCGGTTCAGAAAGTATTTCAACTTGCATTTGATGGGCACGGCTCTCCAAAAATTGCCAAGCTC
>JAIPDC010000204.1 GCA_021737865.1 Rhodoferax sp.
GGTGCACAGGCACTGCCCGCTGATGGACCGCAATGGCAAGCCATGCGGCCCTCGCGCAACCGCAATTGGGGTCACCCGGAACTCATCCGTTTTGTAGAGCGTTTTGCCCCGAGCGCCGCACAGGCCAGTGGCTGGCACGGCATTCTGGTGGGTGATATGGCGCAGCCGCGCGGTGGCCCCATGCTTACCGGGCATGCATCCCATCAGTTGGGGCTGGACGCCGACATCTGGCTCAAGCCCATGCCGGCGCAACGCATGTCGCGCGCCGAGCGTGAAGAAGTATCTTCCATCACGATGGTGCGTGCCGACCGTCTGGACGTGGAGCCGACGGCCTGGACGCCGGGTCATCAGGCCGTGCTGCGTGTGGCTGCCCAGGACGAGAAGGTGCAACGCATCTTTGTCAATGCGGCCATCAAGCGCGCCCTGTGCCGAACCGCCAAGGGCGAGCCATGGTTGCGCAAGATACGCGCAGAGCACGGGCATGACTACCACTTCCATGTTCGCTTGTTTTGCCCGGACGGCGCGGCGAAATGCACTGTGCAGGACCCCACACCAGAGGGAGATGGTTGTGACGCCACGCTGGACTGGTGGTTTACCGATGAGGCGCTGCACCCCAAGCCCTCTGGCGTACCACCACAAGTTCTGACGCTGGTTAAATTGCCACCTGAGTGCCGCAGGGTTTTGACCGTGCAGTAGTCGTCCCGCTTTAGGCCGCTGCGATGGTCAGTTGCCCGTCTGGGGAAATGACCAGGGGCACCGGCATCAGCCCTTCGCCGGCACATTCCCCGGATTCACACCCTCCGTCGGACCAGCGAAAACGCGCGTAGTGCACGTTGCAACTGATGCTGACGCCCGGCTTGGAGATCAGTTGCGCCTGCTTGGCGGCCAGTGGCATGCCAAAGTGCGGGCAGCGGTTGACGAAGGCCCGCACCTGCGGCCCATCGCGCAGCAGCAACAGGCGAAAGGGTTGTGCTGCTCCTGCACCTGTATCCAGCGCCAGCATGGTGGCTTGACCGTCAGGCAGTTCGCTGGCTGTGCACACGGCAGTGCCGGGCGCGGGGGCGCGGGGCAGGTCAAACCAGTGCTGGGGAGAGTTGGATGGGGCCATGGGCTGAGTTTAACGGGAGGTAATGCGTGCCTGGATTGCGGCCAATAATGGCTTCAGCCCGCGTGGGATATGCGTAAGTAGCTATAAAATCTATAGCAAATCACGACATATCCGCCAGCGGTGCTCACGCTAATGCGGGTTTTGCTTCAATGGATGGTTGGCCGGCCAGCAATCCTGCAACTGAAATGTCTTCGTCAACTTGCGGCCAGTGGATGCCTTCGCCATCACCCAGCAATTCGTATTCAGCCCGTTCGCTGCTGGAAGCATGGGCGAGCCTCGGGAACCAAGCAATGGGGACAGTCAACGTTCGCCCGTCGGTGAGCGATACACGCAATTCATCGTCTGAGCAAACGATGGTCATCGCCTTGGGTTGGACTTTAAACATGAAAGAACTCATTCCAGGCCTCCACAAAAGTTAGTTGATTGGCTTCCACCAAACTCAGCAGCTTGCTCAAATCCTGTGGTGAAAACCCGGTGCTGCGAGCAAGTACCACAGGTTTCAACCAGAATTTTGCCAGCATCCGGTCTTGCTGCACATGAATGTGGTGCGGCTCGCCGTTCTCGTTGGCGTAAAAGAAAAATCGGTAGGGGCCGATGCGAAGGACGGTAGGCATAGTGGATTGAGTATGGCGGAATCTTTGGGTTTTGCAATCAGGCGGGTTTCGCGCTTTCACCCCACACCCGGCGAATGGCGCACTTGACCTTGGCTTCCAGCACGATGCTGGCAGTGCCGCTGGCATCCTCAAAAAAACGCCAACCCGCAGCTTCGAGCGGTTTGTTGATCTTGATGCGGGCTTGTGCCTCTTTGGTCATGCGTTGGTTCCCTGAGCGCGATTCTAGGGGAACCGGTTGCCAGTCGACAAATTCCAACGAAATGTGCCGCCAGCCCGCGTGGAATGTGCACAAGTAGCTATCAAAAACAGAGCATGCAGTTTCTAGTGCTATGCCAGCGCCGCCCCGGCATAGGCCAGCCCGGCGGCTACACCGCCAAAGCGGTTGCCTTCGATAATGGTTGCGTCTGGCATGGCCGTACGCAAGGCCTGCATCAGCGGGCGAAGGGCAGAAGAGCCACCGGTCAGGTAGACCGCATCAACGCCCGGCAGGCCCGAGTGCTGCACACACAATTGGGCGCATTGCACGACCTGGCTGAGTGATTGTTGCAGGGCATCCGCCATGCCGGGAACGCTCACCGTGGCACCCAGGTGCTCGGATGGACCGTGACCCAGAAAGTCCAGGTCCACCAGTGCGTCCTCGCCCGAGATGGAGCAGGCAATCTTGGCCGCTTCCACGCACGCCAGCATGCGGTGGCCGTGCTGGCCCTCCAGTGCACCCATCAGGCGCGCGTGCAGGGTCTGGTCGGAGTAGTCGGTCCAGAGCTCTTTGGCAAAGTGCATGGCCTTGCGGGTGTAGGCCTGGTGGATCAGGTGCCAGGTGGTCAGGTCGAAGAACACGCTGTTGGGCACCGGACGCCCGCCCGTACCGATGTGTTTGTAGCCCAGCAGCGGCATCACGGTGGACAGGTCCAGTAGCCGGTCAAAGTCGGTGCCCCCAATATGCACGCCGGTGGTGGCCAGAATGTCGGCGCTGCGGTCGCTCACAGCACTGCGCTCGGGGTTCAGGCGGATGACGGTGAAGTCGGAGGTGCCACCGCCAATGTCCACTACCAGAGCGGTGGTCTCAACGGTTACCCGTTGTTCGTAGTCCAGTGCGGCGGCTATGGGTTCGAGCTGGAAGGCAATCTCGGTAAAGCCGGCTTCCAGGGCAGCGCGGCCCAGCGTGTCTTGTGCCAGTGCATCGCGTTGTGGGTTGTCGTCAACAAAGTGCACCGGGCGCCCCAGCATGGCGCGGGTGAGCGGCTGGCCCACCTGGGCTTCGCAGCGACGCTTGAGTTCCTTGAAGAACAGCACCACGATGTCAAAGAAGCGGATGCTCTGGCCATGGACGGCTGTGTATTCATCCATCAGCCGGCTACCCAGCAGGCTTTTGAGCGAGCGCAGCAGGCGGCCCTCGGTGCCATTCAGGTAGGCCTGCATGGCTTCGGAGCCATACAGCACGGCGTGCGTTTCACTGGCGAAAAAGAGCGCCGTTGGCATTTCGCCGCGTGCACCGTCGAGCGCAATGGTGTGCATCTGCCCGTCGGCACCAATCAGCGCGGCGGCCGAGTTCGAGGTGCCAAAGTCGATGCCCAGCACCAGTGGGCGGGTGTTCTCGCTCATGCGGTGAGAGTGGGCAGGGTGCTACACATGGTGAGCCACCGTGGGGGCAGCATCTCCCAGGACCTGCTTCAGGAAGGCTGAAATGTCGGCCACTTCCCGGGGATGCACGCTGTGCTGCATCGGGTAGGTGTGCCACTGCACCGGGTGGCCCATTGCGGTCAGTGCATCGCGGGAGTTTTCACCGCGGGCCAGTACCACCACCGGGTCTTGCGTACCGTGCGCCATAAAGACGGGTGTATGGGCATTGGCCTGCATGCGTTCGTTGGCAAAGCGGTCGGCCAACGGCAGGTAGCCTGACAGCGCGATGATGCCCGCCAGCCTGTGCGGCAGGCGCAGGCCGGTGTGCAAGGCCATGGCGCAACCCTGACTAAAACCGGCCAGCACGATGCGGTCGTACGCAATGCCGCGCGCCACTTCGTTCTCAATCAAGGCTTTGACGGCTTGTTCGGACTTTTGAATGCCGGTTGCATCCTGTCGGTCGACCAGGTTGGCCCCCAGAATGTCGTACCAGGCCGGCATGACGTAGCCACCATTCAGCGTGACCGCCATGCTGGGCGCATGCGGAAATACGAAGCGTATCGGCGGGCAGCCCTCCAGATCCAATTCCGGCACCAGTGCGGCAAAGTCATTGCCATCGGCACCCAAGCCGTGCAGCCAGATGACCGCAGCGCTGGGGTTGGGGGCAGATTCGAGTTCGATGCGGGGCAGCAGGGTGGTCATGGATAGGGCGCGTAGCGGTTGCGAAAACCGGACATTGTCGGTGATGCGCCTCTGGAGTCGCCCGGACCGTCACACGGATATCCCGACCCACGCAACCCCGGTGGGGTGGCAGGTCGGATTTGAGCCGCCTTCGTCTAGAAGAAGCAGTCGGGGTAGACCAGCCGCGCCTGGTCCAGCGCGCGGTCACCCAGCGCTACCAGCTCGCGAACCGTGCCATTTGCCATGGGCGAGTCAGGGCGGGCGGCTATGTCTTCCAGATGCCGGTTGGCATGCAGCATCCTGTGCAAATCCTGAATGGTCATGTCCAGCAGTTCAAATGCCAACTGGATCGCCATGGCGCGGCTGCCCTCCTGGTGTACGGGCAGCACGCCGTGCAAATAAATGGTGCCCAGACACAGCGCATAGATGCCCTCATGCGCTATCAGATAGCGGCCGATGGGGCTCAACTCCGGCGTTTTAGCGTCTCGTAATGAAACGATGGCGTTGGACAGAAAGCGCAATGCGGCGACTTCGTCAAAACGAGCCTTTTGTAGTTGTCGACTCCACATCAGGAGTTCGAGCTGTGGAGTTGGGCGCTGGAGCAGGGTTGTTGTTGTCATACCACTAAGCCTCTTAAATGGTTGGTTACCTTAGTTATCGGCAGCTCCGCCGAGAACTGGAGGCCACCGTGTGACCCATTAGCCCATTAGCCCATTAGCCCATTAGCGCCTGCGCAAACTCTCGTGCGTTGAAAGTCTCCAACTCTTCGAGCTTCTCGCCCACGCCGATGAAGTACACCGGAACGGGCCGCTCGCGCGCAATCGCCGCCAGCACGCCGCCCTTGGCAGTACCGTCGAGTTTGGTGATGATCAGACCGGATAGCGTCAAGGCATCGTCAAATGCGCGGACCTGCGTCAAGGCGTTTTGTCCGGTGTTGCCGTCGATGACCAGCAACACCTCGTGCGGCGCTGAGGGGTCGGCTTTCTGGATGACGCGCTTGATCTTCTTGAGCTCTTCCATCAGGTGCAACTGCGTGGGCAGGCGTCCCGCGGTGTCGACCAACACCACGTCCTTGCAGCGCGCCTTGCCGGCACTGACGGCGTCAAAACTCACCGCCGCCGGGTCACCCCCCTCCTGGCTGATGATCTCTACCAGGTTGCGGTCGGCCCAGACGCTGAGTTGTTCGCGCGCTGCGGCGCGGAAGGTGTCGGCTGCCGCCAGCAGCACGCTGGCGCCGTGTTCTGACAAATGCCGCGTGAGCTTGCCGATGGATGTGGTCTTGCCCGCGCCGTTGACACCGGCCACCATGATCACGGTGGGGCGATGCTCGCCAATGGTGAGTGGTTTTTGCAGCGGTTGCAGCAGGTCGGTGAGCAGGGCCACCAGAATGTTTTTGAGTGCAATCGGGTGGGTTACCCCGCTTTCCTTCACCTTGCGGCGCAGCTCGGTCAGCAGGAACTGGGTGGCCGGCACGCCGGCGTCCGCCATGAGCAGGGCGTCTTCCAGACTCTCATAGAGCGCCTCGTCGATGACCGAGCCGCCAAACACCGTGGCAATGCCGCTGGCGGTCTTACCCAGACTCGCCTTGAGCTTGTCAACCCACTTCTGGCGCTCGGGCGGCGGTGCTCCCGGATCGGGTATGTCAATCGGGATGACCAGCGCGCTGCCAATGAGCGAACCGCCAGCCTGGGAGGAAGCCTTCGTGGGCGGCGGAGCGGGTACGGGCGGGGGAGGAGGGGTCTTCTTTTTGAAAAAACTGAACATAGGGCGCGCTGTTGGAGTTGCCCCATTCTATGAAACGCGATGCGCGTGGTCCCGGCAGTCCGTTAAGCTTGGGGAATGACGAAACTCAGCAAGCCCTCTTCAAAAAGTCCCAGCCGCGCATCCAAGCCGGCGGGCAAGCCCGTTCGCACCCCCGTGCACAACCGACAGCCCGGCGAAATCCGCCTGATTGGCGGGCAGTGGAAGCGCATCAAACTCAAGGTAGCCGACAAGCCGGGTCTGCGCCCCACGCCGGACCGGGTGCGGGAAACCCTTTTTAACTGGCTCGGGCAGGACATGGCGGGGCTACGCTGTGTGGACGCCTTTGCCGGCACCGGTGCGTTGGGCTTTGAAGCCGCGTCGCGCGGCGCGGCGCAGGTGCTGTTGGTTGAGCATGATGGTGCGCTGGTGACCCAGCTACAGCGGGTATTGACTCAATTGCAGGCGCTTGAGTTGCCGGAGCCTCGGTTGGTACAGAAGCTGCTGACCCAGCGCGGCGAGGGTGTTGCCGCCCTGCGCCAGTTGGCACCGGCCAGCCAGGACGTGATTTTTCTGGACCCGCCGTTTGATGGTGATCTGTATGAGCCTGCTCTGATGGCGGCGGTGCGTGCGCTGGCAGCCAATGGCTCGATTTATCTGGAGGCGCCCAAAGCCTGGACCGATGCGCTGCTGGCGCCCATGGGGTTGGTGGTTTACCGCCACCTCAAGGCCGGTGCCGTGCATGCCCATGTGTTGCGGGCGGCGGCCACGGGCGATGCAGTCGCTGCATAATTGATTGATATGTCAAACCCCGTGATCGCCGTCTACCCCGGCACCTTCGACCCCATTACCCTGGGCCATGAGGACCTGATTCGCCGTGCTGCAGGTCTATTTGGAACGGTGATAGTGGCTGTTGCCGCGGCTCACCACAAGAAGACCCTGTTCAGCCTGGATGAGCGGCTGGACACGGTTCGCGAGGTTGTCAAGACCCACCCGAACGTGCGGGTGGAACCGTTTAGCGGGCTGGTGCGAGACTTCGCTGTGAGCCACGGAGCACGGGCCATGCTTCGCGGTGTGCGCTCGGTAACAGATTTTGATTTTGAGAATCAGTTGGCCGGCATGAACCGCGCATTGGCGCCAGATGTGGATACCGTGTTTTTGACACCCGATTCGCGCTACCAGTACATATCAAGCACCCTGGTGCGGGAAATCGCCACGCTCAAAGGTGACGTGACACAGTTTGTTGCGCCGGCCGTGCTTGCGCGGCTGATGCAAAAACTCAAACCGGATGCAGCCTGAGCGACAACCATGGCGCTGATCATTACCGACGAGTGCATCAACTGTGATGTCTGCGAGCCAGAGTGCCCCAACGAAGCAATCTACATGGGGCAGGAAATTTATGAAATTGACCCGAACAAGTGCACCGAGTGTGTTGGCCATTTTGATGAGCCGCAATGCATGCAGGTGTGCCCGGTGTCCTGTATTCCGGTGAACCCATTGTTCGTCGAAGACAAGGCCACGTTGTGGGAAAAGTACCGCCGACTGCAGCAGATCGGCGTGGCCAAGGCTTAGC
>JAIPDC010000205.1 GCA_021737865.1 Rhodoferax sp.
GGCAGCATACGTGACTTGGTGAACTTGGTTTTGCGTACCGTCAACGTACCGGCCACCAAATCCACATCCGCGTTCACGAGGGACATAGCCTCCGAGACACGCAAACCGGTTGATGCAATCAGACCAAACAGGGTCTCGAATACCACTGGCCGCAAGCTGCCAGATGGGCCAAGGTTACGGGCAGCTGCCAGCAGGTCGACAATTTCCTGTTCGCTGTAGATATGAGGTGTAACCCGCCCTGGTATCGGGCCAAAGATGGACTCATCTGGCACTTCTGTTGTCGGATCAAACTGCCGCATCCAGCGTGTAAAGGGGCGCAGAAGTTCCAGTCGCCGCGCCCATGTTGACTGGGTACGATGCAGCGCCTTATCCTGGCGAGCCCAGTCGACCATGATGTCGATGGTCAATGGGCCGCTGTGGTGCGTGTCCGCTACGAAACGAGCAAAGCTCGCCAGGCCCCCACCCATGTGATGGAGGTCAAAACCCAGGCGGCGGCGCTCGGCCAAGTATTCATTGACCCTGGACTGTAGGTCGATGACGGCGCTCATGTCGTGCTCCCCGGCCAGGCAAGGGCAACTGCGGCCAGTCTGGGTGTGTCGAGCTTGGCGTAAATCAGGGATGTGTTCAGGGAGCGGTGTCGCAAAACGTCAGCCACCTCTTTGAGCGAACTGCCGTGATCCAACAATCGACTGGCCATCGTGTGCCGTAGCGCGTGTGTTCGCCCATGGCTCAAGCCAATTCGTTTAAAAGCGTTGCTGATCACTTTACGTATTCCATGTACGCCAAGGGGCGCATCGCGGGGAGGCAGAAGGCGCACGAAGACAGCCGTGTTGCTTGTCTTTGGACGTTCGTTTTGAACATAGTCGGCGAGCGCCTGACCGGTCGCCACTGGAAGCGGCAGGACATCGACTCGCAATGATTTGGTGTGCTTTAGCGTTATCGTTCCAGCTTTCCAGTCAATGTCTGCGAGCTGCAAGTTGGTTACCTCCCCGCTGCGTAGGCCTAAATCCAGCGCGCAACGAACAATTGCGTAGCCGCGCAGAGCGGACGGCACCGAAGAATCGAAGGATGCCAGTAAGCGGTCAACTTCATCTGGTCGAAGGCCACGCGGAAGTGATGCCAACCGCCAATGAGCCGGGGCGCTGATTACACCCAACAATCCTTGCACCGGGTCACCACAGATGGTGCGGTAACGAAAGTAGGTCCGCAATGCCGATGCCAGGCTCATGGCATTGGAAACGCTACCAAGGAGATCAAGCTGTATAGCAATGAATTTGCGCAAATCCTCGGGTTGCAGCTTGGCAAACATCAACTCTTCTCCGGCAAACTTGTGTAGCAGCAATCTCTGAACCCAACGCAAGCACCCACGACGTGTTCCGTCACTCATGCCCCTTGCATTGCGCATGTGTTCGTCAAAGCGGCGAAGTTCGTCTGGAATGGGGCCAACAGCAGGCGAAACTTCGGCGACCGCACCGGATTTGCGAAGAACGACCATCAGATGCCCAAGCGAGCTGCGGTGTTTGCTAGGATCACTGACCGCCGGTGGCGGACATGAACAATGTGACAAGTGAACGGCAAGAAATTGCTGAAGCAACTGCTCATCCAGCAATGACACCGGCAGCGCGCACTGCGTCATCCATCTGGCGAAGTGCGCAACACCCAAGAAATGATTTCTTGTTGTCTGTGCGCTGTAGCCACCATCGGCCAGGTGCGCAGCGAACGCATCCAAATGTGGTGCCAGTGGGCTGTTGAGAAGCCAGGTTTGGGACCCAGCAGGAAGTGAGGCGATAAAACTCATGATGATCTCCAGTAGTGGAGTCATCCATTCAATCCTTCACAGAAATTATGTCTACTTCACCGAAGCAGCACACGTCCAGCCGCCAGCATTGACGTGCCAAACGGTCGCCTGATACCAGCATCTATACATTACTGGGTCCTCTGCATAAGTGCCCTTATGTAGAGATCGGCATAAGGGCACGTAGTTCGCTCCGACGACCGGCTGCTGTACGGTAGCCTGACTTGATTCGATGTTCAACGTCAAGTTTGGGGCAAGCATTTCGCGACAGTGGCAGGCTTGTGACGACCACTATGTGCAGGTCGCAACTATGTGCAGATGGCCCGGCGCGGATAGTGCCGGCCCCATGACGACCTGGGGGTCGAGGCCGGCAAAGTCTGCGCATAGTTACAACGTTTGCAGGAACCGCATGAGCGAGTCCGGCGCCTGGTATCTGCGCAACTTGGTGTCTGGGGCCTCTAGGCGCCCCAACGCTTTCTCCTTCATTGTCAGGTCCGCCTCGACGTAGCGATGTGTCGTAGTTGTACTCTCGTGCCCGAGCCATAGAGCGATCACGTTGAACGGCACACCAGACTGCAACAGATGCATGGCGCTCGTGTGCCTCAGCGTGTGAGGGGATACGCGCTTCTTGAGCAAATTGGGTTGTTCGATAGACGCACGTTTGACGGCGATAGCCAGGCGCTGAGCAACATTAGATCTGGACATTGCCTGCCCGTCGCGATTGGGCAGCAGTGCAGCCTCGCCCCTCAATGTCGGATTCAGTCGCAGCCAAGCGCGGATCTCAACCACGGTGGCAGCCCACAAAGGTATTGATCGCAGTTTGCGCCCCTTGCCGTGCAGGTGCACGCAGGCGCCGCCATCCAGCACGACGTCGACGACACGCACGCCGATGATCTCGGAAACCCTTGCCCCTGTGTTGTAGAGCATGGCCAGTAGCAGATGGTCTCGCTGCGATGACCAACTTGGTCCCGGCTGCCCAAGCACAGCCACCATCTCGGTCCGGCTGAGGAAGCCCAGTATCGGCCGCTCGAAGCGCTTCATTGGGACGGCCAAGGCCCGCTCGACGTCGTGAAGCGATGTCACGTCACGCCGACCAGCGAACTTCAGGAACGCCCGTAGCGCGGTCAGTCTGAGGTTGCGGCTCCGAACAGAGTTCTTGCGCCCGTGCTCCAGGTGATCCAGGAATGCAAGGATCAGGTCGGGCTGGATGTCGGCGAGCCGCATGGCTGTCGGCGCCTTCCCCAACTTGCCACTGGCGAAGTCAAGGAACAGCATCAGCGCGTCGCGGTAACAGGCCACGGTGCGCGGGCTGACCGCACGTTGCGCGACCAGATACTCTGTGAAGAACTGCTGCACCAATGCGGCGAACGACAGAGGCTTCGGTGCGGTGGCCCTACGCATGTTCCACCTCCGCTTGAGACATGAACGACTCGAATCGACCTGCGGCCAGCGCCATCAACTCCGGCACCGCCGAGAGATACCAGTAGGTGTTGGTGACCATCGCATGCCCAACGTAGGTCGACAGCGACAGCATCGCCTGATCGATATCGACGCCCTGGGCTTGCCACTGCACGATGCGCCTAACCACGAAGGTGTGCCTCAGATCATGGATGCGTGGCGCATGATGGGCACCCCGGTTGCGCCACCCCAGCCGTCGACGCAGTTCATCGAAGACACGATGAACCTGGCGGTCACCCAGTGGCACCCCCCTGAGCCGGCCTCGGGTGCTGATGAAGAAAGCGGCTTCGTCTACGGCGGGCTCACCCGCCAGGTCGCGCATCCAGCGATACCTGCGCAGCGCATCCACGGTACTCGGGTGCATGGGCACCTGACGCGACTTGCAGAACTTGGTCTGGTGGATGCTCAGCATTCCGGCCTTGAGGTCGACGTCCATGTTGCGCAAGGAGAGCGCCTCACCGACCCGCAGGCCCGTGGAGGCGATCAGACCAAGCAGCGTCTCGAAGACGGCACCGCGAAGCCCGGGAGCCGGCCCGAGTCGTCGCGCCGCAGCCAACAGATCGACCACCTCTTGCTCTGTGTAGATGTGCGGAGCCTGCCGCTCGGGCAGCCGTCCGAAGATCGTATCATCAGGCACCTCCGTGCGCGGCTCGAACTGTTGCAGCCAGTGCATGAAGGTGCGCAGGCCCTTTAACCGCCGTGCCCAAGTGTGGGGGTCACTGCTGTCGTGGCTGTCGCGTCGCGCCCAGTCGGCCATGACTTCCACCGTCAACGGGCCGCGGTGATGTACTGACTGAACATGGTGCGCGAAGCTGCGTAATGTGTAAGCATCGTGGCGACATGAGAAACCCAGTCGGTAGCGTTCGGCCAGGTAGAGATTGATGCGGGAATGAAGTGATTCTGGCGCGCTCATGATGCGCTCCCCGGCCACGGCAGCGCCACCTCGGCAAGTTTGCGGCTGTCGAGCTTGGCGTAAATCATCGTGGTGTTCAACGAGCGATGCCGCAGCACGTCAGCAACCTCCTTCAGAGATGAACCACCAGCCAGCAGCCGATTGGCCATCGTGTGACGCAACAGGTGCGAACGTGTGTATGGCAGCCCAGCGCGGCCAAAGGCCTGACGGATGGTCTTGCGGACAAGATCGGGGCCAACGGGATCGTCGCGCGGTGCCACGTTGCGCACGAAGACAGCGCGGTTAGAGGTCTTAGGGCGTTCTTGCTTCAAGTACGCAGCGATGGCCTCACCGGTAGTCGCCGGCAGCGGCAGCACGTCTTCGCGGCGACCCTTCGTGCGGCGCAGCGTGATCGTGCCGGCGCGCCAGTCGATGTCGTTCAGGCTGAGTCGGGCGACCTCGCCGCTGCGAAGTCCGAGATCAAGGGCACAGCGCACGATGGCATCGGCGCGCCGCATCGTGCGGCCGGATTGGCCGAGCGACCCCACCAACTGCTCGACCTCTTCGGCCGTCAGCGTCTTGGGCAGTGTGGACAGCGTCCAATTGGCTGGGTAGGACACTGCACCGATCAGAGAGTGCACGAGGTCACCGAGCGAGGCACGGTAGCGAAAGTATCCCCGCAGTGACGCAACTACTGACCCGGCGCTGGTCGGCTTGCTATAGAGCTCAGCCTGCTGGGCGAAGAAACTCCGAACGTGCTGGGGCTTGATCGCTGCGATGTCGATCACATCGTCGCCGAAGCGGGCTCTCAGCAGCCGCCCGACGATGCGCAACGCCATGCTTCGCGTCTTGGGCGCGAGTCCGCGTGCATGCTCCATGTACTCGTCGTAGTGAAGTAGTTCAACGTCCACCGGCATTGTGCCAATAGTCGGCAACGCTATAGCGCCCTGCGCTCGAAGCACCACGAGCAGGTGTCCCAGCGCCGCACTGTGGTCGCCCCGGTCGTGACGCGTGGGCTCCGCGCAATTGCAACTCGGAAGGTGATCGTCCAGAAACTGACCAATGGAGACTTCGTCAATCCGGCGCAACTTAAGGCGCTTGCTTCGCGCCCATCGGGCGAAATGAGCGATGCAGGCCAAGTAACTGTTGGTTGTAGTCCCCGCGTACCGGCGTTCGGTCAGGAACTGCTTGAAATCGTCAACAAATGGCCCGATTGGCCCGTCGGCGAGCCAGTCGATGTTGGTGCGGCGAGAACGTTGAAAAGTACCCATGATGGTCTCCAAAAGTGGGACCACCAGTGGACTCGGACGCGGAAACTATGTCCAGATTTGCGTTGGACCACCCCGGAACCGATCGCATCGCGCCTCGAACAACATCATCTACTTCCAATCACCTGCACATAGTTGCGACCTGCACATAGTGGTCGCTATGCAAAGCTCTCCATAGCGACCAGTTCCTGTCATTGGAAACGGTTACCCGATACCTGCCATTCGTCGAACCAAATTCTCCATTGCCGTCATTCAGCCCAAGAAATCAGGTACTGCCGATGGCAGGCCGTCGAGCAGGGATGCCGGTCTTAGAGATTTGCGATTTGCCTGCACCTTAGCAGCCGTTGGCAACCAGGTATCCACAGGCGACTATGTTGCGAGCACTTCGTCTACGTAGGTACCAGCCATGGACCAACAGCGGCTTTTGGGAACCTGCAACTGTATTCGTCAATCAGAATGACCCGATCGTTCTCATATCGCGCTGCGAAGGATCAACGGACGAATTCAGATCAGCAATACATCTGCAGACGGCAGGTCAGAACTTTAAAGCGACCCACGGCTACGGCAGCAGTCAGCCATCTTTGCCATCGAGTCGTGTTTGCAGTAGCCAGGGTGTGTATTTCCATAGATAGATCAGGAAGGCAAGGCTCCAAGTGATCGCAGCCAATACCAGAAAGGCAGCGTAATACACTGGCGGTAGCAGCATTGCCAGCAATCGGCTGAACGCTGCAACCATCACAAGCACATAAGTTAGCACCTCAACCCATGAAATCACCAATGATCGTCCAGTGTGCCCGCGGGCCGTGCGAGTGATCATGCCGATAATCAAACCGCCCGTAGCGCCCAACCCAAGTGCGTGAACACCCACCGACACCGACAGCAACCCAACCTGCGCTAATGCCAGCATTAGCAATGCCAGCGGTATCCAGGCATAAGCGAAATGCAAAATCCAGACAACGGGCTTGCACAGCGCCAGCTTGGAGCGCCAGCCCAAAAACCGCCACAACTGCGCCACTGCTGCCGCCACCAGCACTATTGCTGCCAGCCAACCGTCAGGCAAAAACACCCACAGCAGCAAACCCACCGCTGTCAAACCCAGTGCCAGTCGCTCCACCCAAGGTGATGCGACCAGTTTGAGGCCAGGGTTGGCCGCCATGGTGAACGCCGGAATCACCCGCCCGGCAATCACACACTCAATCAAGGTAATCAACGCCAGCGCGGCATGCAGTGGCCGCATGGGTGCCACATCCAGCCAACCGTTGACCGCCAAGTGAAACACCCCGTTGGCAGTGGCCAGCAACAACAAAATCATCGCCAGCGGCAGATTGCGGTAGTTTTTGGAACGCAGCAGCAAAGTGGCAAAAATCACTGCAATCACTGGCAACAACAGCACATCCAGCAGCGCGTACAACCACGTTGCGCCACCCATGCCCGCCAGCCGTGCCGCCAGCCAGAGCAGCGCCAACGCCCCCAACAGCGGGCCGCGCGGCGTGGCCAGCCCGGTCCAGGTCTTGCCAGCCGTCATCAAAAAGCCCACCACAATGGCCATGGCAAAGCCATACAGCATCTCGTGGGCATGCCACAGCAAACCGGGCACGGCGGTCTGCCACGGAAGCACCCCCAGAAAAATGGCCACCCACAGCGGCACCAGCAGCGCCGCAGCTAACGCACCACAGATATAAAACGGCCGAAACCCCAAGCGCAAAAACGGCCAACCCTTGGGTTTTTCAGCCGCGGCGCGGCTCTCGGTGAATAGCGGTAGCGGAACAAATTTCATGGTGGATGACATTAAAAACTTTAATTGCCAACAGCCACTTTTGAGCTGGTGGCGTTTCAATAGGATCTGCTACAGCACGCCTGTCAAAGGCATCGTTGGGAACAACCGCAAATGGGCGGGCATTGGGATTTG
>JAIPDC010000012.1 GCA_021737865.1 Rhodoferax sp.
CCAACTGGCACCCATGCTTTCCGCCAGCCGTGCGCTGTTCAGCCAAGCCGCCTCCGGACAATCGCCGCACCCGCTGCCCGTGGTGCGGCAGGACGAAATCGGTGAGATGCTTGGCGGCTTCAACCTTCTGCTGCAAACTTTGGCACAACGCGAAGGGGCATTGAAGATCAGCGAGGAACGCTGGAAATTTGCCATCGAAGGGGCCGGTGACGGCCTGTGGGACTGGAATGTTCCAGGCGGCAAGACCTATTACTCGCCACGCTACAAAGCCATGCTGGGCTATGCCGAGCACGAGATCGGTGACGCAGCGGACGAATGGTCCAAGCGCATCCATCCCGACGATGCACCGGGCGTGTTTGCCGCGCTACAACCTTACATGGATGGCAAGCCAGGCGCGGCAGCGGTTGAATTTCGGATGTTGTGCAAAAACGGCAACTGGCAATGGACGCTGGGGCGCGGCATGGTGATGGAGCGCGATGCCCAGGGCAAGGCATTGCGCATGATTGGCACCAACTCCGATATCAGCGCGCGCAAACAAGTCGAAGAGCGACTCCAATTGGCTGCCAGCGTTTTTACCCACGCCCGCGAGGGCATCATCATCACCAGTGCCCAGGGGAACATCATCGACGTCAACGATGCCTTCACCCGCATCACCGGGTACAGCCGCGACGAGGCCCTGAGCCAGAACCCGCGCATGCTCAGTTCCGGCCGGCAGGACAAGGCGTTTTATGAGTCCCTGTGGCGCGGGCTGCTGGCCGACGGGCACTGGAGCGGTGAGCTCTGGAACCGTCGCAAAAATGGCGAAGTGTTCGCCGAGATGATCACCATCAGCGCGGTGCAGGACACCCTGGGCCAGACACAGCAATATGTGGCGCTGTTTTCAGACATCACGGCGATCAAGGAGCACCAGGACAAGCTTGACCACCTGGCGCATTTCGATCCGCTCACCGGTCTGCCCAATCGCCTGTTGCTGGCGGACCGCCTGCAACAGGGGCTGGTACACGCCGCCCGGCGCGGACACACACTGGCGGTGGCCTACCTGGACCTGGACGGATTCAAAGCCATCAACGATCGTCACGGACACGACATGGGTGACGCCTTGTTGATCAACCTTGCCAACCGCATGAAGCAGGCCCTGCGCGAGGGCGACACGCTTGCGCGCATCGGTGGTGACGAGTTTGTGGCGGTACTCACCGATTTACCCGACGCACAAGCCGGCGCACCGTTGCTCAACCGGATGTTGGCAGCGGCGGCGCAGCCGGTGGCGTTCGGGGACATCAGCGTGCAGGTTTCGGCCAGCCTGGGTGTCACCTTCTACCCACAGATGCATGACATTGCCGCAGACCAATTGCTGCGCCAGGCCGACCAGGCCATGTACCAGGCCAAAGTGGCGGGCAAAAACCGCTACCACGTCTTTGACGCCGAGCAGGACAGCACCCTGCGCGGCCACCACGAAAGCCTGGAGCGCATTCGCCTGGCGCTGGAGCAAGGTGAATTCGTCTTGTATTACCAGCCCAAAGTAAATATGCGCAGCGGCATGGTGATTGGTGCGGAGGCACTGATCCGCTGGCAGCATCCGGAAAATGGCCTGCTGGCTCCGGCCGCTTTTCTGCCCGCAATAGAAGACCACCCGCTGGCCATTGCCGTGGGCGAGTGGGTGATCGACACCGCGCTGACCCAAGTCGAGCGCTGGCACGCGGCCGGTCTGGACCTGCCGGTGAGCGTCAACATCGGCGCGCGCCAACTGCAGCAACGTAATTTTGTCGACCGCCTGCGCGCCATGCTGGCCGCCCACCCGCAGGTCAAGCCGGGACATCTTCAACTCGAAGTGCTGGAGACCAGCGCGCTCGCAGACATTGCCCAAGTGTCTCAGGTGATCGAGGTCTGCGCGCAGATCGGCGTGACGTTTGCGCTGGACGATTTTGGCACCGGCTACTCATCCCTCACCTACCTCAAACGCCTGCGCGTTGCGATGCTCAAAATCGACCAGAGTTTTGTGCACGACATGTTGGACGACCCGGATGACCTCGCCATTTTGCAAGGCGTCATCGGACTGGCGGCCGCCTTCAAACGCGAAGTCATTGCCGAAGGCGTTGAGACCATCGCGCATGGCAGCGCGCTGCTGCAACTGGGGTGCGAACTGGCCCAGGGCTACGGCATTGCCAGACCCATGCCAGCGGGCCAGGTGCCCGGCTGGGCGGCCACCTGGCGGCCAGACGATGCATGGAGTGAATTGCCGTGGCTGGGCGGTGTCATCTGACCCGCCGGTCTGCCCGCGAACCATCCAAGCGCAGGTCAACGCGGCGGCTTATTGATCTATCACTGAGACAATGCTGCTGTAGTCATCCTTCCAGGGCCTAAAGCTGGCCGGGGCGCTGATGCGTGTGGCGCCAGCCAGCAGCGGATTTTGAAAGAAGCCGGCATCACTGCTGATCAACGCCCAGCGCGAGCGCAAGACCAGTTTTTCAGGCTCTCCCACCGAATTGACCACCCGCACATCCTTGCCAAAATGATCCGCAGCGGTTTTGACAACCGGGCGCAGATCCAGAAATCGGTTGGTGATGTGCACTGCCAGAATGCCCCCCGGCTTGAGGTGGCGGAAATACTGCGCAAACGCCTCATAGGTCAGCAAATGAATTGGGACCGAGTCACCGGAAAAGGCATCGACGACCAGCACATCCAGTTGCTGGTCGGGCTCCCTTTCCAGCTGTAGCCGGGCATCGCCCAGCACAATTTCAGTTTTCGCCGGCGTGCGCGACAGGTAGCTGAAATTCTGGTGGGCGATGTCGATCACCAGCGGGTCAATCTCATACAGGCGGAAGTAATCATCCTTGCGCCCATACGCCACCAGGGTTCCCACGCCCAGGCCAATCACACCCACGCGCTTGGGCCCATCGGCAAGCACAATCTGCATGGCTTTGCCAACGCCCCCTTCAGGGCTGTAGTAGGTGGTGGGCAGATCCAGCTGGTCCGGCGCAGTGAATTGCCTGCCGTGTGTAATCTGGCCATGGAACATGGTGCGGTAGCCCTGCTCCACGTTGTTAAACACTTGCAGCGTGCCATAAAAGTTACGCTGGGTCACCTCGGACCCTTCAGTCTCTGCCATATGGTCGTCGTAGCGCAACCACGTCAGTCCCAGCAGCAGGACTGCCGTGCCCGCCAGGCTGGCGCGGCGCCACAGCGGGCGCGAAAACGCCACGCGGGGAATGATCGCAATCGCTGCCACCAGTCCGGTCAACACAATCGCGATCGACAGTTCATAGTTGCTGTTAAACCAGTAGGGCGCGATGACACCAACGAAGAATCCACCGACGACCCCGCCCACCGACAGCATCAGGTAGTAACCGGTCAGGTGGCTGGGATGCGGCTGCAGGCGCGAAAGCTCGCCATGGCAGACCATGCAGGCGACAAAAAACGCCGACAGATTGATGGCCATTGCCAGATAAATCGGCAATGCATTCATGCTCAGCGTGGGCAAATAGGCCATCGCTCCGAGCCCCAGCACCAGCAGGGGCAGATAGATCCGGCGCTGATACCGTCCGTGGCGCTCATAGGCCATGATGAACGAGAGCAGATACAGCGCCAGTGGCGCGACCCAGATCATGGGGATGGGCGCGATATTGGTGGTCAGGAAACTGGTGTCCGCCACCATCAGAATCGAAGGGCAAGCCGCCAACGCTGCCCACAATAATTTGTCGCTCCAGCGGGGGGCCGGCCCGTCGCTGTGGGATTGCATCACGATCGGCTCGCCCTTGCGACCGCGCCACGCCAGCAGTCCGCAGGCGGCAACAAAGCAGGCATACAGGCCCGACCATAAATAGGACTGCCACATCGTCGGGAAAACCGGCTCCACGGCGATCGGGTAGGCCAGCAGCGCCAGCATGGAGCCAAAATTCGACAGGGCGAACAGCCGATACGGCACCAGGCCGAAGCGTTCCCGCGCAAACCAGGCCTGCAACAGGGGGCCGGTCGTGGACAGCACGAAGTAAGGCAACCCAATCGACACCGTCAACAACCCCAGAATACGCAGAGTGGGGTTTTCGGCACCCAGCGGCTTCCAGTCCAGACTGGGGGCGATGGGAATCAGCAGCAAACTGATGATCAGCAAACTGCCATGAACCAGGCTTTGGCGCGAGGGTGTGAGGTATCGCACCACCCAGTGCGAATAGAAGTAGCCCAGCAGCAGGACCAGTTGAAAAAACAGCATGCAGGTGGTCCATACCGCTGCCGAGCCACCGAACCACGGCAAAATCATCTTGCCAATCAGGGGTTGCACCTGAAACAGCAGGAAAGCACTGAGAAAAATCGTCAGGCCGTAGTGAATGGTCAGGCGTAGGTTGATTTGCTGTATTGGCATCGCTGTCATTATGAATCAAAATGACTCGCAACCCTCGTAGAATATGCGTAGCACGCTATATAAACAATAGCATTAACGGCGCAGCGTGAGGTTCTGCTTCACAAACACCAGGAGCGAGCCGACCACCACCGCGGCCAGCACAAGCTGCACCGGCCTGTTTTCATCGAAATCCTGCACTTCGGTCATCAGGGTGTACGCGGTGGCCACCAGCAACAGCGCCACCAGTCGCAAACTCCAGGCGGTGGGTTGCAGGTGCTGCAGGCCCATGCGCTGCAGCAGCCGCACACCCAGCATGCCCGCCAGCAACCCAAGGCCGGCACCCACAGCCACATCACCCGGCCAGTGGGCACCGACTGCAATGCGTGACAGGCCGGTGCCCGCCGCCAGCACAAACAACCACAGATGCCGGGCACGCCCCTTTTCAGGCAAGGCGAAATAGATCGCCGACGCCACGGCAAACGCGGTCAGCGTGTGGCCCGAGGGCATGGACACGTTGTGCAGCGTCTCCCCCACAATACGCATCTGTGCGTTGTCCACCTCGGCGGCCGGGCGCGGGCTCACGATCAGGCCCTTGCCAACCCGCGCAAACACAATGGCAAAGGGCGCCGCACACAGCCAGGCCCACATCAGCCGGGGTGCCAGCACCAACAGGGGCGCCGTCACACCCAGCACGCCCCACGCATTGCCCAGCAGCGACAGGCCAGTCCACACCGGCGCGGCCACGTGAGCGCACAGGTTGTTGATGGTGACAAAGGTGGCTGGCTCAAAGCGGTGCAACCACAGCGGTGCGCTCACGACCAGCAGCATCAAGGGCAGCAGCCACCAGCGCAGGGGGATGGGCGCAACCGGCATCATTTGGCTCCTTCAAGCCGGGGCTGCGGCTGGCCCGACCAGTTGTGGCACGCGTAGAAGCGAAAGCTGGCAATCACCCGGCCCAGGCGCTGCACGTCCTGTGTGTCCAACAGCGTGCAGCCGGCAAAACCGTGCGCGCCCGTTGGCACGGCATAACCCAGCTGGGACCAGTCCACCAGCAACGTGTCGCCGCCCACCGGCAGGTCGCCGGCCCACAGGTCAAATTGGTCGAACCGGTCTTCCAGCACATACACCGGCAGGGGCCGTGCGTACCAGCCCAGGCGGCTCGCCAACGTCCAGTTTTGCACCGCCACACTGTGTACACCCCGTTGCGCGGCCAGTGCAAGTGCACGCTCACCCGCCTCGCGCCAGCCGTGCAGATCGGCAAATGGATTGGAGGGCGCTGCACTGTTGCCCTGGCCGGCGGTGGTGGTCACCGCCGGGTAGCCCCCCGTGAACATGAGGCCCAGCAAAGTGGCACACACCAGGCCCTGCGCCACGGCGACCAAGACCACAAGCCGTCGGCGCCCTTGGGCCCATGCACGCGCCAGCGCGATGCCCGCAAAGGGCGCCATGGCGGCCCACGCCGGGGCCGTCCAGTGCGGCAAACTGGTGCCCCCGCCCGACAGCACCGCCAGCACCGCAAAAGGAACCGCAAAGAACAGCAGCAATGCGCGGTCTGGACCTGCCGCGTCCCGGCGCGTATGCACCAGCCCCCACAGCAGCAAGGGCCCGAACGCCAGCACCTGCACCACCAGGAACTGCAGCACCTGGCCTGCCTGCCAGCCCCCCCCGGCACCATGCTTGGCCTGGTAGGTGAAGGATATCCAGTGGTTGGCATGGTTCCAGTAGGCAACGGGCAGCACCAGCACCAGCGCCAAAGCCACCGCCAGCCACAGCCAGCCATGACCCAGCACACGCCAGCCATGCGCACGCAGCAGGCAAACCGCCACCCCCGGAACCACCAGAATGGCGGTGTATTTGCTCAAGCCGGCCAACCCCAGCGCCAGCCCCAGTTGCAGCCAGGGCAGAGGGCGCTGCGCTGCATTGGCATCCATCACGTCCAGCGTGAGCCCCATCAGCAGCACCATAAAAAACACCAGCAGGGTGTCGGGCAGCAGGCCAATGCCGAGCACGTGCAACAGTGGCGCCAACGACAAGGCCAGCACCGCCCAAAAGCCCGCGCCGTGGGCCGCCACGGCACTGCCCGTGGCCTGCAACCGCTCGGCCAGACGGTAAACCAGCAAGGCGGTGCCCAGCCACAGCAGTTCAGGCACCAAACGCAACACCCAGGCCGGCGCGTCCAGCGCCACCAGCGGCCATTGGGCCCAGCCCACGAGCGGCGGGTGGTCAAAATAGCTCCAATCGGGGTGGGCGGCGTACAGCGCGTAATGCGCTTCGTCCACTGACAAGCCCAGCGCTGCAGCCAGCAAAAAATGCAGCGCGCAGACCAGTCCCAGCAAGATCCGGATATTCAAGGGCGCGGCAGTGAATGAAAAGGTGGGGCGCAAGGACAAACAGGGGCAATAGGCGACCCCCGCAGTCTAAACCGTGGCATCACAAGGCCATCCCAAGGCATTAACCCGGTGATTCAACGAAATATGATTATCATTGGCATCAATTAGTCACCCCTGTGGAGCATGCCGACCATGTCATCGATCGCCGTTGAGAAGTCCTTCTGTACAACCCGCGAGGCGGCGACGCAACTAGGCGTTTCGGTTGGCACCGTACAACTGTGGGTCGAGAGCGGCTTGTTACAGGCATGGAAAACGGCCGGTGGCCACCGCCGCGTGCTGCGTGACTCGGTCGAGGGCTTGCTGCACAAACGGCCAGCCCAGCCCGTGCCATCTGACCCCGCGGTTCAAACGCCGAGCGGGCCGCGCCGCATGCGCATACTGGTGGTGGAAGACGATCCCGACCTGCTGCGCCTGTACCAGGCCCAAATTTCCTGCTGGCCCATGCCAACCGACCTCACACTCGTCGACAACGCGATTTCGGCGTTGCTGCACATGGGCCGTGGCGGACCCGATTTGCTTATTTCGGACCTGCAGATGACCGGCATGGACGGCTTTGGAATGCTCAAGGTGCTGCACAAGGCGCCGGAAATGGCCTACACCAAGGTGGTCGTGGTCACTGGCCTGGACGCCGCAGAGGTCGACGCGCGCGGTGGTGTCCCCCCGGGCGTCGAAGTTCTGGCCAAGCCTATTCCGTTTGCGCGGTTGCTGTCGATTGCCCAGGCGGTGCGTCAACGCATACCGCTTTGACGATGACGGTGCAGTAAAACGTACTGCCCTGTCCGGGTTCACTCGCAACCCAGATGCGCCCACCCATCAGGGCGACCAATTTCGCACAAATCGCCAGACCCAGACCAGTGCCGCCAAACTGGCGTGTACTGGAGTTGTCCCCCTGGCTGAAGGCCTGAAATATATTTTGCTGCTTGTCGTGTGCAATGCCAATCCCCGTGTCGTTAACCGACAGGTGCAACTCATGCGAGCCCCCGGCCACGGACGTGACCCGGGCGCGCACCGTGACAACGCCGTCCCTGGTGAACTTGATGGCGTTGTCACACAGGTTGATGAGAATCTGTCCCAGCCGTTTGGGGTCGCCGGACACCGCCAGCGGCATGTCGGGGTCGATGTAGCACTGCAGCGCCAGGCCCTTCTTTTCGGCCCGTGCCGACAGGGTCCTGACCGAACCGGCAATTGCCTCGGCCGGTGAAAAGGCGGCAGCCTCCAGAGCGAGCTTTCCCGCCTCGATCGTGGAAAAATCGAGTATGTCGTTCAAAACGGCCATCAGCGACTCGGCCGAACTCTTGGCCAGGGTGAGGTACTCGCGCTGGTCTGCCTCAAGCGGCGTGTCCAGAAGCAGGTCGGTCATGCCAATCACACCGTTCATGGGTGTGCGTATCTCGTGGCTCATATTGGCCACAAAATCACTCTTGGCCTGGTTAGCGGCTTCGGCTGCCCGTGTCAGTTCGCGCAGCGCGAGATCGGACGCCTTGCGAGCCGAGATGTCGCGTAAAAAGGCAACCAGGTAGCGCTGGTCCACGCCGGTCACCGTGATCTCCAGATCGACCCACGTGCCGTCGCGGTGCCGATGCCGGGTTTCGAAACTCTCATGCCCGCGCTGGGTGATGCGGGCAATTTGCGCCCGAATTTGCGGCATGACGGCCACCGCCTCGAAGTCGGCAATGCTCATGGCCATCACCTCATCGCGGCGGTAGCCCACCATGCGGCAGTAGCCCGGGTTGACATCGACAAACCGGCCGTCGGCGCCGAGGACCCAGTAGCCGTCATTGGTGCTGTCGATGGCCTTTTCGGCATTGCTTGCGCGTCGCTTCAGGCGCAACAGCAAGGGCAGGATCAGGCCCACCACCAAGCCGCTCAGCAGGCAGACAACCAGCACGGTCTCGACCAGTCCTAACGCCGCTGCGGGCAACAACATATGGGACACCAGCATGACCAGCAGTTGGCCGCCAAAAACCAGTCCGCTCACCATCAGCACATAGACCAGGTTCGAGGCGTTACCCCGACTCCATTCCTTCCAGCGGGTCACGTTCCTTCCCGATCTGTCGGCGCCGCGGCGGTTGCCAACATGCCAGCCGCGGGGCGGTCATCACCCAGCCAGCGGCTCAAGGCGGCGTACAGCAGCTTTGGCAACACCGGTTTGGTCAAAATATCATTCATGCCGGCGGCCTGCACGCGGTCTTTTTCGTCCACCATGGCGTGCGCGGTCAGTGCCAGTATCGGCAGATCGGGCCAACTCTTGCGCAGGATTCGGGCCGCGCTGTAGCCGTCCATCACCGGCATCTGGATGTCCATCAACACCAGGTCGTAGGCCTGCTGACTGACAGCCGCAACAGCCAAGGCGCCGTTTTCGGCGGTGTCCACCGTGGCCCCGGTGTCCTCCAGTTGGGCCAGGCCAATTTCGCGGTTGAAATCGTTGTCGTCCACCAGCAGGATGCGACGCCCGCTCAGGTCGGGGGCCACCAGAGGTCGGGCACTGATTTTGGCCTGGGCGGTTTGCCCCAGCAGGACATTGAGCATGGTGTCGTGCAGTGTAGACCGCGTTACGGGTTTCGACAAAATGCCCTGAATATCGCCTTTACCCGTCTTGGCGCGGGCCACCTCGGGCTCGCCGCCGGTAATCAGGATGATGGGAATCGGGTTGCCCACCGTGCGCAGACTGCGCGCTGTCGCCAGCCCATCCAGTCCGGGAAGGTGCCAGTCCAGCAGCATGAGGTCGAACCGGGCGCCACCTTGCAGCCGCGCCAGCGCGGCCTCCCCCGAGGCCAGCGCCTCCACCTCACAGCCAAAGTCAGCGGCATTGCGACTCAACAGGGTGCGCATGGCGTCGTTGTCTTCCACCACCAACACGCGCCTGCCGGTTAGTCCTTGTGGATGTGCCGGCGCACTGGCCGCGTCCCTGGCCAAGCCAAAACGGGCGGTGAAGCTAAAGCAGGTACCCACACCGGCATCACTCTCGACGTGGATTTCCCCGTGCATGCGCTCGACCAGTTGCTTGCTGATGGTCAACCCCAGGCCGGTGCCGCCGTATTTGCGGGTTACCGAGCTGTCGGCCTGCGTGAAGGCGGTAAACAGGGTGCTCAATTGCTGTGGTGCCATGCCAATGCCGCTGTCGCGCACGGCAAAGCTCAAAGTAACGGCCTCAGGCTCGGTGGTCAGCGTTTCAACCACGAGGCTGATGCTGCCGGCGTTGGTGAATTTGAGCGCATTGCTCATCAGGTTAATCAGCACCTGGCCCAGGCGAAACGGATCGCCCATCAGGCGCTCGGGCACCTCGGGTGCGCTGCCAATGGCCAGCTCGACGCCCTTTTCCACCGCCTTGAGTTTGAACAGATTACTCACCCGCTCCAGCACTTCACCAAAGTCAAATTCGATGCACTCCATCTCGAGCTTGCCGGCTTCCATCTTCGAGACATCGAGCACGTCGTTGACAACGCCCAGCAGGGACTCGGCGGAAATGCTGATCTTGCTGACATAGTCGCGCCCACGCGCTGGCAAGTCCAATTGCAGGCACAGGTTGGCAAAGCCGATCACGGCGTTGATGGGGGTGCGTATCTCGTGGCTCATATTGGCCAGAAAGTCACCCTTGACGCGGGCCGCCGCCGCCGTGCGGTCGCGTTCCACCACCAGTTCGGCGGTGCGACTGGCGACGAGCTCCTCCAGATGGTGGCGGTGCTGGTCCAGCTCACGGCCCATACGCTTCTTTTCGGTCACATCTTCTTTGATCGCCACATAGTGGCTGATGCTGCCATCGGCTTCCCGGATCGGGCTGATGATGGCGAATTCGATGTATTCGCTGCCATCCTTGCGGCGGTTGCAGAACTCGCCCGACCACGGTAGCCCCTGGCGCAGCGCAGTCCACATCGCACGGTAGGTTTCTGGCGGTGTCCTGCCCGATTGCAGCATCCTCGGGTTTTTGCCCATCAAATCCTCGTGGGTGTAGCCGCTGACGCGCACAAAACTGTCGTTCACATACTCGATCTGGCCCTGCAGGTCGGTAATGACCATGCTTTCGGGGCTTTGTTCAACGAGCTGCGACAGCTTGCGCAGCTGGTGCTCCCGGTCGTTGCGCTTTTCAATTTCGGCCTGAATGTCCAGCAGGAGGGCGACCGAAAACAGCGCGGACAGTGCCAGAGCCGCCACGACGACCATCAATACTTGACGATGGGCCTGGGCGATGTCGGCGGCGCTGTTGGCAACCATGTCAGCCGATAACTTGCGGCTGTCTTCAATGACCCGGCTCAGACTGTCTTGCGTCCCTTCGAGCAAGGATTTCTCCTGCTGGATGTGGCGTTGAAGATCGCGAAGCCAGGCGTCTTGCGCCGCCGCCATTTCGACCACGTGCCCGCCTGCATGTAATGCTGCCCAATGCCCAACCATTCCCACCACCGCAACCGCGCCGAGCAAGGTAGCCACCAGCAAGGCCAGTTTCCACTGAATCGATAACTGCCAGAGCTCTTTCATGGGTGTACTTTCTGCATCCTGGAGATTGATTGATGTAATGGGTTCCAAACCCGAGAGATGCCCGCATGGACGCAATGCTATCAACGATCACCAAGTTGATCTTTGAAGCCTTCCCAACACGCGCCATCGCACGTCAGTTTACATTTTTTTTGAAATTCAGGTGTTTTTCGTTATTTACAATCGCTTTGTGTCAATTTTGATTCTTAAAATAAATTTAGCAATATCTATTGATTTTCAATAAAATCTGTTTAATATTGGCATCAGCAACCAAGAATAAAAGAGAATGTCAACCATGCCACACACCACCATTGAAAAGTCGTTCTGCACGACCCGCGAAGCGGCGATCCTGCTTGGCGTCTCGGTTGGCACCGTACAACTGTGGGTGGAGAGCGGCTTGTTACAAGCCTGGAAAACGGCCGGTGGTCACCGCCGTGTGCTGCGCGACTCGGTCGACGGCCTGCTGCGCAAGAAGCCCGCCGTGCCTGTGCAACCGGCTCCACCGGTGGTGACTCCGTCCAACGCACGGCGCATGCGCGTGCTGGTGGTTGAGGATGACCCCAGCCTGCTGCGTCTCTACAGCGCCCAGATCGCCCGCTGGCCGCTGGCCACCGATGTATCGCTCATAGACAACGCTATCAACGCACTGCTGCACATGGGCCGTGGCGGACCGGACTTGCTTATTTCCGACCTGCACATGCCGGGAATGGATGGCTTCAGCATGCTCAGAGCCCTGCACAGGGCACCGGAAATGGCCTACACCAAAGTGGTTGTGGTCACTGGCCTGGACGCTAACGATGTCAAAAGTCGTGGTGGAGTGCCTCCCGGTGTCGAAGTGCTGGCCAAACCGATTCCCTTTGCGCGGCTGTTGTCCATCGCACAAGACGCTTCGCACCGCCTTGCTCAGGCACCACAGTCGCACTAGGTTACCGCCATGCGCCTGAATCTGGACATGAACATACTGCGGCACATGACCGATGGCGTCCTTGTGTTGGACCGCTACGCGCAAATCATCGCCTCCAACAAGGTAGCCGAGCCCTGGAGGCCGCGCTGCCAGGCAATGTCTGCGGCCATCAAGCGCCTCATAGACGATGAACGCCAGGGCCGGCTGGTCCTGCCCATTTCGATTGACCTGCAGATAGGGCAGTACAAAGCGTCGCCGCAACGGGCAGACGCCTGGTTGTGCAAAAACGGGCGCAATGAATACGCAATGTTCATCGTCTCATCCAACCCTGCGCAGCACATCACGGCCCCCGTTCCGACGCAAACCAAGCGGCAACACAACCTGCTGACATTGATGGGCAGCGAAGTGCGCGAGCAGCTTTCCATATTGCGCACGCTGGTGCACCCCAAGGGAAACCAACAGCCTGCGCCTGAACACATTGAACAGCAATGCAGAAAGGTCGACCATCTGCTGCAGGAGGTAACCGACCTCTCCATGCTGCTGGAACACGACGAGGTATTTGCGGGCGAACGCCTGTCCATAACCGACATCATTGAAAACATTTTGTTGTCCCTGCCCCCCAGCCCCAACCGCACGAAGGTTGAACTGCAGACCGGCACCGAACAACTGGGCCCGGTCTACGGAAACGGGGCCTGGCTGAGCTACGCACTCAGATTACTCATCAGCGGCCTGGTTACCGGCGCGCCGCCCCGGGCCGCCATCGAACTGACAACGCGCCAGATGGGAAACTTCATGGTTCTCACGGGCCGTGCCGTCGGCACCCGATACGCCCAGGTTGCGCCCACACCCTTGCAACCGGGTCACGACGACGCCGAACCGGGCGATGAACACACCACCAACATTCAACTGATGATGTGCAAGCGCATCATTGAACTGCACGCCGGTGAGCTCCGCCTGACCAGTTTGCCCACCGAAAACGCTTCGTTTCATGCACCCAGCGCCATTGATTCCTTCACCCTGACGCTCATGACCAGCATCCCTGTGCATGAGCGCAGCCACGCATCGTGCGCAGATTGTCGCCATGTCCGCCAGGAACTCTCGTACGCTTCCGATATGGCACAACTCATTGCCAGCACCCCAACCACCGTTTTTGACAGGAGCCCACAGCCATGAAAAAAGTACTGATTGTTGATGACCACACCGATATTCGCCGCCTTCTCAGCATCACGCTGGGCAAGGACTACGAGATCATGGAGGCAGAAGAAGGAACCACGGCCCTGGAGTCGATCCGTCGGCACCGACCCCAGATCGTATTGCTCGACGTGATGATGCCCGGCGAAATGGACGGTCTGCAAGTGCTGGACGCCATCAAGGCAGATCCGCAACTGCGCGACACCCTGGTCGCCATGGTCACCGCGCGCGGACAGGTGGCCGACGGAGACGATGCACGCAAACGCGGGGCCGATGCCTACTTCATCAAACCCTTCAGCCCGCTGCAAGTTGTGGCGTGGGTGCGGGAGCATTTGAAGTGAGCAACAGCACCCTGGCCTTTGCGCCGGTGGACCTGGGCGTTGAGTCGCTGCAAAGCCAGCTGTTTCGCTATGCAAAGGACTTGCAGGAGCTGATGGAACAACAGCGCCAGTTGCAGCAGAACTACCAGATGCTTCTGAAATCCATGGGGCGCGAAGTGCCGGCCAATGACCTGCTGACCACCACCCTGGTCGGCGCATGCAAGGTCTATGTCGCAACCGATCTGCAGGGGATCGTGGTGCACCAAAGCCCGGAGGCGAGCGCCGCGCTGGGGCTGATGGGCCGCACACTGATAGGCAACCCCATCAACGAATTGCTGGCGCAGGGCGTAGAAGATGGGTTTGGCTCCGTGATCGCCAAATTTGTGCATGGCCGGGGCCTCGGCGGCATAGAACAGCGCCGGCTCAAACTCGGTCAAACCATCCTGGGCGCCGACTTGGGTTCGTTTGATTTGCTGGCCATGCAAGTTGCGCAGGAAAACGGCAAAAGGGAAATCGTCTGGCTGTTTCAACCAGCCGTCCAGTCCAACCCGATTGCGATCCAGAGTGCCTTTATCAACGCCAGCAGCGCCGAAGTCGGCTTCTTCGTGACAGACCCGTCCGGAGCAATCTGCAGCGTGAACAACATGCTCAGCCAAATCACCGGCTTTCACAGCGCCGACGTACTCGGCCAGAACCCGCGCCTACTCGGATCCGGTCGCCACGAAAATGCGTTTTTTCAGGACTTCTTCCTGGCGCTGCTGGATGCAGGGTCCTGGAATGGTCAAATACTGAACCGCAAAAAGAGCGGGCAGGTTTTCATTACCTGGCAGTCCGTAAAAATGGTGGAAGACGAACACGGCAACATCATCTCGTATGTCGCCGCCGTGGCTGATCTGTCGCTCACCGAGAGCAATGCCAAACTCACCAGCCCATCCTCTTATCAGGACCCGGTCACCGGCCTCTCGAACCGGCGAACCCTGGACAACCATTTCGCTCAAGCGCTGGAGCACGCACGCGCAGAGGGCACCACACTGCGCACATTGTTCCTCAATATCGATGGCCTGAACCGCATTGGCGAGGAATTGGGCTACACCGTGTTCGATCAAGCGCGCCGGGAAATCGGCTTTCGACTGCGGTCCATCGAGCGCTCACAGATGCGCGTGGCCGACATTGGCGGCGGAAATTTTGTGATGCTGCTGCAGGACACGCTGACCGACTCGGATGTGACCGACATTGCCACGGCTACCACGCAACTCCTGGAAGCGCCCTTGCATATCGAACAACACCGACCCACTGTCAATGCCTATATCGGGTGTGCCAGTTACCCGAAGGACGGGCTCGACATGGGTGCCTTGCTCAAACATGCAGATGCCGCCATGTACGCGGCCAAAAAGTTTTCCACCCCATTTTGCTTCTACGAGTCAGACGCGAGCCCCGTGTCCACGCACACCGTTTGAGCGCAAGCCCCTGCCATGCCCACCGACCTCGACCAGACACAGTTGCTTAGGTACGCACAGGACTTGCAGGAGCTGATGGACCAGCACACACAACTGCAGCAGCACCACGAGAGAGTTCTGGAACTGCTGCATCAAGGCAGCCTCAACAGTGAGCTGCTCCTGAACCTGGCACTGCACGATCCGCTCACCGGTTTGCCCAACCGGCGCCAACTGGAAACACGCATGAAAGATGCGCTGCAGATCGACGCAGCGGACGGCACCAGCGTCTACGTTCTGTACATGGACCTGGACCGCTTCAAACCCATCAACGACGAGCTGGGCCACGACGTCGGCGACCTGGTTTTGCAGGAAGTGGGGCGGCGCCTGCAGGCTGCAGTTCGCCGCGCAGACACGGTGGCACGCGTTGGCGGCGATGAGTTCGTCGTGGTGCTCCATCAGATGGAATCACATGCCGTTGTCGTGTCGATTGTGAAGTCCATATTGAAATCGATTAGCGAGCCCATCGCAGCGGGGGCGCACCAGTTGCAGCTTGGCATCAGCATTGGCTGTGCCCACCACCCCTGTGACGGCACCGAAATATCGGACCTGCTCAAACACGCGGATGCCGCCATGTACCAGGCCAAACGCGCCAACGCCGGCTATGTTTTCTATAGTAAACCGACTGTGGTCGGCAGCAAATAACCATGACTCAGTCTTCAGTCAACGTTCGCACAGACAACCATACGCGAACCATCGGGCAAATATGGCTGGTCTCATGCCTGCTCCTGGTTGCCACGTGGTTCCACGTCGAAAACCTGGTGACCGATGGACGGGTGCAGGAAATGGCGGGCGCGCAGCGCGACCTGTCCAACATCACGCGACTCACACAAGAGCACACCAACCGCACATTGCGCAGTGCTGACCAGGTGATCCGGTTCGTGCAGTCGCGCTACCTCGAATTGGGTGATCGGCTGAACCTGAGCGAGTTGACGCAGAAGGGGGTGATCGACTCCGAGATATTCAACCAGGTCGGGGTCATCGATGCCAAGGGCATTTATATTCTGGCCAACCTGCCCACCACCGGCAAACTTGACCTGTCGGACCGGGAGCACTTCAAAGTCCACGTCGCAGCGGACACCGGTGAACTGTTCATCTCAAAACCCGTTCTGGGTCGGGCCAGCGGCAAGTGGTCGATCCAGCTGACGCGACGCATCACACGCCCCAATGGCGAGTTCGCAGGCGTCGTGGTGGTGTCCATCGATCCGGGCTATTTCACCCGGTTTTACAAGGAATTGAACCTGGGCCCGCAAGGGCTTGCCGCACTGTACGGGCTCGACGGTATTGCCCGTGCCCGCAAGGTCGGCGACAAAGAGGAATTCGGAACCAACGCAGCGAATGCCAAGCTGTTTGAGCTGATGGGGCAGGGCACCCTCGCAGGGTCCTACATACAAAGGTCGGTGGTGGATGGCATCGAGCGCATGTACCACTTCCGCAAGGTGCCCCAGTACCAACTGGCGGTCTCCGTGGGACTGGACATGAAGGACCTGACGGCAACTCAGACCCAGGCCGCCAGGGCACTGCGCCAGCAGGGCGGCGTCGTCACCCTGTTGATCATCGCACTGGCAGCCTCCCTCACACGCCACCTGAGCCAGATCCGGCGCAACAGCCGGCTTCGCCAGGCAACGGACCTTGTGATTCAGGACCGGACCGAACAACTGAACGCGATTCTTGCACTCAGCCCCGATGGTTTCGTGACCTTTGATCGTGAGCACCGGGTCAAGTATGTCAGTCCCGCATTCACCCGCATGACAGCCATGGCGGATGCGACCCTGAACGGTCTTGATGAGCAGGATTTTTGCGCCCGGTTTTCCGAGCGGTGCAATGCGGGCTCCGACCTGCTGGATATCACAGACCTGCGTACCAAAGTGGCCGGCGGAAAGGCTGATGCAACACAAACCCTGGATATCACCGGAGACGGCAAGCGGGTGCTCAAAATTGGTTTGCGATTGAGCGACTCAGGTTCGGTTGCACAGGTCCTGTATTTCCGTGACGTCACCCATGAGACCGAAGTCGACAACATGAAGAGCGACTTTTTGTCCACCGCCGCACACGAGCTGCGCACGCCGATGGCCAGCATTTTTGGGTTTTCTGAAGTACTGCTCCACCAGCAGGTGGACTCCGACGCGCAGCGGGAGTTTCTGGGCATCATCTTCAAGCAGTCCAAGCTGATGGCCAAGATTCTGGATGAGCTACTGGATCTCGCACGCATCGAGTCGCGCCGCGGAAAAGACTTCCGCTACAGCCAGGTCTGCCTGCAGGACCTGGCTGAGGATCTGGCCCATTCGTTCATTCCCCCCGAGGGACGCAGCGCGCTGGAGCTCGTTCTGCCGCAGCAAAAGGTGCACGTGCTGGCCGACTCCGGCAAGCTGCGCCAGGCCGTACTCAATGTAGTGTCGAACGCCTACAAATACTCGCCGGGCGGCGGCCCGGTGGTGCTGGAAGTGGACACATCCAACCAGGCCGACCCAACCCACCGCATCTGCATTCACATCAGCGACCAGGGCATTGGCATGACACCCGAGCAGCGCGAACGCGTCTGCGAGCGGTTTTACCGGGCAGACACCTCCGGCAAAACATCGGGCACCGGCCTGGGCATGAGCATCGTGAAAGAAATCATCGACCTGCATGGCGGTGATCTGTCGATCCACAGCGGCCCGGGCACTGGCACACGGGTCAGTATGTGTCTCCCCGACTGAGCCCCTTTCTTCAACGAGCAACTCACGCATGAAATTTCTGGAATCACTCAAACTCAATACCAAGCTCTACCTTTCGGTCGGGGCCATGCTGCTGATCGTCATTGCTTTGGGCGTGCAATCGTTCTACAGCACCCGGCTGCAGAGTGAGGAAGTCGTGCGCATGTACGAGATGGAATTGCAGGGCGTGTCGCACGTCAAGGAGGCCAGCATCCACCTGATGCAAATGGGGCGCTCGCTGCGGCAAATGATTCTTGCGCCCGACGCCAGTTCGCGTGAGCAGGCACACGCCGACCTGGACGAAGCGCGCCGGATATTGAAACGGTCTCTCGCTGAGAGTGACCGTCTTTTTTCCCGCCCGGAAGGCCGTCGCCTGCTGGCCGACATTCAGGATGCGCTGGCGCAATATCTGCGCAATGTCGACCATGTCACGACCCTGCTCGCCAACGACCAGTCCTGGCAACGCAGCGAAGTTGCCAAATTTCTGGCAAGTCCGGAGAATGTGCGCGTCTTTGACGCCACAGACAGGCTGATGATCAGCCTGGTGCGCCACAAGGAAGAAGCCGCCCAACAGGCCGCACTGGACGCAGCTGCATTTGCCGAGCGTCTTCAGTACTGGATCACCACTTTCCTCCTGGTTGGCGTGGTGATCGGGATCTCTCTTGGCGTGGTTTTGGGCGCCTCCGTGCGCAACCCGCTGACTCGCCTGCGCAATAGCATCGAGGAACTCGCCGCCGGGCAGCTGAAAACCCCGATTCCGCATACCGACTTCGACAATGAAGTGGGGTCCATGGCCCGGGCGCTGGCCGTTTTGCAAACGGGCGCGCAGGACGCTGACACCGTGCGGTGGGTCAAGTCGACCACGTTTGCGGTTGCCTCGCAGTTACAGGCCATTGAAGACATAGCCGAGTTCGGCGATGTGTTGATGCGCCAGTTGACCCCCTTGATGGATGCACAGATTGGTGTGCTGTACGTGCTGGACAGCGAGACCGGAGAGTTTTACCTCCAGGGCGGCTGGGGCCTGTCGAACCGGGCCAGCATGGTGGACCGTTTTTCTTTGGCCGATGGGCTGCTGGGCCAATGCGCGCGCGACCTCAAACCCATCACTCTGAGTGATCCTGGCGGAACCGGCATGCAGGTCCGCTCGGCCCTGCTGGATTCCCCTCCGGTGTGGTGCCGTCTTTGGCCGGTCATTGGTACCCGGGGCAACGCTTTGGGCGTCATTGAAATTGCCAGCGTCGCGCCCGAACACGAGCGACCAGACAAATTGATGGACCAGATGCTGCCGCTGGTGGCACTCAACCTGGAGATCATGGAGCGCAACCGGATCACCAACGCCCTGCTCGGCGAGACCCAGCAGCAGGCCGAGGAGCTGCTCGCCCAGCAGAGTGAACTGATGGCAGCCACGACCCTGGCCGAAGAAGCGACGCGGGCCAAGAGCGAGTTCCTGGCCAATATGAGCCATGAAATCCGCACGCCCATGAACGCGGTCATCGGCCTCTCCCACCTGGCACTCAAAACCGACCTGACACTGAAGCAGCGGGACTACCTGCAAAAAATCAATACCTCTGGCTCTACCCTGCTGACGGTCATCAACGACATTCTGGACTTCTCCAAGATTGAAGCCGGCAAGATGGACCTTGAGAAGGCCCCGTTCTGGCTGGATGACGTGCTGGACCGCATGTCGACCATCGTCTCGCTCAAGGCCCATGAGAAGGGGCTTGAATTCCTGATCCGCGTAGCGCCCGGAGTGCCAGACTCGCTCATGGGTGATGCCACCCGGTTTGGTCAGATCCTGATCAACCTGATCAACAACGCCATCAAATTTACCGACACCGGACAGGTCAAGGTCACGATCTCGGCAACTGCCCGGTTGCAGGGGCGAGTTGAGTTAACGGTCGTGGTCGAAGACACCGGGGTGGGCATGACTGCCGAGCAGACTGAAAAACTGTTCCAGGCCTTCACACAGGCCGACAGCTCCACCACACGGCGCTATGGCGGAACAGGCCTTGGCCTGACCATATCCAAACGGTTCGTTGAAATGATGGAGGGTTCCATATCGGTGGAATCCAGGGTTGGCATCGGCAGCATCTTCCAATTCTCCGCATGGTTCGATCTGTCGAGTGAAAAGCGCACGCGACCGCTGCTCAAGGCCGTCGCACAGGACCTGCATATTCTGGTAATTGACGACAGCGCAGACGCACGGCTGATTTTGCTGGAACAATTGCAATCATTGGGTTTACGTGCCGAGGCCATGAATGGCGCAGAGGCCGGACTCATCGCCTTGAAGGACGCCGACCAGGGCGACCCGTTTGACGTCGTCCTGATGGACTGGCGCATGCCCGGCATGGATGGCATGGAGGCGGCAAGGCGCATCAACCATGAGATGGGCCTGGAACACCTCCCACCGGTGGTCATGATTACCGCATTTGGTGCAGACGACGCGCGCGACACGGGTGCCAACGCGGGTGTCGCAAGCTTTCTGGACAAGCCGGTCAGCCAGTCCCGGCTGTGGGATGCGCTGGTCGAAGTCATCCATCCGGTCGAAACCTATATACAACCAACCATGGCACAGCACGATGGCACAAGCCGCCTCGCAGGGCTAAAGGTTTTGCTGGTTGAAGACAATGAGATCAACCAGCAAATTGCCTGCGAGCTGATGGAGGCTCTGGGCCTGCAGGTGACCACGGCTGACAATGGACAGCTGGCCTTGAACCTGTTGCAACAGGCACCCGACCCGCTGCCCTGGTCCATCGTGCTGATGGACCTGCAAATGCCCGTCCTCGACGGCCATCAAACCACGCTGGCACTGCGAAGCCAGCCCCGATTTGACGCACTGCCGATCATCGCGCTGACAGCGCACGCCTCCGCCGAGGAGGGTGCCCGATGCCTGGCCGAAGGCATGAACGAGCACCTGACCAAGCCGATTGACCCTGCTGCTTTGCAAAACTGTCTGGAGCGCTGGGCCGTTCGTATTCTCGGGCCCGCCTTGGAGATTGCGGATATAGATGTGGTCAAGGGCCAGCACCTGTGCGGTGGCAAGTCTGCCACCTACACCGCGCTGCTGCGGAAGTTTGCAACCAGTCAGAGCACCATGGCGCAGACCACCCGCGAGGCGATTGAAAACAATGACTACCAACTGGCATCGCGTTCTGCCCACACCCTCAAAGGCGTGGCTGCAAATTTGGGTGCCGATGTCTGCAGCCGTCTGGCCGCCGCGCTGGAGCTGGCGACCAACAACGGCTCCAACGCCAGCCAACTCCTGGCCTTGCTGGAGCCGTTGGAACAGCACCTGTCGGTGCTGCTGGCCAACATTTCACAGGCACTGCCCGATGAAAACCCGACGACTGGCACACGCGTTGAAATTGACACCGCGCAGATGCGCATCGTTTGCCAAAACCTGGCAGACCTGCTCGCCAGCAGCGACGCAGCGGCGGAACAGGTTTTAGCAACCCACGCCACGGTGTTGCGCACCGCCTTTGGCGACAGATTCAATGCCATTCAGGACCTGATACAAAACTTTGAACACGGGGGCGCTTTGGAAGAGCTTTACGCTGCAGCAGCGGCTGCAAATATTGACATGGATCACAGGAGCTGAAATGGACTTGTATCCATCGGTCAACCCGACCATCCTGGTGGTCGACGACGCACCCGCCAACCTGTCGCTGATCTCGGGCCTGTTGCGTGACCTGTACACGGTGAAGGCCGTCAACCATGGGGCCAAGGCGCTCAAGATCGCCAGCGAGGATCCGCCCGATCTGATTCTGCTGGACATCATGATGCCCGACATGGATGGCTATGAAGTCTGCCGCCGTCTCAAGGCCGATCCGCAGACCCGCCAGATACCGGTCATTTTTCTGACCAGTAAAAGTGATGTCGAGAGCGAGCAAATGGGAATGAGTCTGGGTGCCGTGGACTATGTGACCCGCCCCATCAGCCCGCCTATTTTGATTTCCCGTGTCAAGGCGCATCTGGTGGACGCCTTCCATGCCAAGACCCTGCAGGTCAACAACGAATACCTGGAGTACGAGGTCAGCAAACGTTCCCGGCAAATGCTGGCCCTGCAGGACGTCACCACGCTGGCGCTGGCCTCGCTGGCCGAAACCCGCGACGCAGACACCGGCAACCACTTGCGCCGCACACAGCACTATGTGCAGGCGTTGGCCAAGCGGTTAAAAGGACACCCCCGCTTTGCAGACACACTGACCGAAAACAGAATTCTGGCAATGTACAAGTGCGCACCACTGCATGACATCGGCAAGGTGGGCATACCGGACCGTGTGCTGCTCAAGCCGGGCCGGTTCGAGCCCGCCGAGTGGGAAATCATGAAATCTCACCCCACGCTGGGTCATGACGCTATCGCCAAGGCGCTGTCGGACACGCAAGCCAGCAGCGAATTTCTGGAAATTGCCAAAGAAATTGTTTACTCCCACCATGAGAAGTGGGATGGCAGCGGTTACCCGCAGGGTCTGTCGGGTGACAGCATCCCGATTTCAGCGCGCCTGATGGCAGTGGCCGATGTGTACGACGCTCTGATATGCCGGCGCATCTACAAGAAGGCGGCACCCCACGCCCAGGCGGTGCAGATCATTGTGGATGGACGTGGCACCCATTTTGATCCGGACATCGTTGATGCGTTCTGCGCCATTGCGCTGGAGTTTCACGCCATTGCGGAGCGCTTTGCCGACTCCGACCTGGACCTGCAGCAAAAGGCGGCCATTCTGGCATCGATGGCCGCCGTAGAGTCGGAAACCAAAGTGACATGATTCCCGCCAAGCTGCGCGACCTCGACGCCTTATGGGAGGCCATCAACCAGCAGTCCATCGTGTCGATGGCCGACCCGGCGGGCAACATCACTTTTGTCAACGACACCTTCGTGCGCATCAGTGGCTACAGCCGCGAAGAGCTGATGGGGCAAAACCACCGCATGCTCAATTCGGGCATACAGAGCGCCGCGTTCTGGGACACCATGTGGAAGACGATTTCGTCCGGCCACGTCTGGAAGGGTCTGGTGTGCAACCGCGCCAAGGACGGTTCGCTCTATTGGGTCGATGCGCAAATTTCGCCGTTCTTTGATGCCGACGGGAACATCGAAAAATACGTATCCATCCGTACCGATGTCACCGCACACCGACAGGCGATTGACGAGAACGAACTGGCCAAATCGCTGGTGGCAACCACCACCACCTTGCTGGAACGCACCCAACAGCGTGATGCCATCATTGACCTGAGTCCGGATGGCTTGGTGGCCTTCGATGCCGCGCGACGGGTGGACTACGTGAACCCGGTCTTTACCCGCATGAGCGGCATCACCCAGGCGCAGGCTGTCGGGCTGGATGAAAGCGGATTCTCCGAACTGCTCGCCTGCAAGTGCGCACCGGCTCGTCCCTTTGCGGGTTTCGACACGTTGCGCCAACATGAAAGTGCGCCAAAACCCGGCGAGCGCAATTTGATTGAGCTGTCACTGGACACCAAGCCCATGCTTGAACTCACGTTGCGCACCAGTGACACCAGCGGGCTGTCGCAAATTCTTTACTTCCGCGATGTCACACACGAGGTCGAAGTTGAGCGCCTGAAGAACGAATTTTTGACAACCGCTGCCCATGAGTTGCGCACCCCTATGGTCAGCATCTATGGCTATGCCGAGTTGCTGCTGAACCGGGAACTCGATGAAGCAAGCCAACAGGAGTGTCTGAATGTGGTGTACCTGCAGTCCAAGGTGATGACTTCCATTCTCAACGACCTGCTGGATCTGGCCCGGATTGACGAGCGCAGAGGCCGAAACTTTGCGATTGAGGCGGTCGACGTGCTGGCTCTGGTCGATGCAGCAGCCAATGCCTGCACACCGCCCCCGCATCGCGCTGCCCCACAACTGGCACCACCAAACAAGCCGCTATTCATGCAGGTGGACCCCAAGCAAACTCGCCAGGCGCTGCAAAACGTGCTGGCTAACGCCTACAAGTATTCGCCTGCAGGCGGTGCCGTCCAGATTTCGCTGTTGCCCCCTACCGGCACGGACGAGGCGCCGCTGGTCGGCATCTGCGTCACGGACCACGGCATCGGCATGACGCCCGAACAGTTAAGCCACGTTTGCGAGCGCTTTTACCGGGCCGATACCTCGGGCAAGATTCTGGGCACCGGGCTGGGCATGAGCATCGTGCATGAAATTGTCACGCTGCATGGCGGACGGGTGGATCTGAAAAGCCAGGCCGGGGTGGGCACCTCGGTCACCTTGTGGCTGCCTGCGTATCAGGGACAAAACGCGACGGCTTTGACCGTTAACCACTAGCACACCATGCCACCACTGCCTGTATACCCTGCAAAATTTACCCGCCTGTTACGCGCCTGGTCGGCCGGGCTGTTACTGGCTGCCGGTCTGCTGGCAACGCTCTTGGTCAGCCTGGAAGTCAAAAAAAGCCTGGAGGCGGATGCCGCCGTGCACTTTTCCCTGGTCAGCGACCAGGTGGCCTTCAAGGTCCGCGACCGGCTCGATGCCTATGCCCTGATTTTGCGCGGCGCAGCCGGCCTGTTTGCAGCCCGCGACACCGTTAGCCGGGCTGAGTGGCGCGCCTACGTCGATACCCTGCGCCCCCACCAGAGCGTACCCGGCGTGCAGGGCATCGGCTTTTCGCAGGTTATCCCCCCTGCGCAGCTGCCGCGCCACCTGGCAGCGGTGCGCGCCGAAGGATTCCCGCAGTACACGGTGCGCCCGCCCGGTGTGCGTGACCTCTACACCTCCATCATTTACCTTGAGCCGTTTCGCGACAGGAACCTGCGCGCCTTTGGCTTTGACATGTTTTCGGAGCCGGTTCGCCGCACGGCCATGGAGCAGGCACGCGACAGTGGCGAGGCCAGCCTGTCGGGGAAGGTGGAACTGGTGCAGGAAACCGCCACTGCGGTGCAACCCGGCACGCTGATGTATTTCCCGGTCTATCGCAACGGCGCCGCAGTGCAGACGCCGGAGCAACGGCGCGCTGCGTTGCTGGGCTGGACCTACAGCCCCTACCGCATGACTGACCTGATGAGCGGCATTTTGGCGGACTGGAACGGCACGCATGGAAACAGCGTTGACCTGCACATCTACGACGGCCCGCAGGCTGTGCCCGGTGCACTGCTGTTTGACAGCCTGGGCGGGGATCAACTACAGAACCTACCATCCGAACGCCAGCAGCGCCGTGTGATCGACTTTCACGGACGGTCGTGGCTGCTGACCCTGGACCCCACTGAAGAAACGGCCTATGCCACGGCTTGGGCCACGCTGGCGGGTGGTCTGGTGCTAAGCAGCCTGCTGTTCTGGCTGGTGCGCTCGCGCACCAACACCCAGGTCCATGCCGATCGCATCGCCCGCAAACTGACGCGGGAAATCGAGCAGTATTCGGCGCAGCTGAGCGTTGTCTTCGCACTCAGCCCGGACGGCATGGTGACTTTTGACGGGCAACACCGGGTGAAGACCGTCAACCCGGCTTTTGTGCAACTGACCGGGCTGGCCCCGGATGCGGTGCTGGGCCAGGAGGACAGTGCTTTTTCTCGCCGGCTCGACCAGCTTTGCCTGCCCCGCGCCCGCTTGCCGGCCCTGTCGGCGATGGCTGGCACCGGCCCGGTCACGCGGCACGTGATCGAACTGGCCAACGCCCGCCAAACGGTGCTAGAAATCGCCCTGCGCGAGTCGCAAGCACCGGGGGTGACGCATATCCTGTATCTGAGCGACATCACCCACGAAACCGAAGTCGACCGCATGAAGAGCGAGTTTCTGTCCACTGCAGCACACGAGTTGCGCACGCCCATGGCCAGCATCTACGGCTTTGCAGAGGTCTTGCTGACACAGGAACTCGACCCCGCCAGCAGCAAGGAGTTTTTGGGCATCATTTTCAAGCAGTCGGAGATGATGGCATCGATCCTGAACGAACTGCTCGATCTGGCCCGCATTGAGGCCCGCCGTGGCACGGACTTCGTGTTTGAAATCACGCCGGTGCAAGCACTGGTCGAGAAGGTGGTGCGTGAATTCAAGCTGCCCGACGGGCGCGCACCGCCATCTCTGATTGCCGCCGCAGGGCACCTGTCCATGCGGGCCGACCCGCAGAAGGTTCAGCAGGCTATTCTGAATGTGTTGTCCAATGCCTACAAATACTCCCCTGCGGGCGGTGTGGTGCAAATCGAACTGCTGGACTCCCCTGCCCATGAGGGGACGGCAGCACAGATTGGCATTCGTATCGTGGACCACGGCATCGGCATGACGCCAGAGCAGCAGAGCCACGTTTTTGAACGCTTTTACCGGGCCGATACCTCGGGCAAAATTCTGGGCACCGGACTTGGCATGAGCATCGTGCATGAAATTGTGACGCTGCATCGCGGTCGCGTGGAGCTGGACAGCCAACTTGGGGTCGGCACCACGGTCACGTTGTGGTGGCCCGAAGGTCTGAGTGAACCTGTTGTGCTATAAATTTGGTAGCTGCTCACGCATATTCCACGGTGTCTACAGCCTTATTTCATCAAAAATTATGGATCGTATGAGAGGCGCTGACCATGTATAAACTGTTTTTCACGTTGCTGTGCGCGGCGCTGCTGGGCGGCACGACTGCGCCGTTGGCCCAGGTGCAGGCGCAGGCGCTGGACGGACAACCGGCACTCACTTTTGGCATCGTTCCACAGCAGTCAGCCAGTCGCCTGGCGGAGGATTGGGGGCCATTACTGACCGAGCTGAGCCGACGCTCTGGGGTTTCGCTGGTATTTCGCACCGCACCCAGTATTCCGGTCTTTGAGGAACGACTGGCAAAAGGAGCATACGATCTGGCCTACATGAACCCGTACCACTACGTTGTTTTTCACAAGGCCGCAGGCTACCAGGCCTTTGCCAAAGAAAAGGACCGCCGCCTCAAAGGCATTCTCGTGGTCAGAAAAGACAGCGCGTACCACAAGCCCGCCGACCTGTCTGGCAAGACGGTCGTGTTTCCAGCCCCGGCAGCGTTTGCCGCCAGCATTCTTCCGCAAGCGGAATTCGGTCGCTTGAAAATCCCGATCGATGCCAAATTTGTGGCCTCGCACGAGTCCGTCTACCGCGCCGTGGCGTCCGGCCTGCAGGAAGCCGGTGGCGGCATCCAGCGCACCCTGGAGGCAAGTCCACCCGAGGTGCGTGACGCGCTGCGGGTGCTGACCGAGACCCCTGCCTACACGCCCCATGCGTTTGCCGCGCACCCGCGCGTACCACCCGCCAGCGTGGCAAAAGTGGTGGCGGCCATGGTCTCGCTGGCCAGTGACGAAGCCGCTCAACGCCTGATGCTGCCGCTCGCGTTCAAGGGATTGACCGGCGCACAGGACAACGAGTGGAATGACATCCGCGCTCTGGATATTGATCTGCTGGAGCGATACGGACGCCCATGAACTGACCATGCGCTTTCGCACCAAAACCATCGTTGGCGTAGCCGTCATCGAATTCGCCTTACTGGCCGTGTTGGTGGGAAGCGCCCTGTCCATTCTGCGCGAATCCAATGAGGCCGAACTGACCCGCCGCGTGCAACTCGGCGGTCAGCTGTTGGCGGTGGCGGCCAAGGACGCCGTCATCTCGCAGGACCTTGCCACATTGGACTCTCTGGTGGCGGAGGCGATGGCCTCCGGTCAGATGGCTTTTGTCAGCGTACTCGACGCCGGCGGTACCGTGCTGGCCCGTCAGGGGGATGCCGCGCTGCTGGCGCGTCCGTTTCATCCCGACGCGGCTATCGACCAGGTCACGGATGGCATTTTCGAGTGGTCGGCCCCGGTGCTGGCAGGTGGCATTCGCCATGGCGAGGTGCGGGTGGGTGTGTCGATCGATCCGCTAAAGGTCCTGCTGGCCAATACCCGGCGCTGGGCGGCCAGTATTGCGGCCATAGAAATCGCCCTGGTCGCGCTGTTCTCCTGGCTGCTCGGGAGCTATCTGGCGCGCCAGCTGGTCGCGCTGCAGCAGGCCAGCAAGCGCTATGGCGCCGGCGACTTCGAGCACCAGATCGTGGTGGTCGGTGATGACGAACTCGCGCAGACCGCGTTGGCCTTGAACCGCATGGCACAACAACTCGGTGCTGAGCGGCAGTTGCTGGAAAGTGAAAACTTTGAACGCGTGCAGGCGCAGCAGGCGGCGGAGAAGTCCAGCAGACTGCTGCGCGATTCCATCAGCAGCATTGCCCAGGGCTTCACCATTTATGATGAAGAAGACCGCCTCGTGCAGTGCAACGAGACATACCTGCGCTTTTACGAATCCAGCCGAGACCTGATTGTCCCGGGCAACACCTTCGAAACGATTGTGCGAAAAGGTGCAGAGCGCGGCCAATATGCAGAGGCGATCGGAAATGTGGATGCCTGGGTCAAACAACGGGTGGCACAACACCAAAGCGCCAGCGGCGAGGTGATTGAGCAACGGTTGGCCGATGGCCGTTGGCTGTTGATCGTGGAGCACCGCACGCCCAGCGGCTACATAGTTGGCAACCGCATTGACATCACCGAGCTCAAGAACACCGCGCAAGCCCTGGCTGACAGCGAGCAGCGCTGGGAACTGGCTGTGAGCGGTGCCAACGACGGCATCTGGGACTGGAACCTGCAGACCGACGAGATCTTTTTCTCCGGGCGCTGGAAGTCTATGCTGGGCTACGGCGACGATGAAATTGGGAGCACACTCGACGAGTGGAGTAGCCGCGTGCACCCCGACGACCTGGAGTACACCCTGGCTGAAGTGCAACGCCATCTGCGCGGCGAGACGGCCTTTTACCAATGCGAGCATCGCATGCGCTGCAAGAATGGCAGCTACATCTGGATTCTTGATCGCGGCCGTGCACTGATTGACGCGCAGGGCCGGGCGGTGCGTATGTCGGGCTCGCACAGCGACATCACCGAACGGCGCGCCGCCCAAGAGCGAGAGCGTGAGCACGCCGGGCAACTCAAGGCCATCTTCACGCTCAGCCCGGACGGTTTTGTGTCCTTTGACAGCGCGCGCTGCGTGAAATATGTGAGCCCGGCTTTTACCCGAATGACCACCCTGCAAGCGCATGACATGGTGGGCCTGAGTGAAGCAGATTTCACACAGCGTCTGGCCAACCTCTGCCTGCCAGGCGCGCCCTTTGCGGGTCTGGCTGCTTTGCGGGCCATCGGCGCAGACGGCAACGCCGGGCAACGCCAGGTCTTTGAACTGGCCGATGCCAACAAGAGCGTGATCGAGGTGGGGCTGCGTGAAGCGCAGACAGACAACGTGTCACAGGTTCTCTACCTGCGCGACATCACCCATGAAACCGCAGTGGACCGCATGAAAAGCGAATTTCTGTCGACTGCGGCGCATGAGCTGCGCACACCCATGGCCAGCATCTATGGCTTTGCCGAAGTCTTGCTGACACAGGAACTCGATGCCCCGAGCCAGCGGGAATTTCTTGCCATCATCTACAAGCAGTCAGAACTCATGGCGTCGATCCTGAACGAGCTGCTCGACCTGGCCCGCATTGAAGCCCGCAAGGGCAAGGACTTTGTGTTTACAGCAACCCCGCTGCACACGCTTGTCCAAGAGGTGGTACATGCATTCAAACCACCGGCCGGACGCTCGGCCCCCACCCTGATGAACCCGGGTGCACTGTTCACGGTCATGGCTGACGGGAAAAAGGCCCAGCAGGCGCTATTAAACGTACTATCCAACGCCTACAAATACTCACCCGGTGGTGGCGCGGTGCACATTGAACTGCTGGATGCCCCGGCAACGATGGCCGCTGCACCGCTGGTCGGCATTCGCATAACGGACCAGGGCATTGGGATGACGCCGGCGCAACTGGGCCGCGTATTTGAACGCTTTTACCGCGCCGACAGCTCCGGCAAGTTCCCCGGCACCGGCCTGGGCATGAGCATCGTGCAGGAGATCATGACGCTGCACCGGGGAAAGATCGACATACAAAGTTCGCCTGGCGAAGGCACCACAGTCACCCTGTGGTTGCCCGCCTGCCAAGACAGCGATAACCTGTCACCACCTACCGCCGTCAACGTCCATGAAACGCAGCACCGATAACGCGACTACCCCTGCCCTTGATCCCAACACGCTGCTGCGCACGGTGATTGACGAAAACCCCAGCATCATCCTGATGAAAGACTGGGACGGCAAGTTCCTGATCGGCAACCGGGCGCTGGCCAACCTCTATGGAACCACGCCGGAGGAGCTGGTTGGCAAGGACGACGGCGCATTCAACCCGAATGTCGAGCAGGTGGCGTTCTACCTGCAAAACGTCCGCGAGGTGATGTCGCAGTCGCAGACCCAAGTGGTAATGGAAGAGTCCACCAATTCGGCCACCGGCGAGGTCACCTACTACCAATCGATCAAAAAGCCACTGGTCACCCGGGAGGGCAAGAAACAGATACTCGTCATCGCCCATGACGTCACCGAACTCAAGCGCATGCAAACCCGCCTGGAGGAAAGTGAACGGCGCCTGCGCTATGTGCTGGACGCCACCGGCGAAGGCGTATGGGACTGGAACACGACGAGCGGCATCGTGACCCACAACAGCCGGTGGTGCGAAATTATCGGACTCGACATTGAGCACCTGGAACACCCGGTTGCGCTTTTCGCCGATTTGCTGCATCCCGAGGACAGGGACATGGTCATGCAGCGACTGCAAAAGTGCCTGGACGGCCAGGGTGTGTACCGCAGCGAGCACCGGATGCGGTTGAACGACGGACGTGTGGTTTGGGTACTCGACCGCGGCGATGTGGTGGAGCGCGATGCCGCCGGAAAGCCTGTGCGGATGGTGGGCAGTTTCACCGACATCAGTGAGCGCAAGGCCGGTGAACTGGCACTGGGCGTGCGGACCGAATTGCTCAACGCCATTTTCGACCTGAGCCCTGATGGCTTTGTTTCATTCGATGAAGACAGAAAAGTCAACTACGCCAGCCCGGCATTCACCAGCTTGACCCAAATACAAACTGCATCGATCACCGGGGTCAGTGAACAGGTGTTTTCCGACCTGCTGACGCAGCGGTGTTTGCCAAGCGCCAAGTTCGCCGGGGTGCAGCGCCTGCGCGAAAACGCCATGGCGAGCCGTGCCGAGGAGCGTGAACTCATCGAACTGACCCAGCCAGCGCGGCGTGTGCTGGAGGTGGGTCTGCGGCTCAGCGTATCGGGAACTGTTTCCCAGATTCTGTATTTTCGGGATGTGACCCACGAAACCGAAGTGGACCAGATGAAAAGCGATTTCCTGTCCACCGCGGCGCATGAACTGCGCACCCCGATGGCCAGCATCTACGGGTTTGCCGAAGTACTGCTCACCCAGGACCTCGACGACAGCAGCCGCAAGGAGTTTATGGGGATTATTTTCAGGCAGTCCGAACTGATGGCGTCGATCCTGAACGAGCTGCTCGACCTGGCCCGCATCGAGGCACGCCGGGGGAAGGATTTTGAGTTGGTGTCCACGGACGTTGCAGCGCTGGTCCGCAGCACCGTGAGTGAGTTTCGACTTCCGGCCGGCCGCCTGGCGCCCGTGGTCACCAGCCCGGACACAGCATGGGACATCATGGTCGACCGCAAGAAGGTGCAACAGGCAATTTTGAATATCCTGTCCAATGCCTACAAATACTCGCGTAGCGGTGATGCAGTGGAGATCTTCATCGAACCCACGGGAACCGGCAACCTGATTGCGATACGCACGGTGGACCAGGGCATTGGCATGAACGCCGAGCAGGTCAGACGGGTATCCGAGCGCTTCTACCGGGCCGACACCTCGGGCACCATCCCCGGCACCGGACTGGGAATGAGCATCGTCAAGGAGATCGTCGAGCTGCACCACGGCAAACTACTGGTTTCCAGTTCACCCGGCCAGGGTACATCCATCACGCTGCAGTTCCCGGTTGCTTAATACAGGAGGCGCTCACCATGAGAACCCGTCACCATTACATCCCCATCGTCGATGCCAAAGAGGGCATGCTTCTGGGCGCACCGTCCAATGCGGTCAGGGGCGGCTCGATGAGTTTCAGCCTGCCCGCAGGTCACGCACTGACCGATGAAAATCTGCACCAGTTGCTGGCGCACCATGTGGAATTCATTTTTGTATTGATGCCCGACACGCGTTCGGATGAGCAGGTTGCCATCGATGCAGCCATGGCCGCCCGGCGCATCATCAAGATTTTTGAGTCAGCTGATTTTTCTGACGCCAACACGGCCGCCCTGTTTGATCAGGTGCTGTGTTACCGGAGTGCATGATGGCCGCTCTACCGATTGATCGCCAACAGGTTATCGAACACAGTGATGCACTGGCCAGCTTCCCGCGCGCCGTGTCTGAAATTCTCGCCACCATTGACGACCCGGACGGCAACCTGCGGGTGCTGGTGGGCTGTATCAACCACGACCCGATCATTGCGGCGAGGGTTTTGTCGGTTGCCAACCGGGCGGCCGCGCGCTCCCGGCGCGACTCGGACGTCACCGACATCTACACCGCCACCTCACTGATCGGGATGACCCGTGTGCGTGAAATCACGCTGATCAGCAGTTTGAAGAATTTTGTCAGCAACATGATTTCCGACGAGCACGGGGTCAGGCTATGGAGCCACAGCGTCGGTGTGGGTGTGTGCTGCGAGGAAATAGGGGCCCACATCGAAGCCACCATTTCCATCGATTCCAGCCTGATAGCCGGGCTGCTGCACGACATCGGGCAGTTCTGGTTTCAAGCGATTGAGCCCGACGCCTTTCGGGCCTGTCGCCTGGAGTCGATTCAGCGCAGCGCGCCCATCGAGCACGTTGAGCGCGCACATTTTGGCGTCGACCACGCCACCGTGGGTCGGTGGCTGGCAGAGCACTGGCAGTTGCCGAAAGACATCTGCGCGGCGATCGGAGGCCACCACGCGCCGGATTCGGTTGCAGACGGCTTTTTGGTGCCACTGGTGCATGTGGCCGAGGTACTGAGCAATGCGCTGGAGTTGTCAGGCGGAAATGCCAACCATGTGTCGTATGTTTCGAGCGCGGCCTGCAAGAAGCTCGGGCTGGTTTGGAATGAGGGCAGCCAGTCGCTGTTTGGCCGGATTGAAGCGCGCGCGCAGCACGCCAATGCTTTCTTCTCGTGAGAGATTGCTGTCAGGCCAGCTTGCGCAGTTGCACCGTGAACCAGAACCGGGAGCCGGCGCCGGGTTCACTCTCTACGCCCATGGCTCCGCCCATCAGCGCAATGATTTGCTTGCAGAGTGCCAGACCAAGACCGGTGCCGCCGAAGCGCCGCGTTGTGGAGCCGTCGGCCTGCTCAAACAGGTTGAATATCCGCAGCTGATCCGCGTGCGCAATGCCAATGCCGGTATCGCGCACCTCGACCCGGATCAGAATGTGGCGCGCGTGCTCCTCGAGCCGCTGTACCGTTGCGCTGATGCTTCCGTGCTGTGTAAATTTGAGCGCGTTGCCTAGCAGGCCCTGGAGAACCTGCTCCAGACGGATGGCGTCACCCAGCACCGGCAAATCCAACAGCGCGGCCTCGGCCTCGAGGTGAAGCGCGATGCCATTTTTTGCCGCTGCATCGCCAAACAAGTTGTGCATCTTGTCTACAACACTGCGCAACGTGAAATTGCCGCTGCTGAGGGAAAGCCGGTTGGACTGTAGCTCGGTGGTGTCGACCAGATCAGAAATCAATGCCAGCAGAGTTGCTGCTGCGCCCTTGAGCTTGCCGAGTTGTGCGATCTGCTTGGGGTCGGTGGCGCGGCGCGCAGCCAGCTCGGCCATGCCCAGAATCGCCGCCATCGATGTGCGCAGTTCATGGCTCATGTTGCGCAAAAAGATGCTCTTGGTCTGGTTGGCGACATCTGCCGCCTCCAGCGCGATGGAAAGCCCCTCGGTGCGCGCCTGCACGAGTTGCTCAAGCTGGTCTCGCTGCGCTTCGACCTCCATGCGCAGTTGCTCACGCTCGATCAGGTTGCAGATGCGGTGCCGGGCCACCGCCACATTGATCGGCTTGGTGATGAAGTCAGCCGCACCCAGCGCCAGACCGCTATTCTCGGCACCCGGGTCGCTGGCGGCAGTGACAAAGACCACCGGAATATTGCGCAGCAGTGGGTCCGCCTTCAGACGCCGGCAGGTCTCATATCCATCCATCTCCGGCATCATGATGTCGAGCAAAATCAGTCTCGGAGCGATCTCCGCCGCCAGCTCGAGTCCGGCCGAACCTGAAGTAGCGATCCGCAGATCAAACTCGGCCTCCAGCGCGGCCCCCAGCGTCAGCAAATTGGCGGGCGTGTCATCAATCGCCAGAATGGTAGGTTGCGTACCGGTCATTACTTTATCTCCCATTGATGTATTTGCGCCAGACCGAGCAGGCGGTCCTGCACCGCAGAAAACTGAAAACCGTCCATCAAGCGGGCTGCATCGTCGATCTCAGCGGCGAGCACCGTGCCGGCAGCAGCCTCCTGCAGGCCCCTGAAGCGGCTGATGGCGGTGAACCGCTTTTGTTGGAGCAAGGGCAGCAATTCGTTCACCAGCGCGGCCATGCGCGGGGCATCGAAAGCTCTGTCGGGGACCCGCATCGGTGCGGGCGCATCTGTGGCCGGGTCATGGT
>JAIPDC010000206.1 GCA_021737865.1 Rhodoferax sp.
CGCGGTACCTACGTCGACCAATAGCTTTTGCTGGCCGAAGTCCTGGTAGGGCTTGAGCAGGGCCAGCATGTCCGGGTTCTCGGTCACAACGGTGGTGTTTTTAAGGTTGATTGGAATAAGCGCGTACTTGACCAGCGTAAACGCTCCGTTGCGATACTGAAAATCAGCACGACCAACATACTTGCCCCACTCATGGGCTTGCACAATCCAGGTTCCGTTTTGCCGGTCCGGCTGGCAGTCGGTGCCGGGTATGTATTCGGTGTCCATCACGTTCTCCGCACGCATACAGGCCGGGTTCTGGGTGTGACCGCCAACCACCAGGTCGAGTCCGTTTACGGCGCGCGCCATCTCCACATCGCCCGGTGCCTGAATGCCGTGTCGGCCGTTCTCATAATGCCCCATATGGGTTGCCGCAATGACCACGTCTGCTATGCCGCGCAATTCCGGCACCACTTTGGCGGCTTCCAGGATTGGATTGCGGAAGTCCATGCCCCGCATGTTGTCTGGGTTTCCCAGCTTGTGGGTGTCTTCGGTGGTCAGCCCCATGACTGCCACGCGCACGCCCCCCAGATTGAACAGCTTGTAGGCATCAAACAGCCGCTCGCCGTCGCGGTAAATATTGGCCGACAACATGGGAAATACCGCCAGTTTGCGCTGCATTGCCAGCACCGCCGGGCTCTTGTCAAATTCGTGGTTGCCAACCGCCATGGCGTCATAGCCCAGTAGGTTCATGCCCTTGAAGTCTGGCACGGCATCTTGGAGGTCAGACTCGGGAACACCGGTGTTGACGTCCCCGCCGTCGAGCAGCAGGCTGTAGCCTCCCGCTGCTGATACCTCGGCGCGTATGCCGTCGATGACAGTCTTGCGTGCGGCCATGCCGTACTCACCGTCACGGCTTTTCCAGAACCGGCCGTGGTGGTCGTTGGTGTGCAGGATGGTGATGGCGTAGGTCTTGTCTCTGTCGGGTACCGACGGCGCCAGGCTGGAGCAACCTGCCAGCGCCAGCGCGATTCCAAAGGTCAGGAGAGTACGTAGGTGATGCATGCCTTCATGTTATCGGAATAACGGGTTTGACCACCGAATGGCGTGGTGCCAGATAATGGCCCATGACCGATGAAGCAGCCCCCCATCAGCGCCGCGTGCGCTACACAGGCACGCACCCCAAGCGCTTTGAGGAAAAATACAAAGAGTTGGACCCGGTGCGCCACGCCGATGCCATCAAAAAAGTGATGGATCGGGGTCAGACCCCGGCCGGCATGCACCGTTCGATTTGTGTCCGGGAGATATTGGATATCCTGAGTCCCCAGCCGGGAGAAACCGGGCTGGACGCCACATTGGGATTTGGCGGCCATGCGCAGGAAATTTTGGCCCGGCTGATGCCCGGCGGCCGGTTGTTTGCAGTGGACGTGGATCCGATGGAACTGCCGCGTACCGAGGCGCGCTTGCGTGGTTTGGGCTATGACTCTGCCGCGCTGACCGTGCGCCGCATGAACTTCTCCAGTGTGGTCGACCTGTTGCCAGAAGCAGGCGGCGGCTTTGACGTGGTGCTGGCCGATCTGGGGGTTTCGTCCATGCAGATTGATAACCCGGCGCGGGGTTTTAGCTTCAAGTCTGACGGCCCGCTGGACCTGCGTCTGGACCCCAGTAGTGGCCAATCGGCCTCAGAGCTGCTGTTGTCGGTCACACGCCAGCGCCTGCGCGATTTGCTGGTCGACAACGCCGACGAGCCCTACGCGGTTCCCCTGGCGGGTGCCCTGCAGGGTCAGTATCTGGAGACCACCACGCAACTCGCCGACTTGGTGCGCCAAACGCTCGCCGCGGGTTTTAAGCGGACCATGCCTGCAGAAGAGCGTTTGGCCGAGACCAAGCGAGCGCTACAGCGCACGTTTCAGGCCCTGCGTATCGAAGTCAACAACGAGTTTGGTGTGCTGGACCATTTTCTGGAAACCTTGCCCGGTTGTTTAAAACCCGGTGGCCGGGTGGTGATACTGAGTTTTCATTCGGGCGAGGACCGGCGGGTGAAAAAGGCGTTTCAAACCGGCGAGCGCGCCGGGATTTACAGCAGCGTTGCCCCGGATCTGATTCGTCCTTCGTTTGAAGAGCAGCGTGCCAACCCGCGTTCGAGCTCGACCAAGCTGCGCTGGGCGGTCAAGGCGTAGATTTTTGAGGACTTAATGCCGGCTCCAGGCCACCGGTATGCGCTGCCCCAGCCATTCTTGGTAGTGGCTGGCGTAGGCCTCCTCGATGCGCATGCGCTTGACCTTGAGTGTGGGGGTGACGAAACCGTTCTCGGGCGTCCAGGCGGTGGTGATGACGACCAGACACTCCATCCGCTCGTGCGGCTCCAACTCGGCGTTGACCGTTGCCAGGTGCGCCGTCAGTGATGTCGTTAATGCCTCTCGCTCATTGGGTGCTGCGCTGCGTGCCACGGCCTCCTGCGACAGCATTACCAGGCCCAGGGGCTGGGCCAGATGGGCACCCGCCACGGCGCAGGCTTCGATGTCGGGGTGCATGATGAGTAGGTCTTCGATCGGGGCCGGGGCGACGTATTTGCCTTTGCTCGATTTGAAGATGTCCTTGACCCGCCCTGTGATGCTGAGGTGGCCGTCGCCATCAATCTTGCCCTTGTCGCCGGTGCGCAGCCAGCCATCGGATGTGATGGCCTCGCCGGTGGCAGCGTCGTCCTTGTAGTAGCCCATCATCAGTGCGGGGCTGCGCATCAGGATCTCGCCGCTCTCGGGGGCAATGCCGCTTTCCACCTGATCGTAGGGCAGCCCGACCGAGCCCATCAGGGATGAGCCAGGCAGCGTGGAGTGCGATACGCCGCAGTTCTCGGTCATGCCATAGACCTCAATCAGGTTCAGGCCCAGTTTGCGATACCACTGCAGTACATCGGCTGGCATGGGTGCGGCGCCGCCAGCGGCGAGCCGGCATTGGTCCAAACCCAGGCCCTTGAGAATTTTGCGGCGCACCAGGTGTCCTATCACCGGAATGGACATCAGCATGTCCAGCTTCTCGGCAGGCATCTTGCTGTGCACGCCGTGCTGAAATTTGACCCACAGGCGTGGCACTGAGAAGAAAATGGTGGGACGGGCGCGCTGCAGGTCTTGCACAAAAGTGTCCAGCGCTTCGGCAAAAAAGACACGCCCACCGTAACGCAGTGAGGCCTGCTCGATCAGCATCCGCTCGGCCACATGGGCCAGCGGCAGGTAGGAAATATATCGGTCATGCACATCCATGCGCACCCGTCGCGTGGCGCTGGTCACGCCCCAGGCCATGGTGCGGTAGCTGTGCACCACGCCCTTGGGTTTGCCGGTCGTGCCCGAGGTGTAAATAATGGTGCTGATGGCGTCCATTTCAGGCGCTGGTTCGCCCGTCATGGGTTTGCTCGTGGCTTGTAGTTCGGTCCACTTCATCGCCTTGAGCGGGGGTGCAAGGGGTAGTGTGATCAGGGGCACGTTGGCTGGCACACCGGTTTCCAGATTGGAGGTGTCGTCCATCTTGCCGACAAAGCAAGCGCGTGCCTCGCTGTGCTCGAGAATGTAGGACAGTGCTTGACCGTTGAAGGTGGGGTAGATGGGAACTGAGATATGGCCCGCCATCTGTATGGCCAGATCGGCCAATATCCAGTGCGCGCTGTTCTTGCCGATGATGGCTACGCGGCTGCCATGCGGCCAACCTTGTGCGTCCAGCCAGGCCGCCGCCCTTCGCACCTGGTCAGCCGCTTCGCACCACGTAAGGTCCTCAACCTGGCCGCCGCCAACGGGCTGGGTGAGGTAGACCTGACTGGCGCGCTCGCGCTCCCATCGGTAGAGGCATTGCAGGGGCAGGTCGCCACTGGAGACGGTGATGGGCGCAGTCATGGTGAATCTTCCATAGAGTGCCGGTCATTCTGTTGGGGCACCCTGTTGCTGGCAATGGTGTTGACCCTAGGTGACGTAGACATTTGATCTCTGACGGATGGCCTGCTGCGCCTGCGAGAAGCTACATCAGGATGCGTTTGAGGATTGCAGCGACAATCTACCCCCCATTTCTGTTTTTATTTGCTTCAGAGTTAACGTTTAGACATGTCCAGTACGACTACTTTTACGGTTCGCCCCGCGACCCTGCGCGATGCCAAGGTCATTGCCGATTTACACAACGCCACGGTGTGCGAGGCATTCAAGTCCGCAACCCCCAATGCTCCGGTGCCAGTGGCCGCGCTGGAAAAGAGCCAGGCCTACTGGCGCGAGGCCATTGAATACGCAGAGCCACAGGTGCTGGTTGCCATGGATGGCGAAAAGATCATCGGCTTCGTTGGCTTTGATCGCTCGCGGGACAAAGGAACGCCACCCACCATGGGCGAGATCTGGGCGATTTATGTGGCCTCCAGCCACCAGGGTCAGGGCGCCGGTCTGGCGTTATGGGATGCCGCGCGTGAGGGGTTGCAAGAAGAAGGTTGCACCCAGGTGACGGTGTGGATTGCGCTCAGCAACGACCGCGCGTTGCGCTTTCACGAACTGGCTGGTTTCAAGCGCGAGCCCAGCAGCGCCAAAACGGTTCCAGTGGGAACGGCGCGGGTGGAGGAAATCCGCCTCAAGCGCGCGCTGAGTTAAGCCGCGTCGCCCCGGGCGATTTTCAGGTAGTTAACCTTGACCTTCAGGTCGGCATCTGAGTCGACAAAGGCCAGTGCAATGGCCTTGAAGGTGTCCTGAATGGCCAGAAATGCTTGAACCACGTCGGGGTCGAAATGGCGGCCGCTCACCTGCTCAATGACGTGCACAGCCTGGGCGTGTGGCATGGGCTCCTTGTAGACACGCCGACTGATCAGAGCGTCATACACATCGGCCACCGCCATCAGACGCGCTGACGCCGGTATTTGCTCGCCCTTCAAGCCCTGCGGGTAACCGCTGCCGTCCCACTTCTCCTGGTGTGAATAGGCAATTTCCTTCGCTAACGTCAAGAACGCCACGTCTTCGCCAAGCTCTTCCTCGGCGTGGGCGATGGCGTCGCGTCCCAGGGTCGTGTGGGTTTTCATGATCTCAAACTCTTCGGGTGTGAGCTTGCCGGGCTTGAGCAGAATGCGGTCTGGGATGCCCACCTTGCCGATGTCGTGCAACGGTGCCGATCTGAACAGCAAAGCTACAACAGTGGGGGTCAAAAAGGTCGAAAATTTGGGATGACTCGACAGCTTCCAGGCGAGCGCCCTGACGTACCGCTGGGTCCGTCGAAGGTGGTTTCCGGTGTCGGCGTCGCGTGTTTCGGCCAACGAGGCCATCGCCAGAATGGTGACATTCTGGATGGCTGTCAACTCCCGGGTTCGGTTGGCGACCTCGGCTTCCAAAAATGCGCTTTGATCGTGCAAGAAACCCGCCGATGCCTTGAGCATGAGTTGGGTGCGCACACGGGCCAGAACGACGGGCGCGCTGACCGGTTTGGTGATGTAGTCCGCGGCACCGACATCAAACCCGGCAGTTTCGTCGACTTCGTCCGATTTTGCGGTGAGGAATATCACCGGAATATCCCGGGTCTCAAGGGCGGCCTTGAGCGTGCGGCACACCGTGTAGCCATCCATGTCCTGCAGCATGACGTCGAGCAAGATCAAATCAGGTGGACTGTCAGATGAAGCGATGCGCAGGCCACTGGCGCCACTGCTAGCCACTTTGACGATGTACTGGTCCTTCAGCACAGTTTGCATCAACGCCAGAACGTCCGGGCTGTCATCAATGACCAGAATGGTCGGCCGCTGGCGCACCGTCGTGGGCAGCAGGGGGTCCTGGTCTGGGATGGGCGTATCTGTCATGGCGAAGGGTCGTCGAAATGGTTCAGGTTAGATCGGACGTTACTACCTTTCTGGGGCGATGTCCCGCTCGTAGTTGAAGGTTGAGGTTGGTGGTTGAAACCGTCAGGCCCTACAGAATATGGGTTCTGACTTCAACAACCGCAGAACCAAGAAAGCTCAACCACCATGGCAAAGTCTAAAGCCAAACTCCATGTCGCCAGTAAATTCAATGTCGACCAATTGAGAGAACAGCCTCTGTTCTCCACCAACCCCGAGGCGGCACTGCCACTGCTGTCCATGATTGGACAAGCCCAGTTGTCCATCGATGACCTTCTGGGTCAACTCTCGCGCCAGTTCATCGAACATATGTTGGTGTTGTCCGCCCAGAGCGTTGCCGGTGTCCAGCACAAAGGTCGTCACACCGGCGAAGTGCGTTGGCACGGCAGTCAAAGTGGTGTCGTCCGATTGGGCCAATCCAAGATGCAAGTCAAACGCCCCAGGCTACGCACCACTGAAGGTGAGGTGGCGGTTCCCGCCTACAACGCTCTGGCAACTGATGGGGACCTCTCCCGACGCATTGCCGACATCCTGGTGTGCAACGTCAGCACCCGAAAGTATGCCCGCGTGGTGCACCGCTGTGCCGATGAGTTGGGCATCTCCAAGAGCGCCGTCTCCCGCCAGTTTGTCAAACAAAGCGCTCAGGCCTGGGCAGAGTTGATGAGTCGCGATTTGAGCAAAAATGACTTCGTTGCCATGTACGTCGATGGTGTCATCGTCGGCAAGCACCACATCATTGCCGCTGTGGGCGTGGATGCTCAGGGCAGCAAACATGTCCTGGGATTGGCTCCCGGAAGCAGTGAGAACGCCAAGGTGGTCAAGGACTTGTTGACGGGGTTGTCCGAGCGTGGGCTGGACCTCAACATTGCACGCCTGTGGGTGATTGATGGCTCCAAGGCGCTGCGTTCAGGAATCGAGCAGTTGTGCGGCAAGGATGCCAAAGTGCAGCGCTGCCGCATTCACAAAATTCGCAACGTATCAGAGCGTCTTCCCAAGGACAGAGCCGAGCAGGTGCGCTGGTTGATGAAGCAGGCCTTCAAGCTCGATGCAGTACCTGGCAAACTGCGTTTGAAGGAATTGGCAAGGAGCCTCAAGGCCCAACACCCTGATGCCGCGGCCAGCGTTCTGGAAGGGCTCGACGAGATGTTCACCATTACCGAACTCGGCATCACCGGCGAGCTGGCTCGTTGCCTGGCAACCACCAATGTCATTGAGTCACCGAACTCCGTGGTGCGCCGGGTCAGTGGCAGGGTGACCAACTACAAGGACGCCGAGATGGCACTGCGATGGACTGCTGCAGGCTTCTTGGAGGCGGAGAAATCGTTCAAGAAACTGCGCGGCCATGCGGACTTGAAAACACTGATAAGCGGTCTTCGTCCCGCAACCCAACAACTCAGGAAGGCAGCATAATATTCATGACCACCGACTCAAACCTGCAACTGAGTTCGGGACATCGCC
>JAIPDC010000207.1 GCA_021737865.1 Rhodoferax sp.
CTGGATGTGCCACCCACCGCCACCACGATCAGGAAATAGATCATGAACTTGAGCGCAAAGCTGGGGTCCAGCCCCAGCACTTCTGCACCCAGCGCACCACCCAGCCCCGCCAAGCCCGAGCCGACGGCAAAGGTTCCCAAAAATACCGAGTTGACATTGATGCCCAGGCCTGCTGCCACACGCTGGTCGTCCACCGATGCGCGCAAGCGACTGCCAAAGCGGGTCCGGGTCAACACATATTGCAAGCCCACGGTCAATGCCGCACACACAGCAATGATGAACAGACGGTAGTGGCCCATGCCCAGCATCCAGGCCCCTTCACCGAATTCTGTGCGCCCCTTGAGCCAGCTCGGTAACTGCACGTTCTGCTGGCTGGAACCAACGAAATAAGTTGCGGTGGCGACCGCCATGAAGGTCAGCCCGATCGAAAACAGCACCTGGTCAAGGTGGGGCTTGTCGTACATCCGGCGGTACAGGGTTCGTTCCAGAATTCCGCCGAGCAGGCCCGCACCCAGAAATGCCAGGGGCAAGCAAACCAGAAAGGGCACGCCCATCTTCTGCATCAGCAGCACGGTGATGTAGCCGCCCAGCATGGCAAAGGCCCCGTGTGCGAGATTGATGAAGTTCATCAACCCCATGGTCACGGCCAGCCCCACGGCCAGAATGAACAACAGCATGCCGTAGGCGATGCCGTCAAAGAGGATGGTCAGCATGGGACGGTAGCCCGACTCCCTGTGCTATCTGGTCTTGCCGGGATCCTTGACGTCCTTGATTACATCAAACTCCACGTTGTGCAGTTGACCATCCTGGCGCTGCACTTTGCGCAGATAGATGTTCTGCACCACATCACGGGTCTGTCCGTCAATGAACATGGGGCCGCGCGGGCTCTCGAAAATCTGGCCCTTCATGGCTGCCAGCAAACCATCGCCACCACCCTGGCCCTTGCTGGCCTTGAGGGCTTCATAAATCACACGCATGCCGTCATAGCCGCCCACCGCCATGAAGTTCGGACGCATACCCTTGTTGGCCTTCTGGAAGGCTTCGACAAACTTCTTGTTGGTGGCCGATGGATGCGCGGCCGAATAGTGGTGCGAGGTGACCACGTTCAGCGCCCCGTCACCCATGTCGTTGAGTTGGTCGTCATCGGTCACGTCGCCGGTGCCGATGAGCTTGATGCCAGCCTTATCCATGCCGCGCTCCAGAAACTGCTTCATGACGGCAGCACCCGCACCGGACGGTACGAAAACAAACAGACCGTCAGGCTTTTGGTCACGTACCTTTTGCAGGAAGGGCGCAAAGTCGGGGCTGCGCATGGGCACACGCAGCGACTCGGCGACCTGGCCGCCGTTGAGCAGCAAGCGCTCGATGAAATACTTTTCAGCATCGATGCCGGGGCCGTAGTCGCTAACCAGGGTCACCACCTTCTTGATTCCATTCTTGGGTGCCCAGTCGCCCATGGCGACCGAGGCCTGTGCCAGCGTGAAACTGGTGCGCACAATGTAGGGAGAGGCTTGCGTAATACTGCTGGTGGCCGCCGCCATCACCACCATCGGAGTCTTGGACTGGGTGGCGATGGGTGCCGTTGCCAAAGCCGACGGGGTGATCCCGAAACCCGCCAGCACGTTGACCTTTTCATTCACTACCAATTCCTGCGCCAGGCGCTTGGTCACATCGGGAATGGTGGTGTCGTCCTTGATGATCAGCTGAATCTTCTTGCCCGCGACGGTGTCTCCATTCTGAGCCATGTAGAGGCGGGCAGCGGCCTCGATCTGACGCCCGGTGCTGGCTTGCTGCCCGGTCATGGGCAAAATCAGGCCGATCTTGAATACGCTGTCATCCGCTATTGAATAAGTAGCACTCAGCGCAGTCAATGCGAGGGCTGTGGCGCGAATCAATGCATTTTTGTTCATGGTTTGTCCAGTTATGGAATCGGGTCTCGGGCTGTACGCAAGTATGAAGGGAAGTCGACCGGTTGCAATGGGGATTTGCGACTCTTTGTTATACCAATATGAAATAACTCACTTCATCCAGCGGGGATCTTAACCAACGGCGCCAGGGCAGGCGTTACTCAGGAACCTCGGTACGTGGAATAACTCCAGGGGCTCACCAGCAGTGGCACGTGGTAGTGCTGGTCGGCATGGGCCACGCCAAAATCCAGACTGACCCGGTTCAGAAAATTGGGCTCGGGCAGCGCGACGCCGCGCGCCTTGAAATAGCCCGCCACATCAAACACCAGCCGGTAGGTGCCCACACGCAAACTGGCGTGGTCGTAAAGCATGCCGTCCGGGTTGCGGCCATCCTGGTTCAGGGTGAACGAATTAACCAGCGTCGCCGACTCGTCCTGCGTGGTGTAGAGCGCCACCTGCATGCCCGCCGCCGGGGTGCCGTTCATGGTGTCCAGTACGTGTGTGCTCAAGCCCATTTGTGTTTCCTTCAGTTGATTTCTCAAAGTGTATACACTTTTTGAGATTGCAGCTATCATGCGCCGCATGGACTCCACCACCACCGGCTTCATTGTCGAAACGCTCACCCGCTCCATTGTGGAGCACCGACTGCAACCCGGCGCCAAACTGGTTGAACAAACACTGGCCGACCAGTTTGGGGTGTCGCGCACGCTCATCCGACAGGCCCTGTTCAAGCTTTCTCAGAACGGGTTGATACGCAAGGAGCCGGCGCGTGGCGCTTTTGTGGCAGCACCCTCCATGGCGGAGGCCAAGCAGGTGTTCGACGTGCGGCGCATGCTGGAGGCCGGGATGACACAAGCCTTTATTCGACAGGCAACGCCGCAGCAGATCAACGCCCTGAAAGACCACATTGCCGAGGAATCCGCCGCCGTGATGCGTGGCGACATTCCCGGGCGCACCGTGCTGCTGGGCGACTTTCATGTGCGCATGGCGCAACTGATGGGCAACGAGGTGCTGGCACATATGCTGATGGATTTGCTGTCGCGCTGTGCATTGATCACACTGATGTACCAGTCCGCGGGCGCGGCTGAGCATTCCCACGAGGAGCATGCGGCCATCGTGCAGGCGCTGGAAGCACGCGACGAGGCACGGGCCTTGCTTTTGATGGACGAACACTTGCGCAACGTGGAAGCGTCGCTGACGCTGGGACCCAAAGCAAACGCAAACGCAAACGCAAACGCAAAGCCATGAAGAACTACGACACCACGAAGAACTACCCGCGCGACCTGGTCGGCTACGGAAAAGACGTGCCGCATGCCCGCTGGCCGGGCGGCGCCCGCATCGCTGTGCAGTTTGTGCTGAACTACGAAGAGGGCGGCGAGAACAGCGTGCTGCATGGCGACTCCGGCTCGGAGCAGTTTTTGTCCGAGATGTTCAACCCCGCCAGTTACCCGGAGCGCCACATCAGCATGGAGGGCATTTACGAGTACGGCTCACGCGTTGGCGTTTGGCGCATCCTGCGCGAGTTTGAACAGCGCGGCCTGCCACTCACGGTGTTTGGCGTGGGGATGGCCCTGCAGCGCCACCCGGAATTAACCGCAGCCTTCGTGGAACTCGGCCACGAGATCGCCTGCCACGGCTGGCGCTGGATCCACTACCAGAACGTGGACGAGGCCACCGAGCGCGAGCACATGAAACTGGGCATGCAGGCCATTGAACAGCTCACCGGGAATAGGGCGCTGGGCTGGTACACCGGGCGCGACAGCCCGCGCACACGCCGCCTGGTGGCCGACTTCGGCGGTTTTGAATACGACAGCGACTACTACGGTGACGACCTGCCCTTCTGGATGCAGGTGCAAAAGACCGACGGCAGCGTGGCCCCCCAGCTGATCGTCCCGTACACGCTGGATTGCAACGACATGCGCTTTGCCCTGCCCCAAGGCTACTCGCACGCCGACCCGTTCTACCAGTACCTCAAAGACACCTTTGACGTGCTGTACGCCGAGGGCGACCCGGATGGCAACAACCGACCGGCCATGATGAGCATCGGCATGCACTGCCGCCTGCTGGGCCGCCCCGGGCGCATCACCGCGCTGCAGCGCTTTCTGGACCACATCGGTGTCCACGACCACGTCTGGGTGTGCCGCCGTCTGGACATTGCGCGGCACTGGAAAGCCACCCACCCGTTTCAGGCCTGACGCCTCCACACCCTCCTGGAAAAAGCACCATGGCATTGACCCTTGATCAACTCAACCAGGCCCCGCTGGACGAAGCCTCTGCCTGGCTGTCCAGCCTCTACGAGCACTCACCGTGGATTGGCCGTGCCGCGCTGGCGCAGCGACCCTTCACCAGCCTGGCGCAACTCAAATTCGCCATGGTCAGCGTGCTCCAGGCGGCGGGCGTTGAGCCCCAAGTGGCCCTGATACGCGCCCACCCGGAGTTGGCGGGCAAGGCGATGGTGGACAACAGCCTGACCGCAGAATCCACCAACGAGCAAAGCAAGGCGGGCCTGACCCACTGCACGCCGGACGAGTTTCAAACAATCCAGCAGCTCAATGCCGACTACAACGCACGCTTTGGCTTTCCCTTCATTCTGGCAGTGCGCGGACCGCGCGGCACGGGCCTGAAGAAGGCCGAGATCATCAGCACATTTGAGCGACGCCTGCAAGGCCACCCGGACTTCGAGCGCCAGGAGTGCATCCGCAACATCCACCGCATTGCCGAAATCCGCCTGAACGACCTGTTCGGCTTTACACCCGAACTCGGCAACACCGTATGGGACTGGCAAGAGTCCTTGTCGCAGCACACCGATGTCGGCTATGCGGAACTCGGCCAACTCACCGTCACCTACCTGACCGATGCGCACCGCGCCTGCGCACAACGCATCAGCATGGATATGCGGCACGCAGGCTGCGACGACGTACACATCGATGCCGTTGGAAACGTCGTTGGACGCTACAAAAAAGATAGCTACTTACGCATATCAGATGAGGGCTACAGCCCAATTAGTCACAAAACTTTACTGACTGGCAGCCATTTTGATACGGTGCGCAACGGCGGAAAATACGACGGTCGATTGGGAGTCTACGTACCACTGGCCTGCGTGCAGCAGTTGGCCAAGGCCGGCACGCGCCTGCCGTTTGACATCGAGATCGTGGCATTTGCCGAAGAGGAAGGGCAGCGGTACAAGGCGACCTTTCTGGGTTCCGGTGCGCTCACCGGCGACTTCAATCCGGCATGGCTGGACCAGGTGGATGCCGACGGCATCCGTATGCGCGACGCCATGCAGCACGCCGGTCTGTGCGTGGACGATATCCCAGGCCTCAACCGCAATGCCGACGACTACCAGGGCTTTGTCGAAGTGCACATCGAGCAGGGTCCGGTGCTCAATGAGCTTGACATTCCACTGGGCATCGTCACCTCGATCAACGCCTCGGTGCGCTACGTGGCCGAGATCACCGGCATGGCCAGCCATGCCGGCACGACTCCGATGGACCGCAGACGTGATGCTGCAACCGCCGTTGCAGAACTCATACTGCGCGTCGAACAGCGCGCCGCCCAAGACGGCGACTCGGTGGGCACAGTGGGCATGCTGCAGGTGCCCAACGGCTCCATCAACGTGGTGCCCGGATGCTGCCGGTTTTCACTGGACCTGCGTGCGCCCAACGATATGCAGCGCGACCAACTGGCCAAGGACGTGGTCACGGCAGCGCGCGGCATTTGTGAACGCCGTGGCGTTCACCTCAGCCTGACCGAAACCATGCGCGTCAGCGCCGCCCCCAGCGCCCCGGCGTGGCAGGCACGATGGGAGGATGCCCTGCATGCACTGGGCGTGCCCGTGCACCGAATGCCCAGTGGCGCCGGCCACGACGCCATGAAGTTGCACGAGATCATGCCCCAGGCGATGTTGTTTGTGCGCGGGCAGAACTCAGGCATCAGCCACAACCCGCTGGAGTCGACCACCAGCGACGACATGCAGCTCGCCGTCGACGCCTTTGCACATCTGCTCAAGAGTCTCGCGCAGACACCCGCCGCATAGTCAAACTCCGATCTTTTCAAAGAAGCCAAAAACCATGAACACCCACCAACAACTCGACGCCTGGATCGACGCCCACTTTGACGAGCAAGTGCGCTTTCTGCAGGAACTGATCCGCGTGCCCACGGACACGCCGCCCGGCAACAATGCACCGCACGCCGAGCGCGCCGCCGAACTGCTGCAAGGCTTCGGGTTTGCAGTGGAAAAGCACACCGTGCCAGACGCCGAAGTACACGCCGCCGGACTGGAGACCATCACCAACCTGATCGTGCGCCGCAAATACGGCGCTGGCACCACGGTGTTGCTCAACGCCCATGGCGACGTGGTGCCGCCCGGCGAGGGCTGGACCAAAAACCCTTATGGCGGCGAAATCGAGGACGGCAAGATCTACGGCCGCGCATCGGCCGTCAGCAAGTGCGACTTTTCCACCTACGCCTTTGCCGTGCGCGCGCTCGAAGCGGTGGCCAAGCCGACGCAAGGCAGCGTGGAATTGTTGTTCACCTACGACGAGGAATTTGGCGGTGAAGTGGGTCCGGCCTGGCTGCTCGAACACAAAATTATCCGCCCCGATTTGATGATCGCTGCCGGGTTCAGCTACCAGGTGGTCACCGCGCACAACGGCTGCCTGCAAATGGAAGTCACCGTGCACGGGAAGATGGCGCATGCAGCCATTCCGGCATCTGGCGTGGACGCACTACAGGCCGCCAACCGCATTCTGACCGCGCTCTACGCGCAGAACACGTTGTACCAGAGCATCACCTCCAACGTCGTCGGCATCACCCACCCCTACCTGAACATTGGCACCATCGAGGGTGGCACCAACACCAATGTGGTGCCCGGCCGGGTCAGCTTCAAACTCGACCGACGCATGATCCCGGAAGAAAACCCTTCGGAAGTGGAAGCCACGCTGCGCAAGCTGATCGAGGACACCGCATCCAGCCTGCCGGGCATCACCGTGGAGATCAAGCGCATTCTGTTGGCACGGGCCTTGCAACCGCTCCCAGGAAACCAACCGCTGGTCGACGCCATTCAAAAGCATGGCGAACAGGTGTTTGGCGAGCCCATACCCGCCTTGGGCACGCCGCTCTACACCGACGTGCGCCTGTTCTGCGAAGCCGGCATCCCCGGTGTGATCTATGGAGCCGGGCCTCGCACGGTGCTGGAGTCTCATGCCAAGCGCGCAGATGAACGGCTGGAGTTGGAAGACCTGCGTCGTGCAACCAAAGTGATTGCACGCACGCTGTGTGATTTGTTGAGTTGAGTTGA
>JAIPDC010000208.1 GCA_021737865.1 Rhodoferax sp.
CGCTTCAATCAACTCAGGAACCCCGACAAACGCCTCGGTTCGCTGGGTCATGCAGCCCTCGTAGTTGACAAAAAACTCCTCCCGCATGAGGTCATAGGCAGCATCCGACGGATTCAGACCGAAAGCTACACCCAGCATGCCACGCGCACCCGCGCCTGCCAAGGGCCGATACAACTCGAACGCAAGCGACGGCAGACCTCGCGCGACCCGCATCTGGTCGGCAGCAGCGCCCAGATCGGGAGCACTATCGATGAGGGTGCCGTCCAAGTCAAAGAGGACAGCTGCAATATTTGAAAAAACCACGAATGACGAATCTATAGGGACTTTTGGGTCGCAAAAAGGTAATTCACGCCAGTGTCCTTGCTCATCGAATAACGCTTCGTCAAGGGGTTGTATTCCATGCCACTGGTCTGGCGCAGGTCCAGACCAGCGTGGCGGCAGTAGCTCGCCAATTCGCTGGGGCGAATCATTTTGGCGTACTCATGGGTTCCGCGCGGAAGCATATTCAGCAGGTATTCCGCACCCAGTATGGCGAACAGAAAGGACTTGGGATTCCGATTCAGGGTCGAAAAGAAGACCCACCCCCCGGGCTTGACGAGATCAGCGCAGGCCTTGACGATGGATGCCGGGTCCGGCACGTGTTCCAGCATCTCCATGCATGTCACCACGTCATAGGTGGCAGGGGCTTCTGCCGCAAGGCCCTCGGCACTGACTTCGCGGTATGCAATGTTGGGCGTTTGCGCTTCCAGTGCATGCAACTGGGCCACCTTGAGTGCCTTGGTTGAAAGATCGATGCCCAGAACATCCGCTCCCCGTCGCGCCATGGAGTCGGCCAATATTCCGCCTCCGCAACCGACATCCAGTGCACGCAAGCCAGAAATCGGGCACAACGTGTTGATCCACTCCAGGCGCAGCGGATTGATCATGTGCAGCGGGCGAAACTCGCTGTCCATATCCCACCAGAGGTGGGCCAAATCGGAAAACTTGGCCAGTTCGGCCGGGTCTGCGTTCAAAGTGTTGCTCATGCGGAGATTATGTCCAATGTGGCTGTCCGATTTGCCTTACGCAACTTCGAATCGATGGCATATTTTCGCAGGATTGCGCCCATGCTGGGCGCACCAAACAAAAAACCCGCCGAAGCGGGTTTTTTGAAGAGGGGTAAAACCCGTCGAATTACTTGGCAGCGCGCGTGCCAACCACTTCGATCTCAACGCGACGGTTCTTGCTACGACCTTCTTTGGTCTTGTTGTCAGCAACAGGCTGCTTCTCGCCCTTGCCTTCAGTGTAAACACGGCTCTTTTCAATGCCCTTGGACACCAAATAGGCCTTGACTGCCTCAGAGCGCTTGATCGACAACTTCTGGTTGTAAGCATCGGTGCCTACGGAGTCAGTGTGACCCACGGCAATGATGACTTCCAGGTTGATGCCCTTGACCTTGCCAACCAGGTCGTCCAGCTTGGCTTTGCCTTCAGGCTTCAATACAGCCTTGTCGAAGTCAAAGAAGGCGTCAGCGGCGTAGGTAACCTTGCTGGCCACTGCTGGCGCAGGTGCTGGTGCTGGTGCGGGCTTTGGAGCTGGGGCCGGGGCAGCTACTGGAGCTGGCGCGGGAGCAGGTGGAGGGGCAACGATTGCACCATCGCAGCCAACAGCCGCAGTAGCGGGTGTCCAGCTGCTGTCACGCCAGCATTGACCAACGGAATTTTTCCAGACGTCACCAGCGGAGCTCTTCCAGTTGTGGACTTCTTGGGCGCCTGCGATAGTGGCGAGCGCTGCAGCAGCGATGGCGATTGCTACTCGATTCAGTTTTTTCATGAGGTTCCTTTTACGTAACAAACAGCAGCTTCGCTGCGAATAATTGATAGACGCCCCAATAACGGGCCGTTCACGTCATTGTGCCATAGCGTAAGTCGCTTTTCACGTCCGAATTGCCCCCCAATGCCGACTCGGTGACACATTGAGGGGGAATGTTGCCGGCATACGACAACTGCTCGGCCGTAGAATCATGGGTTGTCCCAGTCAGAGCCTTGAGCAATCCATGACCCAGTTCGCCAAAGAAACCCTGCCCATCAGCCTCGAAGAGGAAATGCGGCGCAGCTACCTCGATTACGCCATGAGCGTCATCGTGGGCCGCGCCCTGCCCGATGCAAGGGACGGCCTCAAGCCGGTTCATCGGCGCGTACTGTTTGCCATGCACGAACTCAGCAATGACTGGAATCGTCCCTACAAGAAGTCGGCACGTATCGTGGGCGATGTGATCGGTAAGTACCACCCCCACGGCGACAGTGCGGTGTATGAAACCATCGTGCGCATGGCGCAGGACTTCTCTCTGCGCCATATGCTGGTGGACGGCCAGGGGAATTTCGGGTCGGTGGACGGCGACAATGCTGCGGCCATGCGGTACACCGAAATCCGGATGTCCAAGATTGCCCATGAACTGCTGGCCGATCTGGACAAGGAAACGGTTGATTTCGGTCCCAACTACGATGGCAGCGAACAGGAACCGCTGGTCATGCCAGCGCGCTTCCCGAACTTGTTGGTCAATGGGTCCTCCGGCATTGCAGTGGGCATGGCCACCAACATCCCCCCGCACAACCTGAACGAAGTGGTTGATGGCTGCCTGCATTTGCTGCGCAATCCGGGTGCGACCATAGACGAATTGATGGAAATCATCCCGGCACCGGACTTCCCCACCGCCGGCATCATTTACGGCATCAATGGCGTCAAGGACGGCTATCGCACAGGGCGCGGACGCGTGGTCATGCGCGCCAAATGCCACTTTGAAGACATTGACAAAGGCCAGCGCCAGGCCATCATCGTCGATGAACTGCCTTACCAGTGCAACAAAAAGACCCTGCAGGAGCGCATGGCCGAGTTGGTGCATGAAAAGAAGATCGACGACATCAGCCACATTCAGGACGAGTCGGACAAATCGGGCATGCGTCTGGTCATCGAGCTCAAGCGCGGCGCGGTACCCGAAGTGGTGCTCAACAACCTGTACAAGCAGACGCAACTGCAAGACACGTTTGGCATGAACATGGTGGCCCTGATCAACGGCCAACCCAAGCTGTGCAACCTCAAGGACCTGATTGAAGTGTTCCTAGAGCACCGCCGTGAGGTGGTGACGCGGCGCACCATTTTCAACCTGCGCAAGGCGCGCGAACGCGGCCACGTGCTCGAAGGCCTGGCAGTGGCGCTGGCCAATATCGATGAATTCATTGCGCTCATCCGCAACGCCCCCACTCCTCCTGTGGCCAAGGTCGAGTTGATGAGCAAATCGTGGGACAGCAAGCTGGTGCGCGAAATGCTCACCCGGACCCGCGCCGATGGCGGCGTGGTGAACGTAGACGACTATCGCCCTGACCGCCTGGAAAAAATGTACGGCATGGGCAGCGATGGCCTGTACCGCCTGTCGGATATCCAGGCGCAGGAAATTCTGCAGATGCGTCTTCAGCGTCTGACCGGTCTGGAGCAGGACAAGATCGTCGGTGAATACAAAGAGGTGATGGCCGAAATCGATGACCTGCTGGACATTCTGTCCAAGCCAGAACGCGTGTCGACCATCATTGGCGAAGAGTTGGGGGCCATCAAGCAGGAATTCGGACAAAGCAAAGTCGGCGCGCGCCGCAGCTTGGTGGAACACAGCTCGTTTGACCTCAGCACAGAAGACCTGATCACGCCAACCGACATGGTCGTCACGCTCAGCCACAGTGGCTACATCAAGAGCCAGCCCTTGAGCGAGTACCGGGCACAAAAGCGTGGCGGCCGAGGCAAACAGGCCACCGCAACCAAAGAAGACGATTGGGTCGACCAACTCTTCATCGCCAATACACACGACTACATCCTGTGCTTCTCCAACCGGGGCCGCCTGTACTGGCTCAAGGTCTGGGAAGTGCCGCAAGGTTCGCGCGGCTCGCGCGGTCGCCCCATCGTCAATATGTTCCCCCTGCAAGAGGGCGAAAAAGTCAACGTAGTCCTGCCGTTGACCGGAGAAAAGCGCAGTTTCCCGGCGGACCAATATGTGTTCATGGCAACCTCCATGGGCACGGTCAAGAAGACAGCTCTGGACGAATTCAACAACCCGCGCAAGGGCGGCATCATTGCCGTCAATCTGGACGAGGGCGACTACCTGATCGGCGCGGCACTCACGGACGGCAAGCACGACGTCATGTTGTTCAGCGATGGTGGAAAAGCCGTTCGATTTGATGAGAACGATGTGCGCCCCCTGGGCCGTAGCGCCCGTGGTGTGCGCGGCATGATGCTGGAAGACGGGCAAGGCGTGATCGCCATGTTGGTCGCAGGCGATGAGCAACAAAGCGTGCTGACTGCGACGCAAAACGGCTTCGGCAAGCGCACCAGCATCACCGAATACACCCGCCACGGGCGCGGCACCAAGGGCATGATCGCCATTCAACAGAGCGAGCGCAACGGCAAGGTCGTAGCCGCCACGCTGGTCCATGCGGACGACGAGATCATGCTGATCACCGACAAGGGCGTATTGGTGCGAACCCGGGTGAGCGAGATCCGCGAACTCGGCCGCGCCACGCAAGGTGTCACCCTGATTGGACTGGACGAGGGCTCCAAACTCAGCGGTCTGCAGCGCATTGTCGAGAACGATGCCAACCCGGTCGAAGAAGACGACGCGGGAGACAGCGAAGCCACCTGATTGCTACTATTTTTATAGCATTCAGCGGCCATTTTACGGGGGCTGGAGCCCAATTTATACAATACACTTGAGCCATGATAGAACCCAGTGTTCCCCTGCCGACCCTGCCTGAACTGCGCGTCCAAATTGACGCTCTGGACCAACAGTTACTGCGGCTACTCAATGATCGTGCGCTGGTGGCCGAAAAAGTAGGGGAAGTCAAGAAGCGCGAAGGTACCGCATTTTTCCGACCCGACCGCGTGGCCCAGGTCATTGACAAAATCCAGAACGCCAATCCGGGGCCGCTGAAGAACGCCCATGTTGCCGACATCTGGCGCGAAATCATGTCCGCCTGCCTGGCTTTGGAGGCGCCGCAACGTGTCGCAGTACTGGGGCCCGCCGGCACGTTTTGCGAACAGGCTGCAATTGAATTTTTCGGCGGTGCTGCCGACCTGATTTACTGCGCCAACTTTGACGAGGTATTCCACGCAACAGCCGCCGGCAGCGCCCAGTATGGCGTGGTCGGGGTCGAAAACTCGACCGAGGGCATGGTCACACGTTCGCTCGACCTGTTCCTGCATTCACCGACGCATGTGATCGGCGAAGTCACCCTGCTGGTGCGCCACAACCTCCTGCGGCTGGAGAACTCTCTGGAAGGCATCGAAGTCGTGCTGGCGCATCCGCTGGCGCTGGCGCAGTGCCAGGCCTGGCTGAGCAAGCACCTCCCACACGTCGAGCGCCGCCCGGTATCGAGCAACGCCGAAGGGGCTCGTCTGGCCACCACCAACCCAGCCTGGGCCGGCTTGGCCAGTGAACGCGCCGCAACCCAGTTCGGTTTGCACATTGCCGCGCACGCGATTCAGGACGATGCCTATAACCGCACCCGTTTCGCCATCATTTGTCTGCCGCAAACGGTGGGCACGCCGCCGCCGTCCGGCAACGACTGCACCAGTCTGGTGGTGTCTGTGCCCAATAAGCCGGGTGCCGTCCACGACCTGCTGGTGCCGCTCAAGACCCATGGCGTGTCGATGACCCGGTTTGAATCGCGTCCGGCGCGCACGGGCCAGTGGGAGTATTACTTTTACATCGACCTGCAAGGTCACCCATCGCAGCCCAACGTGGCGCTGGCCCTGCAGGAGCTTCAGCGTCTGTGTGCCTTCTACAAAGTGCTGGGCACCTACCCGGTGGCCGACTGAAGCCCATCCTGAGGAACTCCTATGTTTGAACAGCTCGGCTTGATTGGATGTGGTTTGATGGGGGGCTCGTTTGCTCTCGCCCTTAAGCGTGCGGGCCTGGTCAAACGCGTGGTCGGCTACAGCAAATCACCGACCACCACCGAGCGCGCCCGTCTGATGGGCGTGATTGACGTGGAAGCACCATCGGCGCTACTGGCGGTCTCAGGTGCAGATATCGTTCTGATTGCCGTGCCGGTTGCCGCTACCGAAGCCACGTTCAAAGCCATCAAGCATTTGGTCACCGCCAATATGCTGGTCATGGATGTTGGCTCGACCAAGCGCGACGTCATTGACGCCGGACGGCGTGCCCTGCGGGAGCACATCGGGTCCTTTGTTCCCGCACACCCCATCACGGGCAAGGAAGTCTCTGGCATCGACAACGCCGACCCCGATTTGTACACCGACCGTCAGGTCATTCTGACTCCCATTGAGCGCACACTCACCGTTCAATTGCAAAAGGCAGTCGACGTCTGGACCGCGCTGGGATGCAAGGTGCTAAAAATGTCGCCCGAGCAGCATGATGCGGCGTTTGCGTCAGTCAGCCACTTGCCGCACCTGATTGCATTCGCCCTGATCAACGCCATTTCCGGCCAGCCGCAGGGTAAGGACTACCTTTCGCTGGCAGGCCCGGGGTTTCGGGATTTCACCCGCATTGCTGCCAGCGACCCCAAAATTTGGCGCGACATCCTGATCTCCAATCGGGAAGAGCTGTTGGCCCAATCCAAGATTTTCCAGCGCAACCTCCATGCGCTGGAACTGATGATTTCCAGCGGTAACACCGAGGCGCTGGAGGGCCTGCTGGAGCAAGCCAGCATCACCCGCAGCACCTGGAGCATGACCTCCCGACACAACCCATAATGTTTTCAACTGCATTTCTGGACCTCCCGCCACTGAGCGGCGCATCGGGAGCGGTCACCCTTCCGGGCTCAAAAAGTATTTCCAACCGAGTCCTTTTGTTGGCGGCCCTCTGCGAAGGAAGCACAACCATCCACGACCTGCTGGATTCCGACGACACCCGTGTCATGCTGGACGCACTAAAGGTGTTGGGATGCGGCATTCGACATAGCGGTGCGAACCAAGTCCATATTGACGGACTGGCGGGCAAGCCCGTCAGCACCCAGGCCAAGCTATTCCTGGGTAATGCCGGTACCGCCATGCGACCGCTGACCGCCGCGCTGGCTGTGCTGGGCGGCAACTTTGAATTGAGTGGTGTCGAGCGCATGCACGAACGCCCGATCGGTGACCTGGTCGACGCTCTGCGACAGCTAGGGTGCCAAATTGATTACCTGCA
>JAIPDC010000209.1 GCA_021737865.1 Rhodoferax sp.
CAGCACCACAAACATAAGCACCAAAGACACGATGGACAACAACCCCACCAGTTTGGACGCCTCTTCCTGCGCCTGAAACTGCCCACCCAGTGTGATGAAGTAGCCCTCGGGCAGCTTGGACTCCGCCACTACCTTGCGGATGTCTTCCACGATCTCGGACAGCGCACGGCCCTGCGCGTTGGCCGACAGCACGATGCGGCGTTTGCCATCATCACGGCTGATCTGGTTGGGGCCATCACCGTCTTCAATCGTCGCCACTTTGGATAGTGGCACGGCCCCATTGGGGGTTTGCAGCAGGATGTTACCCAGGCCTTCCACCGAACGGGCCGACTCCGGCAGGCGCACCACCAGCGCGAAGCGGCGCGAACCCTCCACAATCTGGGTCACTTTTTCGCCTTCCACCAGGCTTTGCAGCGTGGCCAGAATCTGCGGTGTGGGTACGCCGTATTGCGCGGCTGCGGCGTAGTCCACCCTTACCTTGATCTGCGGTGCCAGTACCTGCTTTTCGATCTCCAGGTCGGCAATGCCGGGCACCGCCGCCAACTTGGATTGCAGCAGATCGGCCTGTCCACGCAGTGTGTCCAGATCGTCACCAAAAATCTTGATTGCAATCTGCGAGCGTACGCCCGACAACATGTGGTCTATGCGGTGCGAGATGGGTTGCCCGATACCAATAGACGCCGGCAGGTTGACCAGGCGCGCACGGATATCGGCCGAAATCTCGTCCATGGATCGGGTCAGCTCGGACGCGGGTTTCAGCCCCACGTCCAGTTCGCTGACGTGCACTCCCTCGGCGTGTTCGTCCAGCTCGGCCCGGCCACTGCGACGCCCGACGTGGGTGACCTCGGGCACTTGTTTGACCAAGCGCTCCGCCTGCTGCGCCAAGGCAGACGATTCGGCCAGCGTGACGCCAGGGTTCAGCCGTAGACCGACCAACAGCGTGCCCTCGTTAAACGGCGGCAAAAAGGTCTTCGCAAAAAAAGGCACGGCCACCGCCGCCAGCAAAACGGCCAAACCGGCTGCCACCAGTGCGGGCTTCGGGGCATTCAGCACCCGCTGCAGGCTGCTCCGGTAGCCACGTTTGAGCCAGGCCAGCAGTTTGGTGTCGCCATGGTTGAGCGAACGCATGCGCGGCAACAGGTAGTAGGCCAGCACCGGCGTGACCGTGACAGACACCACCAGTGAGGCCAGTGTGGACACGATGAAGGCAATGCCCAACGGCACAAACAGCCGCCCTTCCATACCGGGCAGCGCAAACAGCGGCAGAAACACCAACACGATGATGATGGTGGCATACAGAATGGCAGAGCGCACCTCCATCGTCGCGCTAGCCACCAGCTCGTGTGGGTTCATCCGGTGGTCGTGGTGGCGCTCGCGGTCCACCTTCAGGCGGCGCATCACGTTCTCCACACCCACCACCGCATCGTCCACCAGACCACCTATCGCAATGGCCAGGCCGCCCAGCGTCATGGTGTTGATGGACAAACCGAAATATTGGAACACCAGCGCCGTCATGAAGATGGACACCGGAATGGCCGTCAGCGCAATGATGGTCGGACGCAGGGTGCCCAAAAAGAAGAACAGGATTACCGCCACAAAGATGGATGCGCCGATCAACTTGCCTTGCAGTGTGGTGATGGACGCCTCAATAAAACTGGCTTGGCGGAATGTCACTTTGGGCTCGTCCATGCCTGCGGGCAAGGAGCGTTTCATATCTGCCAAAGCCGATTCGATGGAGCGGGTCAACGCAATGGTGTCTGCCGTGGGTTGCTTCTGGATGCCCAAGATCACCGCCGGTTTGCCTTCAAAACCCGCGTCTCCGCGCTTCAGGGCGGGCGCAAATGCCACCTCACCAATCTGGCGCAGCAGAATGGGTTGGCCGTTCTTGGTCGTCAAGGCCAGGTTTTTCAGGTCGTCCAGTCGCGAGGTGCGGCCCAGATTGCGGATCAGGTATTCGCGACCATTGAGCTCCAGAAAACCGCCCGAGGTGTTGGACGAGAAACCTTTGAGCGCGCCTTCCAGCTGGTCATGGGTGATGCCCAGCTCGGCCATACGTGATGTGTTGGGCTGCACCTGAAACTGGCGCACCTCGCCGCCAATCGGAATGACCTGCGCCACACCGGGCACGGCCATCAGCCGGGGCCGCAAGACCCAGTCGGCATATTCGCGCACCTGCATGGGAGAAATTTTCCCGGTGTCGATGGGGATCGCAATCTGCATGATCTCGCCCATGATGGAGCTGATAGGCCCCATGCGCGGCACCACACCGGCGGGCAGCCCTTCTTCCATCGCCGACAAACGCTCGGACACCATTTGGCGGGCGCGAAAGATCTCCGTGCTCCAGTCAAAAGTGACGTAGATGAAGGACAGACCGGCACTGGAGACCGAGCGCACACTCTCCACGCCCGGCAGGCCATTCATGGTCGTTTCCAGCGGGAAGGTCAGGAGTTGTTCCACCTCTTCGGCGGCCATGCCTCCGGCCTCGGTCATGATGGTGACCGTGGGTTTGTTGAGATCGGGGAACACATCCACCGGCGTGCGCGACAGCGTGAACGCGCCGTAGGCCATCAACACCACACTGGCAATGATGACAAGCAGCCGGTTGGAGAGGCTATTGTCGAGAAGCCACTTGAACATAGTCTGGGCTCCTTTCAGCGAATCTGGTTAATCAAGCTGGCCCCTTGCGTGGCAATACGGTCACCCGCTCTAAGGCCCGAGGTGACGGCAAACGAGGAACCATCCAGAACCTCCACCGTGATCGTGCGTGGCTCAAACCGCTCGGGCGCGGTCTTGACCCACACCACGGCCTGGTTGGCCGGGTTTTTGAGCAACGCCTGTGCGGGCACCCGTATGCCTTTGACACGTGTAGCCGTTTGCACATAGACATTGACCGGCTGACCCACGGCCAGTTTGGACAAGGCTTGCCCTTCGGCCTGGAACAGCATGGGTAAGGCCTGCTCGCGCAAACTGCGCGCCGCGCCGATAAAACGCAAGGCCAAGGTATCCGCACCCAGGGCCAGGGTGGCACCCGCCACGTCGCTCACCACCGCTGCGTCATAGGCAAGCGCCTCTATGCGCAGGCGGGTTGGGTCCACCACCTCAAACAACAGTTCGCGGGCATCGACCACCTGGCCGGCCACCGCGTTGCTGGACGCAATGACGCCCGAGACGGGTGCGACCAAGGCATCGCGGTTGTTCAGGCCGCCACCCACTGCGACCACCCGTTCGGTCAAGCTACTGAGTTCGCTTTGCGCTGCCTCAATGTCCTTGCGTGGCACGGTGTCGGACAACTCTTGCAAGCGGGCCACACGTTTCTCGGCCTGCGCCCGCGCGGCTCGCAACTCAGCCAACACGCTGGCCTGGTTGGAGCGCTCAATGGCACCGCTGGATGGGACCACATAGGCCAGCACATCGCCCTTCTTGACGACCTGGCCTACGCTGGGAAAACCACGCGCGCCCGCTTCCAGGCGCCCTGCCATCAGGGCCTGAACCTTGCCCCCTGCGTTGGGGTCCATCACCACTTTGCCGGCCAGTTCCAGCGAACGGGGTAGTTCAGCGTCGGTTAGAACCAGTGTGCGAACGCCAATCTGGCGTTGGGCCGGTTTCGGTAAAAACACGCTGCCATCGGGCAGGCGCTTGGGACCGTCACCGCTGGCTGCGGGGGGGGCATCACCATGGTCATGGCCGTCGCCCGCCCATGCGGTGGGCGCTAGCATCAACACCACGGCACTCAGCATCTGGCAAGCAGCAAGTATCAAAAAACGGGGCTTCATGCTGCACCTCCCAAACGCGTGTTGCGCTGAGCACCGAGGCGACGCACGGCAAAAGCCAGCAGTGCCAGGGTCAACAGTCCGCCAAGCGCCCATGCGCTGTAGGTCTTCCACGTTGCGCCATGCGCGGCGTCTGCGTGGGTGTCGGCATGGACGTCCAGATCACCAGCCAGCAGGTCGGTCACAGCGCCTGCAACCACGGTCGCGGTCACACTGATCTCTCCGGGCTGCAGTTCTGCGGCCAATGTGGCCTCGAACTCACCCTCTCCGTGGGGTTGAACTGCCAGTTTGGTGCCGCCCAGTTCAAGCTCCAGCTTGGCATCCTTGACCGGGCTGTTGTCAGCCGTGTGGTCCAGGTACAGCGTGATGTGTTTGCCGTTCACCACACCCACCAACTCAAATGCCTCGGTCGTGGCGGTAAAGCGGGGTTTGGTCGGACCGCCCGCAGCGGCAGGTGCTTCGCCATGGTCGTGGCCGTCACCGGCCCAACCGCACAGGGCTACGGTGGTCAAGATCACCGCGAGGAAAAATGGCTTACGCCGTGTCAAAAGTTTCGTCATGTGTGTTTCTCTAAAGGAGTGGTGTATGCCGAGGCTGGGCCGGGCTTATTCCGGCAACAGCCCCAGGGTTTGGCGCAGAGCGGACTGGGCAGCCGCCAGGTCTATGCCGGCACGGGCGGCCTGGCGTTCGGCGTCCATGGCTTCGCGCTCCATTCGCAGGCGGGTGGGCAGATCGGTCTCGCCCATCTGGAAAGATTTTTGGAAGAACACGCGCGACACGCCGGCCAACCCCGCACGCCGTTGGGCCGCCACGCGCTGGGTCTGGGCGGACACTAAGCCCACGCGGGCGGCTTCCACGTCGCCCTGCAGCCGTTCGCGCTCCAGCCGTACGTTTGTTTCGGCTTCCATCGCATCTGCCTGGGCGCTGGCACGTTTGGCCTGGTTGCGGCTGCTGGAGCCCAGTGGGAAGCGAATGCCCAGCGTGATGCTGTGCTGGTAAGCCTCATCCAGTTGCCCGCGGTCGCGGCTGGTGGCCAGCATCAACTCCGGGTTGGCGCGGGTCTGCACCTGTGCCAACTCTGCGGAGCGTTGGGCCACATCGGCACTGTCTTGCAGCTCGGCAACTGCCGGGTGGGTGACTAGCAGTGTGGCAGTATCCGCAGGCAAAACAGGCATGGGCTCTGCCCCGATAGCGCCGCCTACGCCACTTGGGCCAGCAGCTGACAGCTGGGGCACCAGACCGGAGAGGGCACGCAAGCGCTGGGCAGCAGTCGCCAGCACACCCGTGGCCTCAGCCAGCGTCACCTCTGCCGTGGCCAGTGCGCCATCCGCCTGGTTCTGGTCGGCACGCGCCAGATCCCCGGCACGCACCCGTTTGGCCACATCCTGTGCAAGCTGTTGTGCATGGCTCAACAACTCACCGGCCAGCGCGTGGTCCATGTGCGCGCGCGCCCAGGCCCAGTAGGCCTCGCGCACCTGTGCCGCCGTGCGCAGCTGTGCCGCACGCACGCGGCTACTCGTCGCCCGCGCCTGCGCATCGGCTACCGCAACGGTGCTCGCACGCTCTCCCGGTAGCCACAGCGGGATGCTGATGCCGGCCACCATTTCGTCACGGCCCAGGCTCTGGTTCAGGCGGTCGGTCTTGGTGGACAGCTCCAGCGCCACGGGCTCTGCGGTCCAGCGGGTGGCGGCCTGCTGCTGGGCAGCGGCTGCATCCAGGCGCATTTGTTGTGACAGGGCCTCGGGCTGGCGCTGCCAGGCGGCCTCAAAGGTTTGCTTTAGTGTTGTTGTCGCAGCGACGGGGGCAGCCGTTGCGCTGTGGGCAGCCAGGGCCAGCACGGCACACGGCCACCAAATAACTTGATTTTTTCGGAACATCCGATTCTCCAAAAATGAAAAACATTTGGGGGAATCGGCGAGGTGCAATCAACAACAGCCCTCAACACGATCACGCGCCGCACCAGGCAGCGCGTACCAACAGTGAGAGGTCAGGAAAGTCCAGCCTCGCCGATTAGGCGAGGTCAGCCCAATTTGGGCGTTCTGGTAGGGAAGCGGGGTGGGAGGACAGGCGCAGCGCGGGTGCACCGTGCGCATCTGATGACAGGCTAATCGTCAAGAAGGGGGTCGACTGCAGCATGGCCGTGCAGCAGCCAGCGTGACAAGCACTACAGTCTGTATCAGACGACCCAAAGGCCTTGGAGTTGTCGCTGTCCGTGGGTTCGGCATCGGCTTGGTGCTGGTGCTCGTGGTGCCCAACGTGCTGAGTCGTTGCCTCAGTTTCATGCTCGCAATAACTCGCCACTGCAGCCCAACTGAGCTGCATCGGCAAGAAGACTACGAGGAAGATGAGGAACCAGCGGCGCATTGCGGCGAGAGTGTAGCAGCCCTTCATCATTAACCCTCTTGGGTTTGTGCCATTCATAGTTTTTCACGAATGTGTGCCACGTTACGGTTCATCGCGTGCCGAATGACGTACGCATAAAGCGAACGTTTGACCCCGCTCAGGTTGACGCCGTGCTGCGCGTAGAAGTCGTCCGGAGAATCAAACAGCCCGAAGTCGTGGTTGATTCCATCCTTCTGGATGAAGGTGTCCTTGCCTACCCAATCCACCGGCGGGCACTGCAGATTGGGGGTCGCGGCACCATATCCGCAAAACGGCCCTTGGTGACCCGTAAATCGGCTTTGCAATGCCTTCAGGTAGCGGCGGTCCAAAATGAAACCCTCCAGGCGAATCCACTGGCCCGTCGAGCATATTTCGACCCAGCTGTGGATGATGCTGCGTGGTGCGAGCTGGTACGCCACCCCAGTGATCGCCCCCTTTTGCAGCGCCTTGTCAATTGTGAATCCATGAAATCGGCAGGCCACACCAACCGCTCGCAGCAGCGCCATCAACAAAGTGCCCTTGGTGTTGCATTGACCGATGCCATCCGCCAGCACTTGGGACGCTGGCAAATCGTCCGAGGCGTTGTAACCAAAGGCGATGTCGTCGCGCACAAAGTTGTAGACAGCACCGATGCGCTCGTATTCGCTGAGCAGCAGCCAGCCCTGCCGCTGAACCAGGGTTTGAATGGTCGCGTGATCGTAGTCAAGCAACGGTGTCGGTTGTCGCCAACTGGCGAGCTGCTCGTTGGATGGTGGCGTGGTGGGTGCTTGAAGAATGTCCACGGGCTTACTCCGATGCCTTTGCGCGCAACAGCCGCAGCCCATTGCCCACCACCAGCAGGCTGGCCCCCATGTCGGCAAACACCGCCATCCACATGGTGCCCAGGCCCAGCAGTGTCAGCACCAGAAACACGGCCTTGATGCCCAGTGCCAGAACGATGTTCTGCACCAGCACCGCGTGGGTGCGTTGGGACAGGCGCACAAA
>JAIPDC010000210.1 GCA_021737865.1 Rhodoferax sp.
GCGCAGCGCCGCGACCACGCCCGCCAGCAAAGGCAGCGAATAAATCGGGTCGACGATGAACATGCTGCCTAGGCCATAGGCTTCGTCGCTCAATGGCTGAAACACCTGGGTGCCGTAAATGGTCATCAGGTCGAGCAAGGGGTGCGTAACCAGCGCCAGCATGAGCGCCCACCACCAGCGGCCATACAGCTGCGGCTGACGATGGACACGACTTACCACCCAGGCCATGGGAAACGCAAAAAGCGTCAGCAACAGCAAAGCGTGCGATTCCGCGCGGTGTCGGATCATGTTCAGGATCGGATCACCGTGGTCTATCAGCACATCCAGATCAGGCAACAGACCCGCCACGCCGCCCCACAAGGCCGATTTCCAAAGCGCTGTTCGCCGCCCCATAACAGCGACGCCAACCGAGGCACCTAAAAGGATTTGTGTGACGGAATCCATGGGTTGGCTCTGCGCTCCAATGTTAAAAACAAATAGGTTAACGGCTTGAGCATGCCCTGTGTTCCAGCCGTGCGCCAAAGCCCTACGTGCGCGAGGCGTTTCGAAAATCACTGAAGTGCGATATCTTCGCCTACGGCTTTGCGCGTCTAAGCCTACGCGGCTCGATAGGATGATAAATTATGAAATACACATTGCTTGGCCTCTTGCTATTCACTAGCGTCACACGCGCTCAAGTGGATGACAAAGTGGCCTTACCCAACTTTGCGATTGACCGAATCGAAGTCACGATCGGGCAGTTTGAGCGCTACGTGCGTGCCACGGGCACCATCACGCGGGCTGAAAAAGAGGGCGGTGGTTTTGAATACGTCGCGGGTTGGGAGCGTCGGCCCGGTTGGTCCTGGCGAAAGCCCGATGGCCAGACAACCAGCGCCGACATCCCCGCAGTGCATTTGGATTTTGCAGAAGCGCAAGCGTATTGCCGTTGGGCGGGTGGCCGTTTGCCCACGGGGGCAGAGTGGCAAATGGCAGGCTTTACCGAACTGCGCGAGTCGCCTCCAGCGCCTTGGCAGAAGGGCCGAACTTATCCATGGGCTACGGGCGAAAGCCCGCAAGGAGCCAACACAAGTGACGCTGATCCATGGCCCCGAGCCGCGACTGCGGGGGCCACCAAGCAAGGTGTAAATGGCTTGTATGACATGGGGGCCAATGTGTGGGAATGGGCCACCGACAGCCCCGACGGTAAGGGCCGCGAGCGGCGCACAGTTGGCGGCTCTTGGTGGTACGGCGCGTTCAACATGAAGGCTGATGTGCAGGCTTTTAAACCGGCAGATTTCTATGCGGTATATATCGGGTTTCGGTGTGTTTACGAGCGCTGAGTTTGGGTGAGTTCAGCAAACGCATCGTTGGCGCTTGGGCTGGACGATTGCACAGCCAAGCGGTTTGCAACACCCTGCGCGATGCGGAGGGTTTGAAGCTACTCGCGCCCAAGGTACTGGAGAAACAGTAAACCAGCTGATTTGACGGAAATAATAAGTGCGCACATAATATGTGTAAAATTTACTTTCTGGAGCTCATAATGAATATCACTCTTTCAGTTGACGAAAAAGTCGCTCAACGCGCCCGCGAGGCCGCTCAAAAAATGGGAAAAAGCCTGAATCAGGCGGTGCGTGATTATTTGGAGCAACTGGCGGGAAGTTCGCGCCGGGGCCAAGAATGGGCCCAATTTGAATCGCGTTGCCTCCAGTCTCCTGCGCAACTCGGCGGATGGAAATTCAATCGCGAAGAGGCCAACGTGCGTTGACACGATGACAGATCGTAGCTTTATCGATACCAACGTGCTCGTCTATGCAGAGGCCAGCGACGCGCCTGACAAGCAGCAAGCCGCGTTGGCCCTGCTCAAACAGCTTTATGAGACCGGTACAGGCGTGCTGTCAACCCAAGTTTTGCAAGAGTATTGCAATGTTGCCATCAAAAAACTCAAACTTCCAGTAGCGCACATCCGAGCTCAACTTGATATGTACGAGCAGTTTGAAGTCGTTCAGATCACCCCTGCCATCATTCGCGCAGGGCTTGACTTGAACCAAACCCGCAGCGTCGGGTTTTACGATGCGCTCATCATCGCGAGTGCACAAACCGCAGGCTGTAACGTGCTGTTTAGTGAAGATCTGAACACGGGTGAAGTCATCGCTGGTGTCCACCTCCTCAACCCATTCGTATTAAAGGCTTAAAGCGCTACGAAGAGGATCTGATTGTTATCATCTTGCTGGTCCTAGGCATGACGGCGGAGATGGCGCATAGTAGCTGTACGGACTTGCCGCTAGCAAGAATGTGATCTCAAGCAGAGCTTGGGATGCACCTCTTTAACATTTACGCGCAACAATCAATCGGCCCGGCCGCTCCAACGCGCCCATGTAATTGGACGCCTTGATCTTGATCACAGTCCAGACGCCGGACTGCGCTAGCCGATCAATGTGCGCCTGGTAGCCGTCTTCCACAAAATGTGCCCCGTTCATGAAAATGACAAACGGGCTGCCGGGCTGCACCATTCGGATAATTTCTGGATAGCACTCGGGCCCGAGGTGGCCTGAGCCTGCACACTAGCAAGAATTAAGACACTTCCAAGAGGTTTACCGTCATTCTCGGGGGTGTTCAAAAACGCTATGACCTCATAGAGTCAGTGTTTTACATTGATTTTTTATGGACCCCTTTGAACTTACGCTAACGCAAGCGGCCACAGCGCTGCGTACACGACGACTCGGACACTTGGAGTACGTCCAGGCCTTGCTTGCGCAAACCGACCGAATGACAGCTTTGAATGCCTGGATCAGCCGCGATCCTGAAGGATTGATCCAGCAAGCCAAGGCTCTCGATCAGGCTAGGACTGCGCTCTCTGAACATCTCCCCTTGGCGGGTATACCGGTGGCGATCAAGGACAACATCGACACCACCGATCTGCCCACCAGTGGTGGCACTCGGGCATTGCTCGCATCCAGACCCACGCGCAATGCCATCGTGGTCGAGCGCTTGCTGCAATCAGGCGGCTTGATCGCTGGCAAAACCAACCTGCATGAACTGGCTTTAGGCGGCACCACGAACAACGCGGTCACGGGCGCTTGCCGCAACCCCTGGAACCCCTTGCGCATCCCGGGCGGCAGCTCTGGCGGATCGGCCGTGGTTGTGGCCGCGCGCATGGTGCCCGCGGCTCTGGGCACAGATACGGGTGCCTCGGTGCGCCTGCCTGCCGCTTTGTGTGGCGTAGTGGGCTTCAGGCCCAGCACGGGCCGCTATGCATCGCAAGGCCTCTTGCACCTGTCACCCACCAAAGACACCGTAGGGCCCATGGCCCGCAGCGTTGCAGACGTGGCCTGGCTCGACGCACTCTTGGCACAAGAGCCAACCAGCTTGCCTGATGTCTCTCTCAAAGGCCTGCGCTTGGGCGTTTCGCGAGGGGACTTTTTTGAAGGCGCTGACCCGCAAGTTCTGGCGGTCATGGAGCAAGCGCTGGATACGCTGGTCTCTGAAGGCGTTGTCTGCGTGACGCTGGATGTGCCCGACCTGAAACTGCACAACGATGCCACGGGCTCAACGTTGGTGATGTTTGAAATGGTGCAAAGCCTGGCCGCTTATGCCAAGGCAAAGGGCTTGTCGATGAGCGCCCTGGTGGCGGGTGTGGGCAGCCCGGATGTGGCCCGGCTCTTGTCTCAGCAACTCGGCCATGACCGCGTCACGGCCACCGCTTATGCTGCGGCACTGGCCCGGTGCAAAAAACTGAAGACCGCTTACGCCCGGCATTTTGCTGACCACCGGCTGGATGCACTGGCTTTTCCAACCTGCCCCATGACGGCCCCGCCCATAGGTCACGACGACACGGTACATCTGGACAGCCAACAAGTGCCTACGTTCAAAACGTTGATCCGCAACACCGACCCCGGCAGCAATGCAGGGCTGCCCGGTATCAGCCTCCCGGCGGGTTTGACCGCCGAGGGCTTGCCCGTCGGGCTGGAGCTGGACGGCGCTTTGGGCACGGATCGCCACCTTTTGGCTGTGGCTGCAGCCATTGAGCGGGCTTTGCCACGCCTGCCGCGCCCACCGATGGTTTAAGCCTGATGCAAAAGCTGTCCGATGTGGGCGGGCAGTTTGTTGCGCCCCTGAACGCCGAGCTTTTCAAACGCGTGGCCCAAGTGGTAGCGCACGGTGGTAAAGCCAATCTGGAGCTGCCGCGCAATGCCCTTGTCCGAGCAACCGTTCAGGCAAAGCAGCACCACATCGGCCTCGCGCTGGCTGAGCTGACAAGGCCCGGTCAACAACCGGCGCAGCTCGGCTTCGTTATGGCCCATCCAGGCGGGTTTGGTGGAATCCACCGCCTCCAGTCGGCTCAAGGCCGCTGTGAACACTGGCGCCAGGATATTCAGGCAAGCCAAGTCCTGAGGGCTGAAGTCTTTTCGTCCCCTGGCCCGGTAAATGACGAGATCACCCAGACACGCATCACCACGGTAGGCGTAGAGGTTCACGCCCCAGTGAATGCCGTCCTGGCGCAGGTGTTCGTTGTAAAACTCGGAGCTCTCCAGTTCTTGCGCAGAACACACATCGCTGACCCGAGCGGGCGTGCGCATGGCCCGAAGGCGGGGTGTGATGGGGTCACAAAACTGGAAATGCGCTTCATACGCCCGGATTCTGGACGGCTTGACATTGTATGAAGCGCAGATGGCGTAGCGATTCGTCTGGGTATTCCATTGGCGTGAGACCAGATGATCGGCCTGCATGAACTGCGCCAAGGGTTGTGCCAGGGACTGGAGCAGTTGCGCTTTCGTGACATCCGATGCCATGACCGCGCACAGATCTGCCAGCATTTTGGATTGTTGGGTGTTCAGGTACATGGGAGCCTCTCATAAGCACTTCAATTTAACAAATTTAAGAGCGAGGTCAAGAGAGATTACCCTTTGCCATGCCGCATTCTGGCGGGGGAACCATCAATCTTGAGGGTGTTCCAAATGTGCCAAAAAACCTAAAGTCGTACGGTGTTTTATTCTTTTTGACTTTCAAGGAGCCGCGATGAGAACGAAAATTTGGTTAAGCAGCGTGTTGCTGTTGTTGTCTGGTCTGGCGCAAGCCCACGACCCGGTGCCACTCAAAGTATTAGTGGGTTTTGGCGCAGGCGGCTCAGCCGATCTGGCAGCGCGTCTTTTGGCAGAACGCCTCAAGGACGAATTGGGCCGCCCCGTGGTGGTTGAAAACCGTGTGGGTGCGGGTGGGCGCATCGCCGCTGAAGCCTTGAAGAATGCTGCGCCCAACGGCGCGACAGTCATGTTGGCTCCGATTGTGGTGCCCGTGTTGGCACCGCTGGTGTACAAAAAGCTCAACTACGACGCGCAAAAAGACCTCGTGCCCGTGGCGCACATTGCCGACTTTCAGTTTGGCGTATCGGTTAAAGCCGATAGCCCCATTCGCAGCATTGCAGACTTCTTGCCCGTGGTCAAAAAGACCCCCACTCTGGGCACGTTCGGTTCACCTGCACCAGGCAGCTTGCCGCATTTCTTTGGCGTCATGATCGGTCAGAAAACGGGTCTCGACATGATCCATGTGCCTTACAACGGTGGCGCACAACTGATGACAGCCCTTATTGGCGATCAAGTGACTTTGGGCATTGACACCTTGGTAGACCAGGGAGAGATGCACCGCGCAGGCAGAATCCGCATTCTGGCCACCTCAGGCCTGACCCGCAATGCTTTGTTTCCGGATGTACCCACCTTGCGTGAGTCGGGATTCAAGGATTTGGTCGGCGTGGGCTGGTTTGCCCTGTTCGCGCCAATCGGCACGGATTCCGCGCAGATCACCATTTTGAACGCCGCTGTGAACCGCGCTTTGAAAAACCCAGCCCTCAAAGAACGCTTCATCAAAATGGGCCTGGAAATCGGTGGTGGCAGCCCACAAGACCTTCAACTGCTGATGCGCTCGGAAACCGCTCGCTGGGCCCCGGTCGTTAAGGCTTCAGGTTTCACTGCTGACTGATACATCCAATAAGTTGATAACAAAAATGGCCAAGCGACATCGAGTCCGCATGGCCAGAATCAACGTTGAGGCATGTCTTTGACAGAATACCCCAGACTGACGGTGGCATCGTCTGGAATGGCGGGCATGGTCGCGTTCCATGCCTCCCAGCGCTCGCGCAAGGCTTGCAATTGTTCGGGTTGTCGCCCCCCTAAATTGGCGCGTTCGCGGGCGTCTCCAGGAATATTGAACAGGTAATCGTTGCCATCGACACGCAGGTATTTCCAGTCGCCAACCCGCATCGCTCTTTGGCCTCGGTGGTTCATGCGCCAATGCATAGGGCGCTCAAACGTGTGGGCTGGGTTGCGCAATGTGCCGGTGAGGGATACGCCGTCCAAGGGGTAGTGGGCGTCTATGTTTGCGCCGCCGAGCTCCATCAGGGTGGCAGACCAGTCCATCGTCATGCAATGCTGTTGGCTGATACCACCAGGAGCGATGGTGGCGGGCCAGTGGGCAATCCATGGCACCCGAATGCCACCTTCGGTGAGGTCCATTTTGCCGCCCACCAGCGGCCAGTTGTCACTGAAGCGTTCGCCGCCATTGTCACTGGTGAAAACAATCAACGTATTCTCCAGTTGTCCCGTTTCGCGCAGGGCCTCGACCACCCAACCGATGCCTTCGTCCATGTGGTGAATCATGCGGTGGTAGGTGTGAATGTTGCCGCCCTGCAAGTGGAAAATATTGTCCTTGATGGTGGCCGCCAAGGCATGGTCTTCGCGTGTTTCCCATGGCCAATGCGGCGCGGTGTAGTGCAAGCTTAGAAAGAAGGGATCGTTTTTTCGATCACCTTGGCTCATGCGGTGAATAAAGTCGACTGAATGGCGCGAAATCAGGTCTGTCAAATACCCTTCGTGAGCTTGCTCTTCTTCGCCGACCCATAGGTCGTGCGATCCATTCGAGGCGCAATGGGTAAAGTAGTCAACGCCCCCTGCCATGGGGCCGAAAAATTCGTCGTAACCTGATCGCAATGGTCCGAATGTGGGGGGGTATCCCAAGTGCCACTTACCAATCAAGGCGGTGCGGTAGCCCGCGGCTTTGAGTGTGGATGGCAGGGTCGGGTGCGATGTGGGTAGTCCGAGCGTTGTGCTGTTGCGGGATCGGCTGTTGATGGGTTCTTCAGCCGCGGCCCGCAAGCGGTACT
>JAIPDC010000211.1 GCA_021737865.1 Rhodoferax sp.
GTAGTTGCCGACCATTTGCACAGCCGATGCGGCTAAGACCATGTCGTTGTCGCATGGAATAAATGGTATCGGCTTTATTGGATATCGTGCAGTTATTCAAGGAACTTGAGACCGCCTTGCCTTAATTGTCCGGGAAACCCGCCTATCTTTCGCTTTTGGTGTCGAAATTGCGCAGCGCAGCCTCGATGGCGGCGGCCGTGGCCAAGGGTTTTTCCATGGGAAACAGGTGGCTGCCATCGAGCATCATGATGCGGCCCCTGGTGATTTTCGCGGTGGTTGCCATGCCGACCTGTTTCATCTCGACCGAGGCCAGCCCGCCAATGAAGGCAACAGGGCATTTGACCGGGTGCCGCGCCAGCAGTTGCTCCAGGTTGTCGGGGACGGTGTTGTAGAACTGGGTTTCCACATGCCGGTCAAAGCTCAAAATGCGGTGTCCATCGGACTCCAGCGTGCCGTGGGTGGCATAGTCCATCAAGACTTCGCTGTCCCATTTGGCAAACGCCTTTTTGTGCCGAAAATGTTCAAACGCTGCGTCGATCGACGGCCAGTTGTTGCGACGGTTGCGGCTGACCGCACCGGGTGACAGCGATCCGAACATCTGCGTCGTCTTCATGACGCCTACCGCGGTGGAGCGCCAGCCGCCCAGAATGGGTGAGTCGACCAACACCACACCGCGTGCCAGCTCCGGGTTGCGTGACGCTGCCATCAGGCTGAGGAATCCGCCCAGGGAATGGCCGACCAACCAAATCGGCTCACCAGTCTTATCCACCACGGTGCGGGTAAAGTCAACCAGCTGCTGAACCACGTGGGGCCAGTTATTGCTGATGGGGTAGCGCGGATCGTGGCCGTATTTCTCAATCGCCTTGACCGTGAACCCGCGCGACTTGAGGTGCCTGAATAAAACGCGGTAAGTACTGGCTGGAAAGCTGTTCGCGTGTGAAAAGACGATCATCACTTAATCAGGTGAGGACAAAGCAAATTTGCTTCGCAAATCCGGGTCTGTCCCGCCATCAAATTAGTTTTTCTTGCGGCGTGCTGATTTTCTTCAACGGAAGGCTGCGTGCCGCCTTCACCAGCAGCGGAACATCGGTCTGGCCGCCGTTCCATAACGGGTCTTCAATGCTGTCGAACACCTCGCGCAGCTTCAGTCCCCAGTTGTCGTGCAGCATCTTGAAATAGGGGTTGTGTTCGTCAATGCAGACAATCCGGTCGGTTTGGAACGCGTTCGCTTCGTACACCACCATATCCAGCGGCAGACCGACTGACAGGTTGGATTTGAGCGTGGAGTCCATCGACACCAGGGCGCACTTGGCGGCCTCGTCCAAAGGGGTGGCCGGTGTGATAACCCGGTCCAGCACCGGTTTGCCGTATTTGGACTCGCCAACCTGAAAGTAGGGGGTCTCTGGTGTGGCTTCGATGAAATTGCCGGCCGAATAGACCTGGAACAGGCGCATGCCCTCGCCCTGGATTTGTCCACCAAAGATTAACGACACGTTGAAGTCCACGCCCGATTGCTGCAAGGACGCGGCATCGCGGTCATGCACTTTGCGGATGGCAGAGCCGAGTACGCGCGCTGCGTCATACATGCTCTTGGCATTCCAGATGGTGATGCCTTCATCGGCTTCGTGGTCCTTGAGCTTTTCGATCTGCAATATTTCGCGCACGGACTGGGAAATGCTCAGGTTTCCTGCCGACAGCAGCACCATGAAGCGGTCGCCCGGCTTTTCGTAGACGATCATTTTGCGAAAGGTGCTGATCTGGTCCAGTCCGGCGTTGGTACGAGAGTCGGAGAGAAATACCAAGCCGGCGTTCAGTTTGATGGCTACGCAGTAGGTCATTTGCTAGTTTCTGGGGAAAAATCCTTAGAGTGTATCGATCCCCACCACCTCAATGCATGAACTTGCCGCCGCGCCCAATGATGGTCAGGTCCGTGAAGTTAGATGCCTGATGGTCTTTTGGGCTGTAATTGACGGTGAAACCGCCCAGATTTACATCGTGCATGGACTCCAGGCTGTTGATAAGGCCGTCACGCGTCAGATTTTTCCCTGCACGTCGCATGCCCTCGACCAAAATTCGCGCGGTCAGGTAGCCCTCAAGACTCGAAAAGTCAAAGTCTTTTTGGCCCGCCTCCGTCATACGCTGCTGGTATTCCCGGACGATGGGGGTGCTCTGTGCGTAGGGGAAAGGCACCACCTGGGAAATAACAACACCCTGACCGATGTCGCCCAATTCGTCGGCCAGGGCGCGTGAGCCGACAAAGCTCACATTAAAAAACTGACCCCCGTAGCCCTTTGCGCGTGCCTGCTTGATGAGTGCGGCACAGGATTTGTAGGCGCTGATCTGCACAATGGCCTCAGGCTCCGATTTGAGAATGGCCTCCAGCGATTGCGCCACGTCGACCGAGTTGCGCTCCACGGTTGCGATGGATACGGGCTTGAGTTGTCGCTTGCTCAGCGCACGTGTGACGCCTTCGAGGCCCGCTTTTCCATAGGCATCGTTTTGGTAAAAGACGGCAATTTTCTTGGCGCCCAGCGTGGTCAGGTGCTGCACGATCCGCTCGGTCTCGTCGAAATAGCTGGCTCGGACATGAAACACCTGGCGGTTAAACGGCTCACGCAGCGCTTGTGCGCCGGTGAACATGCCTACCAAAGGCACTTGGGCTTCGGTCAAAATGGGCAGTGCAGCCAGCCCCGTGGGGGTCCCGACCGATCCGGCCAAGGCAAACACCTTGTCTTCATTGATCAGGGCTTTTACGGCAGTTGCTGCCTTTTCGGGTTCATAGCCGTCGTCCCGGGTCAGCAGCTTGATGGAGCGTCCATGGACGCCCCCTTGGGCGTTGACTGAGCTGAAGTAGGCCTGCATGCCCACTTGTAGGCGTTGTCCAAGTTGCGCGGCCGGTCCGCTGATGGCCGCAAATTGGCCAATCACCACTTCCTTATCGGTGACGCCATTTTCGGCAGCCACCAGGGTAAAGGCCCCCATAAGGGCCAATGAAGCCAGCATTTTTGAAATTTTCATGGCGCTCCTGAATTACCTAAAAAAATGACCAATATTGGAAGGCTAACCCATTTTTGGGTCGTGTTGGGATCAAGTCTTTTGTGCCAGCGTCTTCAGCTGGTACAGGGCTTCCAGCGCTTCGCGCGGGCTCATGGCATCGGGATTGAAGGCTGCAAGCTTCGCATCTATTGCGCTGACCGCTATCGCTTCAGTCGCAGCCGGGGCAGCAAACAAATCCACCTGGGCCTGGCTTTGGGTGGCATGCGTTTCCAGGGCTTGCAGCGTGTGGCGTGCCTGGTTGAGCACCGCAGCGGGCATGCCGGCCAGTCGTGCCACCTGAACGCCATAGCTCTTACTGGCCGGGCCGCTTTGAATCTCATGCAAGAACACAATGTCGCGGCCCGACTCCGTGGCGCTGACGTGCACGTTGAGCGCATTGTGGTGGGTGGCGGGGAATTCGGTGAGCTCGAAGTAGTGGGTTGCAAATAGCGTAAAGGCTTGCGTCTTGTCGTGCAACTGGGTCGCAATCGCGCTGGCCAGGGCCAGCCCGTCAAAGGTCGACGTGCCGCGGCCGATTTCGTCCATCAGCACCAGCGAATGGGGTGACGCGGCATGCAGTATTTGCGCGGCTTCGGTCATCTCCAGCATGAAGGTGGATTGCGCGTTGGCGAGGTCGTCGGCCGCACCGATTCGGGTATGAATGGCGTCGATAGGCCCGAGTCTGCAGGCGCTCGCAGGCACATAGCTCCCGATGGACGCTAGTAGCACGATCAGCGCGACCTGGCGCATATAGGTGGACTTGCCGCCCATATTGGGCCCGGTAATGATTTGCAGGCGCTGCTTGGGCCCCAGGCGGGTGTCGTTGGCGATGAAGTTTCCGCTGGAGAGTTCGGCCAGACGTGCCTGAACCACCGGGTGACGCCCCTGGCTGATGTCGATGCAGGGCTCCACCACAAACTGCGGTGCGCACCATCCCAGGGTCAAAGCGCGTTCGGTCAATGCACACAGGGCGTCCAGCGCGGCCATGGCACGCGCGGTGCGGGTCAGCATGGGAATGAACGCCTGAAGCTGATCCAGCACCTGCTCGAACAGCCACTTCTCGCGCGCCATGGCGCGCTCTTGTGCGCTCAGGGCCTTGTCCTCGAATGCCTTGAGTTCCGGAGTGATGAAACGCTCGGCATTTTTCAGGGTCTGGCGCCGCCGGTAGTCGTCGGGCACCTTGTCCACCTGGCCCTGGCTGACCTCGATATAGAAACCATGCACCCGGTTGAACTGCACGCGCAGGTTGGCAATGCCGGTGCGGGCCTTTTCGCGCACCTCCAGGTCCAGCAGAAAACTGTCACAGTTGGTCTGGATGGCGCGCAACTCATCGAGTTCGGTGTCAAAACCGCTGGCAATGACGCCGCCGTCGCGAACGAGCGCGGCGGGCTCGGGTGCAATCGCGCGCAGCAATAGTTCGGCGCAGGCGGGCGGCGGCTTTAAATCCTCGGAAATAGTAGCCAAATCACCCTCTAGCCCCCGTAAATGCTGCGCAAGCTGCTCTGTTTTTTGTAGCGTTTGAAGCAGAGCCACCAGTTCGCGTGGTCGCACCTGACGCAATGCGGTGCGGGCCGTGATGCGCTCTACATCGGCGCTGCCTTTGAGTTGCACGCGCAGTCCCTGCCAAACGGTCATAGCTGAGTTTGGTGCAATTCCGCTGCGCAGCGCGGCAATGGAGTCCAGGCGCGCCTGTGCCTGTGCGCGATCTCGACGCGGCGAGAGCAGCCAGCTCTTGAGCATGCGGCTGCCCATTGCGGTCATGCAGGTGTCCAGCAGCGAGAAAAGGGTGGGGGAGTCCTCGCCGCGCAGGGTCTGGGTTAGCTCCAGATTGCGCCGCGTTGTAGGCGGCAAATCGATGAGTTCGCCATCGCGCTGTACCTGCACGGCACTGATGTGGGTCAGCGTGCGGCCTTGCGTGTGCTCGGCGTAGCCAAGCAGCGCGGCGCAGGCTGCGTGGGCCAGCGGCAGGTCTTGTGCGTTCCAGCTCGACAGGCTGGCGGCCTGCAGGGCTTCGAGCAGCTTGCGTTGGCCCAATGCGGCGTCAAACTGCCATTCCGGGCGCGACGTGGTGTAGAGCGCATTTGCGCCACCAGTGCTCTTGCGCAGGCGCTTGAGCCGGTCCTCAAATGCCTGTGTCGCTGACGCACTGTAGGCCAGTTCGCTCGGGCTGACACGCGCCACCCACTCGGGCACGGCCTCAGGTGCGCACTCGGCCAGGTGGACCACGCCCTGCGTGACGCTTAGCCATGCCAGACCACAGCGGTTGCGCGGGCCCTGGTGCACGGCCATCAAGACGGACTCCGACTTTTCGCTGAGCAGTTCGGTGTCCACCAGTGTGCCCGGCGTCACCACGCGGACCACCTTGCGCTCCACAGGTCCTTTGCCCGTGACCTCGCCCACCTGTTCGCAAATGGCGACCGACTCACCGTGACGGATCAGTTTGGCCAGGTAGCCTTCCATGGCGTGAAAGGGAACACCCGCCATGACTACCGGCTCACCGGCCGACTGGCCGCGCTGGGTCAGGGTAATGTCCAGCAAGCGGGCCGCTTTTTCGGCGTCGGCATAGAACATTTCATAGAAGTCACCCATGCGGTAAAAAAGCAAGGTGTTGGGGTGTTCGGCCTTGAGTCCAAGGTATTGGGCCATCATCGGGGTGTGCGCAACTGCCTCAGTTTTATTGGTGGTCAAGTTGAAGAGTCCATGTAAAAACAATCACTTTTGAGCCCGCATTCGGGACTTGTCAATGCCGATTTTGTCTGAATGAATGCATGCAATGCATTCATGGCCGGTCAGTGGGGCTTGACGCAATGGCAGTAAACAAAGTGCTGCACCGATCCCCACGGGGTTTTGTGTGCTTCGTTTGCGTGTTCGAGCAGTTCGAAGGCGGGGCCGAACTCGCCATGCAATTGGGCGTGGTCATACCGCGCCACCGGAAGGCCGCTGCATTGGTCCGGGCCGTCCGGTGCAAAGGTGGCCACGATCACATGTCCGCCGGGTTTGACCGACCCCATGACCTGCTCGACATAGGCTAGGCGATCAGCCGGATCGGTCAGAAAGTGAAAGACCGCGCGGTCGTGCCAGATGTCGTAGGTCTGCGCGGGTAGTTTCACCTGCCGGATGTCGCCGGCAAGCCAGTCAACGATTTCGCCTTTTGGTCCTAGCCGTTGGCGTGCGACTTCGAGCGCACTGGCCGACAAATCAAGAACAGAGACATGATCAAAGCCATGGTCCAGAAGGTCGTCCACCAGGGTAGAGGCACCGCCGCCTACATCGATGATGCGCGAGTCTGGCTTGGCGCCGATCGAACGGATGATTTCAAGCGAGCGCGTGGCATGCTCCTGAAACCAGCTGAGCGCCTCGGCCGATTTGGTTTGGTAGACTTTTTCCCAATGCTCTTGCTCGCTCATCTTGTCTCCTGAATTTTTAATGCCAACGCTGTTGCCGATATTCTCCATGAGCAGGATAGCCTTTTGCGACAGAAAAGTCGATTTGCAAGCCTTGCATATTTTGTTCAAAAGTAGGCGAAACGGTGCTACGCTTGTCTTTGACGGCTGCCCAGATCAGCTGCGTTTTGGTTCAATTCCAGTAGGGACGGCCGTTGAGACCCAAGTTGCTCATTGTTGACGACAACATCGACTCCCGGATGATGGTCCGCTGGTTGTCGGATTGCCGTTCCGGTCTGAAGGGAAATTGGTTTGGCTGGCGTGCAAAAAAATCATTTTGAATCTGCGATGTCCGATGGTGTCGCGTCGCGTCCCGTCGAGGCATTAGCCGACCCGGTATTCAAGGCGTTATTTTTTCATAGCCCCGAGGCCATTGCACTGACCCGCATGCGCGATAACGTGATCATCGAGGTCAACGAGGAGTGGTGCCAATTGACCGGATTTTCCCGGCAACAGGTGATGGGTTCGACGGCGCTGGAACTGGGCATATGGGCCAGCGATGCGGACCGGGAGCAGGCGTTACGGCCCTTGCAGCAGAGTGGGCGGGTGCGCAATGCCGAAGTCATCATGGCTCAGGAAAGCGGCTTGTCGCGCGTGATGAGCATGAATGCGGTGCAGTTGGTTGTGCAAGCGGAGTCCTACGTTCTGATCT
>JAIPDC010000212.1 GCA_021737865.1 Rhodoferax sp.
GGCTACGCGGTGGATGTGGCCAGCAATGGCGTGGACGCCCACTTTCAAGGCGACACCGAGCCCTACGACGCGGTGGTGCTGGACCTGGGCCTGCCGCAAATGGATGGCATTACGGTGCTGCGCAAGTGGCGCGCCGCCGGCCGCACCATGCCGGTATTGATCCTGACCGCGCGCGACGGTTGGCACGAAAAAGTGTCCGGCATTGATGCCGGTGCCGACGACTACCTGACCAAGCCCTTTCATATGGAAGAACTGCTGGCCCGCTTGCGCGGCCTGATCAGGCGCGCCGGTGGACATGCCAGCTCGGAGCTGGTCTGTGGCCCACTAACCATGGACGTCCGCAACAGCCGCGCCACCATCGATGGCCAGGCGCTGACCCTGACCAGCCACGAGTACCGCTTGCTGGCATACCTGATGCACCACCGCGACGAGGTCGTTTCCCGCAGCGACCTGGTGGAGCACATCTATGCCCAGGACTACGATCGTGACTCGAACACGGTCGAGGTCTTCATCGCCCGCCTGCGCAAGAAGCTGCCACCGGGGCTGATCGCCACTGTGCGCGGTCTGGGCTACCGCCTCAGCGCCAGCTTCTGATGGCCTGCACATGACACCTTCCACATGGCGTCATTCGCTGCGCATCCGCTTGCTGGTGGGAACCCTATTCTGGGTTGTGGGCACGATATTGGTGGCTGGTTGGGGCTTGGGTAACCTGTTTCGCCAGCATGTGGAGGCTCAGTTTCACGCCGAGCTGCGCACCCACCTGGACCAGCTAACCGCCCAACTCTCGCTCGATGCCAAAGGCCGACCGCAACTGGCCATGCCTTTGATCGACCCGCGCTTTGCGCGCCCCTACTCCGGCTATTACTGGCAGGTGGATGAAGCGGGAGAGGATGTGGCCGGTGCCACGGCACTGCTGCGGTCACGGTCCCTGTGGGATGTGGTGTTAACGGTGACGTCAGATGCGCTGGAGAAGGGCGGCATCCATGAGCACCAGGTGGTGGGGCCGCAGGGCAAGTTTTTGGGACTCGTCGAGCGCCGCGTGCGTTTTGAAGACAGCCCCGACGGCAAACCCCACACTCTGCGCTTGCTGGCCGCGGCTGATGCCAATTTGATGGCCGAGCCGGTGAGCCGCTTCAATGGGGCTCTGTGGTTGGCGCTGAGTGTGCTGGGCGCGGGCCTGGTACTGGCGGCCGTAGTGCAGGTGTCGGTCGGGCTGTCACCCTTGCGCGCCCTGCAAACGGCGCTGGCCAAGGTGCGTGCTGGCGAAGCACAGCGACTGGCCGGTGACTTTCCGGTTGAAGTGATGCCGCTGGTCGATGAGTTCAACAGCGTATTGACAGAAAGCGCCGCCGTGGTGGAGCGCGCCCGCACCCACGCCGGCAACCTGGCCCATGCCTTAAAAACACCGCTGACCGTGTTGGCAAACGCCGCCCAGGCCAAGAACCCGCAAGGCCCGGAACTGGCACGTCTGGTACTGGAGCAGACCGGCGTTGCGCGCCGCCAGGTGGACTACCACCTAGCCCGCGCGCAGGCCGCCGCGAATACGCGTGTCCCAGGGGCCAAGACGCCTTTGCTCCCGGTCATCGAAGGCCTGGTGCGCGTCATGCAGCGCATCCATGCACGGCGGGAAATTGCCATATCCGTCGGGCACTGTCCGCTGGAACTTGCCTTTCGGGGCGAGACACAGGACCTGCAGGAAATGCTGGGCAACTTGTTGGACAACGCCTGCAAATGGGCGGAGCACCGGGTAGATGTCAATGCCCACACCGACGGGGCCATGGTTACCATTACGTTGGATGACGACGGTTCCGGACTTGACGTGCAGCAGCGCGGTTCAGTGATGCGCCGTGGCGTGCGCGCTGACGAGCTGGTGCCGGGCTCGGGGCTGGGCCTGGCCATCGTCGATGACTTGGCGCGGCTCTATGGGGGCGGGGTTGAGTTGCTGGATTCCCCGCTGGGTGGGCTGCGTGCCACGTTGACGTTGCCCACTGTGCAATCGGGAACGACCACCGCAATAGCAACATATGAAAAAGACGATCGATGAAATGCCTAGTTTCCCCGACCATGGATTGCGCTAATTGAAGGCCAGTTGTTTGGTTTGATTCTTTTCCCCGTTGAACATGCGTAACCAGCTATTGATTTCATAGCACTCCTTGTATAGCGAGCAATGGGACCAGGGAGGCGTAGCTGATCATGCTTCGTTTCCCCGGCGCTGGGGCGCTGAAGCACCAAAACACAACCTGCTGGCACCCGATGTCCCGTCTTCAGGGTTTTCCCGGGGTTCACTTTTCTAGTACGATTGTTAACAATCACATCATCTACAAATTGGAGAAGCCATGGGCAAGGTACGTTGCGAGGTTAGCGGCAGTGTCTGGAAAATTGAAGTCACCGTCGGCCAGCAGGTCCAGGAGGGCGACACGCTGCTGGTCGTGGAGTCGATGAAGATGGAGATTCCGGTTACCGCTGAGTCGGCTGGCACCGTGACAGAAATCCTCGTGGCCGAGGGCGAGGCGGTGGTGGACGATCAGGTCATCATCGTTCTGGGCTGACTCTGGCATGAAGCCCAACGACATGCCCCAAAACCTGTTCGCACCGTGGGAAGGTGCGGTCGCTTTTCGACTATTTGCCGACCAGGATGAGCCCACGCTGACGGTATCCGAGCAAATTGCGGCGCAGGTCGGTGATCGCATCTTGTCTGGCACCATGCCCCCCGCAGCGCGCATTTCCGAGCAGGAACTGGCCGACGAATTCAGCGTCAGTCGGGGGCCGATCCGCGAGGCCCTGCGCATCCTGGAGCGCGAGGGACTGGTCACCATCCTGGCGCGCCGGGGCGCCATTGTGACCGAGCTCAGCGCCACCGAATTACAGGAATTGCTGGAGATTCGTGCCGGCCTGTTTGAGATGGTCGTGCGCAAACTTCCCGCACAGCCTCAGCACGAATTGATCGCCATGCTGCGAGCCGGCGTGCAGCGGCTCGACGCACTGGCCCCCCTGCCCGACGCGGGTAACGAATACGCCGAAACCACGTACCGACTGCTTATCCTGTGCGCCCGGCAAAGCGGCAACAAGCGTCTGCAACGCATGCTGACGGCACTCTCGCTGCAAACCTTGCGCTACAGCAAGATGGGGCTAGCCTCCCCCGAACGGCGACTCCAGTCGGCGGCCCTGTGGCGCCAGGCCACGCAGGCGCTGGAGAACGCCGATGTGGAATTGATGGTGGCGCTGACCCGCCAGCGCATTGAAGAATCGGGCGCCGAAGCCATCCGTCAACTCACACTGCAACACACCCCAGAAAGCACACCATGAATTCCAGTGCCTCTATCGGTGCCCTGAGCGGACTCAAAGTCATCGAAATCTGCTCCACCATCGCCGGCCCGGCGTGCACCCGTTTGCTAGCCGACTTTGGCGCAGACGTGATCAAGATTGAACCCCTTGAAGGCGACCCGGTGCGCCAGATGGGCCAGCACGTGGGTGACGTGTCGCTGTACGCCGCCTCCATTCTGCGCAACAAACGCTCGATTGCTCTGGACCTCAAATCCGAAGAAGGCCGCGCGATTGCGCAGGAACTGATCTGCGGTGCCGACATCCTGGTGGAGAACAACCGCCCCGGCGTCATGGAACGACTCGGCCTGGGCTATGTCGAAATGTCCGCCCGCAACCCCGGCCTGGTGATGGTTCGCATCAGCGGCTACGGCCAGACCGGGCCCTACGCCGAGCGCCCCGGCTACGGCGCCATTTGCGAGGCCGTCGGCGGCGTGCGGCACATGACGGGCGACCCGGACCGACCACCTGCGCGCGTGGCCCTGGCCACCACCGACTACCTGTCGTCGGTTTATGCGGCATTTGGTGCCATGACGGCGATCCACGCGCGAACCCAAACCGGTCGTGGTCAGGTGGTCGACGTGGCCTTGTACGAGGCGGCTTTTTCGCAGATGGAGCCGGTTGTTCCGGCCTACGAGAAGCTGGGACTGGTTCCCCAGCGTGAAGGCGCAAACCTGCCCTCCATGGCACCCAACAGCCTGTACCCCAGTCGGGACGGCGGCTGGGTGTTGATAGCTGCCAACAGCAACCCGACCTGGAAACGGTTGGTCGCCATCATGCAACAGCCCGCGCTGCTCGCCGACCCGCGATTCGAGAGCATCCAGCAACGTGGAAAGCCCGACAACATGAAGGCGATTGACGCCATCATCAGCGAGTGGTCGCGCGGTTTTGATGCCGCTGCGCTGGAAGAGTTGTTGCGCCAGGGCGAAGTCCCCACATCACGCGTCCACACCATTGCCGATATTTACACCGATCCGCACTTCGCCGCGCGCGGCATGCTGACGCAAGTGCCCCACCCCACGCTGGGCCACACGACCCAATCTGGCATCGTGCCCAGACTGTCCGCCACGCCGGGCGCGATTCGCCACACCGGCCCCGCGCTGGGCGAGAACGCACTCGACATTCTCACCAACGACCTGCATCTGGACGCCGCACGCATCGCGCATCTGACCACCCACGGAGTCGTCAAACTCCCCACTTCACCCAAGGAATCGCCATGACACACCCGCCCCTACACCGTCGCCAAGTTTTGAATCTTCTCGCCGGTAGCGGTGCCACTGCACTGTGGCCCGGCCTCTCACACGCACAAGCCACATGGAAGCCCACGCAAACCATCAATTATGTGATTGGTGTTGCCGCTGGCGGATCAGTCGACCTGTATGCGCGCGGCATCAAGCACGCCCTGGACACCCTGAAGCTGGCCAACGGTCAGACCATCATTGCCGACAACAAGCCCGGGGCCGCCGGCCTGATTGCCTTGCAACAACTGCAGCGCAGCCGCGGCAACGCACACAGCCTGGGCACATTCCACACCGGAAGCGTTGCAGGTCAGGTGACGGGCATCCTGAAGGCCGACATCCGCGAGTTTGTGCCGGTGGCCATGCTGGTGGAGGAAACCACGCTGGTCGCGGTGCCCGCTGACTCGCCGCTCAAGACCGCCAGCGATCTGATCAATGCCCTCAAACGCAACCCCGAGTCGCTCAAGATTGCGGTGGCGCCCTTGCGCGGCCTCAACACCCACCTGGCCATTGCCAAGCCGCTCAAGCTGGCCGGTGTGGATGTTGCCAAGCTCACCGTTGCGCCGTTTCGCTCATCGGCCGACTCCATGACCGCGCTTCTGGGTGGACATGTGGATGTCGTGTCCGCCACCGGGCCGACGGTGGTTCCCATGGCGCAGGCGGGACGGGTGCGCATCCTGGTCAGCGCCGCGCCCGAGCGCGGCACCGGCCCCCTGGCCAAGGTGCCGACCTGGCGCGAATCAGGGGTGGCGGCCGACTACGTCAGCTACAACGGCGTGCTCTTGCCTGCGGGTGTCGATGCCGAGCAGATCCGATTCTGGGAAGCCGCGCTCAAGCAAGTAGCCGCCTCGCCCGAGTGGATAGCGCTGGTCGAGAAGTCCGGCAACAAGCCCATGTTCAAAGGCTACGTCGACTCACACCGCTACATGCAAAGCGAATTCAAATCCACGCAGGAGCTGGTAGCCGAACTCGGATTAACCGCTCTATGACCGACACACGCAACTTCGAACCGTCTGGCGAGTGGGCCGCCGAGCTGGCCGAGCTACAACACCGCCGCAGCTTTGCGCTGGCCATGGGCGGCCCCGAGGCCCTGGCCAAATTCAAGGCCACCGGGCGCATGAATGCGCGCGAGCGTATCGCCGCCCTGGTGGACACCGACACCTTCCGCGAGCTGGGCTCCCTGGCAGGCAAAGGCCACTACAGCCGCGATGGTGTGTTCGAGCGGCTCGACCCAACCAACGCGATTGTTGGCACCGGCCGCATGGATGGCCGCAAAGTGGCCCTGCATGTGGACGACTTCACCATCCGTGCCGGCTCGTCCGAGGCCACCATTGCCGACAAATGGATTTACATCGAGCGCATGGCGCACCAGCTGCGCATGCCGCTGATCCGGCTGGTCGACTCCGCGGGCGGCAGCGTCAAGCTGCTGATGCAAATCGGCGGCACCAAGATCCCCGAATACCCCAGTTGGCCCGCCAACGAATTGCTCAAGACGGTGCCCGTGGTGGGTGTCGCGCTCGGCGCCTGTGCCGGGCAAGGCGCCATCAAGGTGCTGTCATCACATTTCTCGGTCATGGTGCGTGAGCAGGCGCAGGTGATGGCGGCCGGGCCCCATGTGGTGCGCCAGGCCTACGCGCAGGACGTGCACAAGAACGACCTGGGTGGCCACATGGTGCACCGCAAGAGCGCACTGGTGCACAACGAGGCAGTGGACGAGATGGATGCCCTGCGCCAGGTGCAGCGCTTTTTGAGCTACCTGCCGCGCAGCGTGTTTCATACGGCTCCTGTGCTGGAGCGCACCGATGATCCGAACCGCGCCGACGACTGGCTCAAGGACGCCATCCCGCGTGACCGGCGCAAGATCTACGACCCGCGCATGATTCTGAACGCCGTGATGGACCGGGACTCGCTGTTCGAGATCGGGCGCTACCAGGGTGGCTCGGTCATCACGGGATTGGCGCGGTTAAATGGCATACCCGTGGGCGTGATTGCCAACGACCCCAAGGTGCAAGGCGGCGCCATGACGACACAGGCGGCCTACAAGATGGAACGCCACGTCAACCTGTGCAGCCTGTTTGGCCTGCCCATCGTCAACTTCGTCGACCAACCCGGCAACCAGACCGGCATGGAAGCGGAAATGGGTGGCACCTTGCTCGGCGCCACGCGCGTCGGCCAGGCGCTGAACGAATGCAAATCACCGTGGATGTCGATCCTGATTCGGCGCTGCTTCGGCATGGCCGGCGCCCTGCACGCCCCCAAGTACGGCGAAGCACTGAACCTGCGCTACGCCTGGCCATCAGCGCGCTGGGGTTCCATCCCGATCGAAGGGGGCGTGATGGCCGCGCACAAGACCGAAATCGACGCAGCACCGGACCCGGCGGCCAAACGCGCCGAACTCGAAACCTTCTACCTGAACATGACCTCACCGTTTCGCACGGCCGAGAAGTTCGGCATTCTGGACATCATCGACCCGCGGGAGACGCGCTCTATTTTGTGCGACTGGATTGAGGACGCCTGGG
>JAIPDC010000213.1 GCA_021737865.1 Rhodoferax sp.
GGCAGGGGAAATGTGGCCCTGTTGGGGGTGCTTCCAGCGTAGCAGTGCCTCGGCTCCAATGGCATTGCCGCGCTGGTCCACCTGCATTTGATAGTGGAGGGAGAATTGCTCAGGCAGGCCTTGGCGCATCCACGTAGTCAGGACAAAACGGCGCTCCAGCGCCATCTGGTTGCCCGCATCAAAAAACCGAATGCAATTGCGTCCCGCATTCTTGGCGCGGTACATTGCGGTTTCGACCCGCTTGAGCAATTCACTGCCCCCCACCTCATCTCCGAAAAATAGCGCAATACCCGTGCTGGCTGAGGTTTGTACGGTATCGACCTTCAGGTCAAATGCCTGTGTCAGCGTTTCGCGCACCCGCTCCGCCACGATTTCTGCCTTGGACGCTGCGGCTGCTGCGGTATCGGCCAGCTCTGGCAAGATCACCACAAATTCGTCGCCCCCCACGCGGGCCATCGTGTCATCAGCGTGCAAGCACTCCCGCAGGTGCTGCCCCACTTGGGCAAGCAAAAAGTCCCCGGCCTCGTGGCCAAGGGCGTCGTTGATGTCCTTGAAGTTATCTAGGTCAATCAGCAAGACGGCTCCATGTTTACGCTTACGCAGACTGCCTGCAAGCGCTTGCCTTAACCGGTCCATTAAAAGGCGACGGTTTGGCAGGCTGGTCAGGGTGTCGTAGAACGCCAAGTGGTGAATCCGATCCTCGGACGCTTGGTGCTGGGTGTTGTCGATGAAGGCTGCAACATAGTGGTTAATTTGATTGTCCGTGCCCATGACCGCCGTAACACGCAGCCAGACCGGATAACGTTCACCATTTTTTCGGCGGTCCCATACCGCACCCTGCCAGAAGCGGTTCAGGGGAAGCATGCGGCGAAGTTCGTGGTAGGTAGCTTCATCGTGCTGGTCGAGCCGAAAAATAGATGACTTTTTCCCTACAGACTCCTGCGCGCTGTAGCCGGTGATGCGGGTGAAGGCTTCGTTGACCTTTACGACGATCTGTTGGGCATTTATGACCACCATGCCTTCCAGTGTTTCAAACGCTGCTGCGGCGATGCGCGAGGCTTCTTCGGTGCTGCGGCGCTCGGACATGTCGCGAAAGATGGCGATGAACTCCATGCTCTGCGGCGATTGCACCAGGGTGACGGCCATTTCTACGGGAAACAGGTTGCCGGTGCGGTGCAGACCCATCGTTTCCACGCGTGCGTGGGGTCTATGCCCCGGGGGTGAGGCGATGAATAACTCTAACCATTGCAGGTACACCTGGTGTCGGCTGGGAGGCAGTACAAGCTCGTGCAGAAGCATGCCCAGCACCTCGTGGCGGAACCAACCGAAGCAGCGCTCGGCTTGCGGGTTCCACTCCACAATGGTTCCAGTCGCATCCATCTGCACGATGGCGTCAAAGGCATGCTCCAGTGTGGCTTGCCAAAGCGAAGTGCTGAGAGATTCAATAGGGACGGTGTGCGCTGACATGGCGGTTTGCAGCGTTAACGCGCAGCAAAGGCGGTGTGCTGGGCCAGTAATTTTTGGCCTAAATCACGGTCGGTGGTGGCGATGTGTTCTAGCAACCAGTTCTTGAGGTAGTGCACGAGCGCCTGGGCCGTGTCGGCCTCGTTATGCGGGTTGCGGCGCTGTTGCAGCGTATGCATGTGATCGATAAATTCGCGGTGCTGCGCCAAGTGCAACTGGTCCAGTTCCTCGTTGCCCACCAGCATGACCATCAGGTCTTCTTCTTCTCTGAAATGGAATAGAACATAGGTGTGGAGCTGCGGCAGCACTTCGTCCAGGGCCTGGGTATTGCGCCCTGCAAGGTGCAGGGTTTCCAGTTGATTGATCAGCGAGACCAATTCCTGATGCTGCAGATCAATGGAGCGGATATTGGTATTTAGCCCTTTGGTCCATTGAATCGTCACGTTGCATGTCCTTCGTGTTGCTGTTACGCGCCCATCTGCGGTCGGTGGGACAAGCGTAAAACCAAACGAAGGGTGACGGAATACCTAGTGCCGGGTATTCTTGACTACCAGAAAACCGGTAGTCGCTAGTGCTGCTGCGAGCGTGCCAATCAGCTGGGGTAATTTTTTTGGCTCATCACATAGCGTGTGAGATCGGCCACGTTGTGCAAATTGAGCTTGCGCATGATGTTGCGCCTATGCACCTCAACGGTTGACGGTGCAATAAACAGGGCGTTGGCAATCTTGAAGGTGGTTTCCCCTTGTGCCACCCGCTGTGCGACCTGTTGTTCCCGTGGGCTCAGGGTGTCGCCGGGTGGGGCTGTGCTGTGCGACGCTGCCCCCGCGATCATGCCCGCCACATCGGGGCACAGGTAGGCGCGGCCCAGAATCACCGTACGAATGGCGCGCAGCAGTTCGTCGCTGGCCTCGGCCTTGGTGACATAGCCCTGGGCACCCGCAGCCAGCATGTCCAGCACATAGCGTTGGTCGGTGTAAGACGACAGTGCAATGACCTTGATCCGCGGGTACGCTTGGAGCAGCTGCCGTGTAGTGTCAATGCCGTTCAGGCCGGGCATATTGATGTCCATGCACACAAGATCGGGCGATAGTTTCTCAACCATCTCCAGAACCTGCAAGCCGTCAGCGGTTTGGCCTACGACCTCCAGTTCGTCTTCCGCCCGCAGCAAATGGCACAAGGCCTCGCGGAACATCATGTGATCATCGACAAGAAGCAGGCGAACTTTCATAGGGTATTCATTGTGCCGCAGACTATATTTCGACGTAGATGCGTGTGCCAAAACCGGGGGTCGATTCCAACTTGAAACTGCCACCGGCAAATTCCACCGTTTCCCGCATGTTGATCAACCCCAGACCGTGAAATGGCGCACGTCCGGTGGAGGGTTGCAACTCAAAGCCGCACCCGTCATCGGACACGCAGAGCAAGACGGGGTGGCTATCGAGTCGCATACGCACGTCAACGGTCTGTGCATGGGCATGTTTGGCACAGTTGGTGAGTGCTTCTTGCACGATGCGAAACAGGGTGAGTTCCAGATCGGCGTGGAGCCGAATTTCATTGTGAGGACAACTCACCCGCACCTGAATTGCGGTTCGCTTGACAAACTGGTGTGCATAATTTTGTACCACGCTCAGCAAACCAGCTCGTTCGATGGCCGCAGGATGCAGTCCAGCGCAAATTTCCCGAATACTGGCGTTGGTGTCATCAATCAGGGCCCGTGTATCGTCAATGCGGTCGGCAAAGTTCTGGTCGAATTCAAGGCCTCCGGGTGCTTTTTGAATGGTGCGGGCGATGATGCTCAGGTTAATGCACAGGGCCGCCAGGTTTGGACTGGTTCGGTCATGCAGCTCCTGGGAAAACCGCTGGCGTGTTTCCTCTTGCGTGCGAACCAGGTGACGGGAAATTTCTTCGATGCGTAGCGACAATCCAAGGCGATTTTTCTCTGCTTGCTTTGCCTCGGTAATGTCCTCTTTAAGGGCAACATAGTGAGTGACCTGGCCGCTGAGGTCGAGTACCGGGGCGATTACGGCATGCTCTACGAATAGATCGCCATTTTTTTTCCGATTGTGTAATTCTCCGCGCCACACCTGTCGTGCGGACAGGGTTTGCCACAAGTCGTCGTAGACCTTGGGCGGTGTCATTCCTGACTTGAGCACGCGCGGATTCAGGTTTTGAACCTCGTGCGCTGCGTAGCCGGTTTTGTCTGAAAAATAGGGGTTTGTGTATTCGATGTTGCCACGCAGGTTGGTAATGACAATCGACAACGGAGCTTGCTGCGCAACCTGTGACAGATTGCGCAGTTGTTCCTCGATCAATTTGCGCTCGGTAATGTCTGAGCGAGAAATAACCACACCCTGCCGCTTTGGTCCCAAGGGGGTAACCCCGAGGTAAAACCAGTGTGTACTGTGCTCGGTTTGCAGCGCATATTCGACGGTGTACGACAGTGCGCAGCCACCCAGCACCGATTGAATTCCTTTGCTTATCTCCAGCGTATGGTTGTCAACGTCCTCATGACTTGGCGGAAACAAGGCCGGGTAGGCCGAGCCCATCGCGACGTTTGAACCGCTTGCGTGTGCGGCAAATTGCCGCCAGGACTCATTGATTGCCAATACCCGCCCATCCGAGCCAAGCACCGCGATTTGGGTCGCTATCGAGTCCAGCGTGTTGTGGTTCAAAGTGATGCTGGCATTGAGTGCTTCATTGCGTTGCGTCAGCGTTGCCAGCAGTCGGTTAAATCCACCCACCAGCTGGTTCATTTCGTATTGACGGGTCAGTGGTAATGGTTGCAAAGGCTGGTCCGAATCGGCCAGCCTGGCTAAGGTTTTTACGGTGCTTTCCAGTGATAAGAGCTGGTGCCTCACAATTAGCCACATCATGGACACCGCCAACGCTGTCGCCAGCAGGGTGGCGGTGAGCAAGCGGCGCTGCTGTTCGCGCACGGGGGTAAAGGCTTCCTCGGTGGGCAGTATGACAGACATGATCCATCCACCAAGCGCAGTGGCCTTGTTAGAGACCAGCACCTCCTGCCCGTGGGGGTTGGTGCTTACGGTCGTTCCCTCCTGTTGCCGCAAGTCCCATTCAACCGCAGCACGTTGGTCGGTCACTGGTGGTGACTCTTGCGCGTTTTGCCGCTCCGACGCCATGATGACCCGTCCTTGCTTGGGTGAATAAAGTCGGTAGCCGCCGGTTTTGCCGTAGCTGCTTTTTTTAATGTTGTCCAAAAAATTGGATGCACCTATGTCAATTACACCCACCAATGCACCGATCACTTGACCTTGCGCCGTGCGCAACGGCACTGCCATGCGGATGTCTGGAGGGTTGCTCTCTGATACAAATATCAAGCTGTCGGCGTTGCTTGCTAAAAAACCTGCCAGTTGAGCCGTGTCGGCGGTGCTTCTACCCGTGGGTTGGCTGGCTGCTGAAACCGATGCCACAGGCACGCCGTCAAGGCGCGTGGCAAAGGTGCCGCCCTTGAACATGCTTTGAAAAACTGGCAACCGAGCCATCAGATTTTGTAGCGTCAGCGGTTGGTCCAGCATTGTGGGGGCCACAGTGGCCGATATTTGCTGCAAAGCCTCCTGGCGGAGACCCAACTCGCGGTCAATGTTGCCGGCAATGACGGACGCGGTCGAAAACTGTTGATCGCCCAACTGATTTTGCATGTCGATGCGCAGCATTCGCCCGGCGTACAGCGAGAGCGACCACATGCCAGCCATGACAACGGTCAGGGCGAGTAGCATCACTCTGGTGGTGAGTGATTGCAATAGAAATGTCATTGTTATAGTTGCATCATTTCGCTGTACTACGCATATTGCACAAGAGGCGAGCTCAGCCCAAGTGAAATAGCTGTGTAGTTTATTGCATGATATTGAGAACCGTAGAACGGAAGTGACGTGCCGAACCAGGTGCCAACCCCATCATCGGCGGTTAAGCGACCAAACCACATCCAAACGTCTACCAATCGACGACGTTTGAGCGTCGTTATTACGATTCTTCATGAATTCACCCTCCATTCCAGCCGGTTTTTGGAGAACGTCGTCGTTTGAGCGTTGTTACCTCACCCTAACGGCGCATTGAGTGCGCCGTTTTGTCTTCGATGCCCGTTCGGACATTCGCCGAACGACTTGGAATTCCGACGATCACTAACGCAATCGAATTTTGTAGCAGCCTGCAAATTCATATTTCTATCGCAAACCCCGTTTTGATTGCATTCAGCGGTGATTTCCTTCAATGTGATTCGAGGGAGCCCCACCATGGAATGCACGTACTTCGGAATTCATCCTCTTTTTTTCGTTAACCAAGCGCACTTATACATTGCCCCAAGGGCAACGTTCAGTGGGGGCGTTGCCCCCCGTGCTAATTCTGGCGAATTCCACGGCTCCCCATGTCATCCGAGGGCGGATGACTTCATTCAAACAACCGCGTTATTGGTCGAGGTCGCCCATAACGCCAAGTCGAATCACACAGGGAGACAGTAGCATGGCCATTTTTCATTTGACAGTAAAGACGCACGGATTCGGCAATGACCCCAAGCTGAATGCTTTGCGCTCATACGCCTACCGTTCAGGGACAAAGATAGTTGACCCCGTCACGGGCAGCATCTACAACTACACGTCAAAACAATCGGAAGTTGTATTGACTGAGACCATCACACCGAGTGAGTTCATTCCCGATTGGATGAAGGATGGCGCCCGACTGTGGCGATCCGTCCAGACCTTTGAGGAAGAGGGTGGCAGGGCGGACGCACAAATTTTTCGCGAGCTAGAAATGTCCTTACCCATCGAGCTGGGGATCGATGCATACACGACCATCATTCGCCGGTTCATTCGAGAGCAGCTCACATCAAAATCCATCATATGTAGTTTCAGCGTGCATCTAAAACCGGGAAATCCGCACGTCCACATGATGACGACCTTGCGCGACATCGAAGGCGGAATGTTCCTCAACAAGAATCGGGACTGGAACAAAGTTTCATTTGTCCACGAACTTCGGGAATCGTGGAGTCGGCACGTCAACGATGCCTTGGAAGCGGCAGGCCTTGATCAGCGTATTACCCACAAGTCATTCGCCGACTTGGGCATTGAACGTGAAGCGTCCGTCCACGTTGGCCCCGTCCACCTTGGAAAACGCAATGAAGCGTACAAGGCCAAGCGGGAGGCCCGCAAACAGCACAATGACCGTGCACGCGTCATCAACAGCCAGCGCGGCAAGCGCCGTCGTCACCATGCACGGGCCTACCTCACCGCCGGAGCCTGTGCCGCAAAGCTTGGTGCCTCACTGCGAAATCATCCTGATGATGTACCGTTATCCATTCTGACGCAACCACCGTCACCATCACTGGCTTTGTCACCGGCAGACCAAGCCGCATACGACACCATGCATGCGGCATTGCCCGATGCCAGTCGGATTTATCTGGAATTGGGGCGGGTCAAACGAAGTTTGGGCCGTGAGTGGAACTGGCCCAGCTTTCTCGCGCAATACAAGCGATTGGATAAATCCGGCGACATTCTGGATGCCCTTTTTGCCAAGGAGTTGATTTGGGTGGTCAGTCGCTCACCCGAGTTGG
>JAIPDC010000214.1 GCA_021737865.1 Rhodoferax sp.
GGTTGTGTTGCAAACGCAGTTGGATGCTGTGGGCATCAGTAAAAATCATGAAGTCAATTACGACGATATCAAGTCATGGCTTAAGGGGCTGACGGCGAAGTAGCGCTGGCTGCCGTTAGTTTTTTGCAAAGACCAATCGTTTCGCAGGCCCGACCGGCTCGGGCCATCGTCAACCTCAACCCAGCTTGTCGAGCAGGGCCGACAAAGCCGCCCGGCCAACCGGCTTGGGCACCGTCCCCAGCAAGGTAAAGCGGCGCAGCTTGGCCACCATGCTGGCGGCGTGCATGACGTCGTCGCTTTGGCCCGACACAATGATCAGCGAACCGGCGAAGCCTGCTTTGGCCAGCGACTCCATGAACTTGAAACCGTCCATGCCCGGCATGTGCAAATCAAGCAGCAACAGGTTAATGCCGTGCTTGCCGGACAGCTTTTGCAGGGCCTGCTCGCCACTGGTGGCCCGCGTGACATCGGTCACCCCCAGGCTCTCCAGAATGCCGGAGATCATCTCCAGCTGAAAGGAGTCATCGTCCACCAGCAGGACCTTCAGCGCGTGGCGGCTGACGGGTGCGGCGGCGGTTTTAATGCTGGGTTTATTCATAACAAAAGAGAATCACCGTTTGGTGCGTTGGTAAAGTTGATCATCCATGTTGGACGATTGATTCAAAGCGTCAAGCCAGTCATCGGCGTTGGGCAAAGCTTGCGTGTCCACCTGCTCCAGGGTTTCGCGCATCAGGGTCATGTTGTTTTCGACGCCACACAAGATCTGTGAAACCCGGTCCTGAAACTGCATCGCCATGAGCAGCGTCTCCACCTCCTTGCGCACCACCATGCCGTGGCGGTGCATGGACTCGGCGGATGCGCCGAGCTTGCGCACATGGCCCAGCACGTGCTCCACCAGTTCACCGGACAAGGACACCGCGTGCTTGTCGTCCACCGCAGCTTCTTCTGCGCCGCTCATGGTGGCGTTCATGATGCCGGCAATTTGGCTCACCCGCTGTCCGATGCGGGTGCCGGTCTCGGCCGAACGCTGCGAGAGCATACGCACCTCAGAGGCCACCACCGCAAACCCGCGCCCGGACTCCCCGGCCCGAGCCGCCTCAATGGCGGCGTTCAGAGCCAACAGGTTGGTCTGCGCGGCAATGCTGCGCACCTCCTCGGCCATACTCTGCAACTCCAGGGTTTCCTTGGCCAGGTTGCGGATGTTGATCAGCAAGGCGTCCTTGCCTTCAATCACATTGGTCAGGGACAGCACCACCGGCTGCAGTTCGCGCTCGCACAGGTCCAACAGGCCAATGGTGTTGCTGGAATCCCCGCCCAGGCCGGCACCTGCACCACCAATGCCGGCCAGATCAAACTGCTGCAGCACCGTAGAAAAACTGGTGGTCAGCTGGTTCACCGCGCTTTCGGTCTGGTTTTTTACGGTCTCCACATGGTAGTGCCAGGCCGGCAGCACGTTTTGCAACAAATAGGCCAACTCCTGCGTGGACAGGCGGGCCAGTTCCTGCGCGCCTGCGTCGGCCAGTGCGGTGCGTGTGTTGGCCGCCTGAACCTGGGCCACCAGCCAACCAACGGTGGCAAACGACAGGACGCCAACGCCGCCTGCCGCAGCCCATGCCACCCAGCCATCGTTGCTCCACAAGGGCAAGGCCGCCATGAACGTGATGGCAAGTGGCGCCAGCAGCCAGACCCATGCCGACGGGTTGTGTCGGGCTGGGTCGCTGGCTGGTTTTGTCGAATCTGAAATCATCCCTGAAAGTTCCCGTTTGCGGTCCGATATTTTAAATCGGTACGCTATTTTGGTGCCATCATATGATAGTAAAGCCTTAATCAGGGAATAGATATGAGCACCACCATGCCAGCCACGCCGTCACCCCATGCCTCCAAATTGGTTTTGATTGTTGACGATGACACCTTCAGTCAGGAACTTTTTTCCGAGATGTTGATGACGCTCGGAATAACCGACATCCACACCGCCAGCAATGGGCGTGTCGGGCTACGCACTCTGGCGGCGTTGCCACGCGCGCCTGATTTCTTGATCTGTGACGTCTTCATGCCGGACATGGACGGCATCGAATTTCTGGGCGAATTGACCAAACAGGGCTACCAGGGCGGCATCATTTTGGTCAGCGGCCAGGACATCACCATGATGGCGATTGCCCAGGAAGTAGCCGTTTCGGATGGTCTCAAAATGCTGGGAGCCTACACCAAGCCCGTACCTCTGTCTGTGCTGTCAGAGACGCTGGCACTGGGGGCGACCGTTGGCTAGGCTGCTACGGCTCTTGCAATGGCACTCCATTGCCACCCGTGTCACTGCGTACACGTTGGCGCTGGTGCTGGGCGGCATGCTCGTTATGGCGCTTACTTTGTATCTGGCGCTGCGCCAGGACTTTCAGCGTCAACTCGGCGAGCAGCAGTTCAGCATGGTCTCCAGCCTTGCTGGCCAGGTCAACCAGAACGTCGTGCACCACATGGATGCCCTGAAAAATGTGGCACGGCGCATCGACCCGGCGATGCTGGCCGATGCAGCCCGGTCGCAAACCTTTCTCGACACCCAGGCCACCATCTTTGACTTGTTCAACGCCGGCGTCTATGTCACCCGGCTCGACGGTGTGGCGACTGCCTCGGTCCCCGCGGGGGTCCAGCGCATCGGCATCAACTACTCGGATCGGGACCATGTGGCCGCCGCCCTCAAAGAGGGCCAGTCCACGGTGAGCGCTATCGTCGTCGGCAAGGCCCTGCAGAACCCCGTGTTCGCGCTTGCCACGCCAATACGCGATGCACAAGGCAAGGTGATAGGTGCACTGGCGGGGGTGGTGGACCTGTCCCAACCCAATTTTCTGGACAGCCTGACGCGCACCCTGCCCGGCACCTCGATCCGACTCGTATTGCAGGCCCCCAAACAAAATCTCGTCATTACGGGCACCGACAAGCGCCGCATCATGGAGCGTCTGACACCCGGGGTGAACCCGCTGGGTGACCGGTTCAGAGCGGGCTTTGAAGGCTCGGGCATCACCGTCAACTCGGCCGGCATCGAAGTACTTTCGTCAGCCAAGGCCATTCCCGCGGCGAACTGGATCCTGATCGGCACGCTGCCCACGGCGGAGGCCTTTGCACCGATAGACTCCATGCGCGACACCATGCGAATTGCAGGGGTTCTGTTCTTGCTGCTGGTGGGCACCCTGATCTGGTGGCAGATCGGGCGCATGCTGCGCCGCCAGATCGCCCCTATTCTGCAGGCAAGCCAGAGTTTGATGCGGCAGTCCACCGCTGACGCACCCCTGCAGCCGTTGCCTGTTACCGGTGCCAACGAGTTCAACGACCTGATTCAAAGCGTCAATGCCCTGTTGCAAACCTTCGCACGGCGGCAGAAAGATATGGAATCAAGCGAGGTCCAGTACCGCAACATGGTGCAGTGGTCGCCCATCCCCACCGTGGTGCACCGCATGGGTCAGATTTTGTCAGTCAACCCGGCGGCGCTTCGCCTGTTTGGCGCGCCCGATGCCCAAAGCCTGATGACAAAAAGCACCTTCGACCTGATCCACCCGGACTACCAGGCAACCCAGGACCAACGCATGCACAGCATCATGCGGGGCCAGGCGGTCGATTCGATGGTGGAGTGCCGATACCTGAGGCTCGACGGCACACCGATTGACGTGCGCGTACAGGGTGTGCAAATCGACTACGAAGGCGGCCCGGCCATTTTTGTCGTGATTCAAGACATTACCGAACGCAAGCAGCAGCAGGGCGCACTGGAAGCCGCCAAGGCTTTGGCCGAAAGCGCCAACCGCGCCAAGTCCGAATTTCTGGCCAACATGAGCCATGAAATTCGCACGCCCATGAACGGCGTCATCGGCACGGTCGACATTCTCCAGGGGACCGATCTGAAGCCCGAGCAGCGGCGCATGTTGGAGACCATCAACCAGTCGTCCATCTCACTGCTGCAGATCATCAACGATATCCTGGACTTCTCCAAGATCGAAGCCGGCAAACTCACCGTGGAGCACGTGCCAGTGCACCTGCGCGAGGTGGCCGAAGGAGTGACGCAGCTTCTGGTCTCGCTGCCCGGCTCCAAAACCGTGGAAATCTCGCTGTTTGTCTCACCGGACTTGCCGGTCTGGTCACTGGGTGACCCCAGCCGCCTGCGTCAGGTGCTGCTCAACCTGTTGGGTAACGCAATCAAATTCAGCAACAAGACGGACACATCCGACAACCTGGTCAGCCTGGAAGTCGAGCCCTGCCAACTCACCAATGGTGCTCCGGGCGTGTGCCTGCGCGTGACCGACAGCGGAATTGGCATGCGCCCGGAGGTAGTCGCCAGGCTGTTCCAGCCATTCACGCAGGCTGACGAGAGCACGGCACGCAGATTTGGCGGCACCGGGCTGGGCCTGTCGATCACGCACCGTCTGGTGGACCTGATGCAGGGCCGGATATCGGTGCGCAGCACGTTCGGCAAGGGCTCCGAGTTCATGGTCGAACTGCCGCTGCAAGCCTGCAAACCCGGTCGCAAAGTGCCCTCGCCGCCCAGGCTCGACGGGGTGCAGGTGCTGCTCGTCACCAGCAAGCCTGCCGCCATCAAAATCCGAAGCGCCTACTGCCAGGCTGCGGGTGCACGGACCCACGCCGTGCCCGACATGGAGCACGCACGGCAGTGGCTGATGCAGTCGCACCTGAGCCTGCCGTGCGTCGTGCTGATTGACAGAACGGTGGGCACGCCGGTCAGCGCACTCCAGTTGCCCGCCGGCGTAGGCGCGGTCCGGTTGGTGCGCCATGGCAGTACTGACTACCCTGGCGAAACCACCGTGCAAGCGCGCCCCTTGCTGTACCACGAGTTCATCCAAGGCCTGGCCGTGGCCAGCGGACGCCTGGCTGCACCCGACCAGGTCAACCCCAATGAACGTCGCCGCGCCGCCCGTCACCCGGCTCCGTCGGTGGAGCAGTCGGTGCAGACACAAAGCCTGATCCTGCTGGCAGAGGACAACGAAACCAACTGCGACGTGATGCGCGAGCAGCTTCGCCAACTGGGTTACGCGTGCGAGGTCGCCCCCGACGGTGCAGTCGCCTTGCAGATGTGGAAAGCGGCCCCTGGGCGCTACGCCCTGCTGCTCAGCGACTGCCATATGCCCAATCTGGACGGCTTTGGGTTAACCGAAGCCATTCGGGCCGCAGAGCCTGTGGGCTTGCGCCTGCCCATCATCGCCGTCACCGCCAACGCCATGCAGGGCGAGGCCCAGCGCTGCTTCGAGCGGGGCATGGACGACTACCTGTCCAAGCCCCTGCGCATGCAGGCCCTGGCCGCCATGCTCGACAAGTGGCTGCCAACGACCCTCGACGCGAGCAGCGTGCAAATCCCTGCGCCTGCGCACGCCATCGCATCCAGCGCACTGCCCGCCTGGAACCCCGCCACCCTGAGCGAACTGGTAGGCGACAACCCGCCCATGCACAAACGCTTGCTGGAAAAGTTTCTCAACAACGCCCGGGGGCAAGTGGCCGACATACTGGCAGCCAGCAAGGCGGGCGACACCGCCACCCTGGCCGGCGTCGCGCACACGCTCAAGTCTGCGGCGCGCAGTGTGGGCGCGCTTGCCCTGGGCGAGTTGTGCCAAGGCCTGGAGACAGCCGGACGCGCAGGCGATGGCGTGCAGTGCAACCGTCTGGCCAATGGCCTGGCGGCCAGCCTGGACGCCGCAAGCGCGGAAATAAATGGTTATATTCGCCTGCAGCCCCCTAAATACGAGCACGAGCAGCTAGTAAAACAATAGCAACTACCATGCCTCAGCAAACCATTCTTCTGGTCGATGACGATGAACTGCAGCTAACCCTGTTGGGGATGCAGCTGGCCAACCTGGGTTACACCGATGTCATTTTGGCCCGCGGCGGTGACGAGGCACTGGCCCAGTTTGAGCGCCATGGAACCGAGATCAACCTGATCATCAGCGACCTGTCCATGCCCGGCATGGATGGCCTGGTGCTGATGCGCCATCTGGCGCAGCGCGGATTCGCCGCCTCGTTCATTTTGCTGTCTGGCGCCACGGACGAAATCCTGAGCAGCGCCGCCGGCCTGGCCCAGGCGCACCACCTTGATTTGCTGGGCGTGCTGAGCAAGCCCTGCGCCCCGGAACGCCTGCGCGAGCTGCTGGCTGCACGCCAGCCACGCAGTGCCGGTCTGAGCGCCCAGCGCATCGAAGAGGCGCTGACGCTGATGCGCCTGGCACAGGCATTGACGGCAGGTGAATTTATTCCCTGGTACCAGCCCAAGGTGGATATTCACACTGGCAAAGCCGTCAGCGCCGAGGCACTGGCACGCTGGCCCGTCGAGTCAGGCGGCATGATCGGGCCGGCCCATTTTGTACCGGCCATTGAGGCCGCCGGCCTGTCCGACCAGTTGTTCTTTGCCATGGCGAACGCCGTGCTGGCCGATCTGGCGCAGTGGCGCAGCCAGGGCATCCTGATCAAGGTGGCCATCAACATGTCGATGGACACCGCGCTCAACCTGACCATGCCCCAGCAGCTTTTCGACCTGGTGCAGGCCGCCGGTCTGCAGCCTGCGGACCTGATCATCGAGGTCACCGAAAGCAAGCTGATGGTCGAGCGCAGCCTGGCCATGGAGACACTGACCCGCCTCTCCCTGATGGGTTTTCTGCTGTCGATTGACGACTTTGGCACCGGCTACTCCAGCCTGGCCCAGCTGGTCGATTTGCCGTTCAAAGAGCTCAAGATTGACAGCAGCTTCGTGCAGCGCGCCAATGCCGAGCGCAAAGCCGAGGCCATTTTGCGCATCTCGGTCACGATTGGTCTGACCCTGGGCATGGGCGTGGTGGCCGAGGGCGTCGAGACCGCTGAGCAAATGGAATTTCTGCGCAGCTGTGGCGGCACCGTGGTGCAGGGCTACCACCTGGCGCGCCCGATGCCCTTTGGC
>JAIPDC010000215.1 GCA_021737865.1 Rhodoferax sp.
GCCATCCCTGAGATTTGGCGAGAGCGTTTAGAGCCGATGCATCCTTTTTTGCATGTCCTCACGCACAAAGATTTACACCTTCATCCCTTGCGGCTTCGGGTGGATGTCGGCGCTGCGTTTGACGACCTATCCGGGACATGGGTTTCATCCCAACAATGGCCCGACTTGGGCTTACCTGCCCCGGTAAGAAAGCTCTTGGTAGGGGATGACGGGAATTTTTGTAGCTGATTTTTAAAGACACTTATTTTTAAGTTTCAATTTGAGCAACTGCTATGTCATTGGTTCTAGGGAATGATCACCTTACAGATTACAAGAGTCGCCTAGGGAACATCTGAGGAACATTTGGGTGACCTAAGTGGGAAGGTATGCCCTTAGCCGGCCACCTTCGGTGTACTGCGTGGCGGCGACTCCAGAATGTCAGCAATCCGCACGGCAGCCAGTTTCAGGGTGCCAACGCAGGCTATCAGCGCATCCAGGTCGTAGCGCGCTGTCGGGCTGTGGCAAGCCACCGCTGCTACACATTCGCCTTGGGCATTGCGCACGGGAACGGCAATGGCGATCATGCCGCGAATGAACTCTTCGTTGTCCAAGCCATAGCCCTGACGTTTGGTGCGTTCAAGCTCAGCGCTTAGCGAGTGAAGGTCACAGAGGGTTTGTTCAGTTTGGCGCGTCAGCGGCATGCGCTCAAGCAGTGCGCGCTGGTCGTGCTGATGCATCTCGGCCAGAAACAGTTTTCCGCTGGCGGTGCAGTGCAAGGGTACGCGCGCACCCGGTCCCAGCGTCATGCGCAAGGGGTGGCTAGTTTCAACCCGGTCGAGGTAGAGCACAGTGCCTTCGGCTAGGGTGGTGAGGTTGCAGGTTTCACCCAGACGCTGCACCAGTTGTCTCAGCACCGCGCGGTAACGCTGCGAGAGGCCGCTGTGCTGCAAGGTGCGCAGGCTCAGGCTGCTCAAGGTTGGGCCAAGCGTGAAGGTCTGGTGGTCGAGTTCGCGCTTTACATAGCCTTCGTCTTCCAGCGCTTGAAGCAGGCGCATCAGTGAGGCCTTGGGGATGTGCAACAGATCGCTCAGAAGCGCCAGACTTTTTCCTTCAGGGTGCTGCGATAAAGCTTGTAACACGTGCAGTGAGCGCAGCAGACGTGGCTCACTAGGGTCAACCCCTAGCGATAAGAGGGGGGCTTGCTGCGTATTTGAAACAGTTAATGGTCCTAGCGTTTCAAATTGAAAAGAGAAGGGGTGAAGTACTTGCTTTGCCATTTCTGAAGTGTAAATTAAGAAAAAAATAAACCTAGGAGATGTTTTTTGCAAGCCTTTGATTACGTTGTAGTAGGCGCCGGCTCAGCCGGTTGCGTGCTCGCCAACCGGTTATCGGAAGACCCAAAGGTGCGGGTGTGTCTGTTGGAAGCAGGAGGCGAAGATCGATCTTTCTGGATTCATTTGCCCATTGGCTACGGTAAAACCATGTGGGACGAACGCGTGAACTGGAAGTTCCAGACCGACCCAGACCCCCACATGAACCAACGCCAAATTTATTGGCCGAGAGGCAAAACTCTGGGGGGCTCGAGTTCTATCAATGGTTTGATTTATATCCGGGGACAACGGGAAGACTACGACCACTGGGCGGCATTGGGTAACCCGGGCTGGCGCTTTGATGAGGTGTTGCCCTATTTCATCCGTTCTGAGCACAACCAGCGCGGTGCCAGCGAATTTCATGGATGTAGCGGTCCCTTGCGCGTGTCTGATATCGGTGAGCCGCACCCGCTGATTGAGGCCTTTATTCAAGGTGCGAACACTCTGGGAGTACCGCGCAATGACGACTTCAATGGAGCCACCCAGGAGGGTGCTGGTTATTTTCAGCTCAACACCTGGCGCGGTTGGCGCTGGAGCACGGCCAAGGGCTACCTCAAGCCGGCACGACAGCGCTCCAACCTGACGGTGATCACCCGCGCGCAAGCCACCCGTTTGCAATGGCAGGGGCGCTGTGCCACAGGGGTGGAGATGGTGCAGGATGGACAGATGCGCGTGGTGCAGGCGACGCGCGAGGTGATCTTGTCGGCGGGTGCCATCCAGTCGCCGCAGCTCTTGCAACTTTCGGGGGTGGGACCGGGAGATTTGCTGCGACAGCATGGCCTGGACGTGGTGCATCATCTGCCTGGCGTGGGTGAAAACCTGCAAGACCATTTGCAGCTGCGCTTGATTTACAAGTGCCGCCAGCCCATCACCACCAACGACCTAATGAATTCATGGTGGGGACGCACTCAATTGGGCTTAAGCTGGTTGTTATTTCGCAAAGGGGCGCTGGCGGTGGGTATCAACCAGGGCGGCTGCTTCATGCGGACCTTGGCTGAGTCCAGCCGACCTGATATTCAGTTCCATGTGGCCACATTGTCAGCCGATATGGCTGGCGGCGAGGTGCATCCGTTTTCGGGCTTTACCATGTCAGTCTGTCAGTTGCGTCCGGCGTCGCGCGGCAGTATTCGCATTCGAAGTGCTGATCCGCTGCAGGCTCCCTCTATTCAGGCCAATTATTTGTCTCATGAGCTGGATTGCCGTACCGCAGTAGCCGCCTTGCGTAGTGCGCGCGCCATTGCAGAGTCTGAACCCATGCGGGACTTCATGCGCAGCGAATTCAAGCCGGGTGTGGCCGTGCAAAGTGATGAAGAATTGTTGGCTTTCGCGCGCGCGCAAGGGGCCACTATTTTTCACCCTAGCGGAACTTGCAGCATGGGCCAGGGCAGCATGGGCGTGTTGGACGAACGTCTGCGGGTGCATGGTGTAAAAGGGGTTCGGGTGGTGGATTGCTCGGCCATGCCTACGCTGGTTTCAGGTAATACCAACGCCCCGGTGGTGATGATGGCCGAGAAGGCTGCCGACATGATCCGAGAGGATGCGCGCTAACTTACAACAGCGTGCAAGTAATTGGCGCGGTAATACCACTGCGCTATGTGTGAAAACTAACGAAGGAGAAAGTATGACAACTTTGAATCGACGCAAGGCGCTTGCCGGTGCTGCTGCTGCGCTAGGAATGGCCGGGCTTACTGCTCAAGCACAGTCCGTGACACGACTGAAAATCCAGACGGCGGTGCCAACCGCCAGCATTTACTTCGATCTGATGAAGCGCTTTGCCGACCGGGTAGACAAAATGTCGGGTGGCCGCATCAAGATGGACATGCTGCCTGATGGCGCCGTGGTCAATGCCTTTGAAATCCTTGACGCGGTAGATAAAGGGGTGGTCGACGGTGGGTTTGCCTGGACGCATTATTGGTCAGGAAAAAACTCTGCGGCTGCATTGTTCTCCAACCCGGCAGCAGGCGCAGGTACCGGCATGGATCAGATGTCGCACATGGCTTGGCTGATGCAGGGCGGTGGTAACGCCCTGTACGAAAAGCTTTACGCGCAGGGCTTCAAGACCAATATCAAACCCTTCATGATGCAGCCCATGGGCCCAGACCCATTTGGCTGGTTCAAGACGCCGATCAACTCGATTGCCGACATGAAAAAATTGAAGTACCGCTCGCCTCCCGGACTAACGGGTGAAATCTTCAAGGAAATGGGGATCAACGCCGTGGCCATGCCCGGCGGCGATATCGTGCCTGCAGCCCAGCGGGGGGTCATTGATGCTGCCGAGTGGATTGGCCCCGCCGACGACATGATTTTGGGCTTTCACAATGTCTTCAAACATTACTATTTGCAGGGCCTTCACCAGTCCACGGATGTTGGTGAGTTCTTGCTAAATAAAACGGTCTGGGATAAGTTGCCAGCTGATTTGAAGGCGGTGGTTGAAGGGGCGGTGATGGCTACCATTGCAGAGACCTACACCTTCAACGTGCAGCGCAACGCCGTCGCGCTGGACAAGCTGAAGAAGGAGCACAAGGTTACGGTTCACGATACACCGCGTGAGTTTTTCACTGCCTTTATGAAGGCCACCATAGTGGTGTACGACCGCGAGGCGGCACGCAATCCCTTGTTTGCTGAGGTGCTGGCCTCGCAGCGCCAGTTTGCCAAGTTGGTAGTGCCTTACTGGACCAAGATCAACGGCCTGTACTACAACTTGGGTGTGGACTCGCCCAACGACTAAGTACTTTGGTTTGAATGACTTGTTTTGCATCGCCCCTAGCGGGCGATGCAGTTGTACGAATTTATGAAGGACCTCCATGTCTGAACCTGATACGGTGTATCTCAAATGGGCTCGTCGGCTGGACCCGATAGCCGTGGCCTCTGGCCAGATCGTGGCCTGGCTCATCATCCCGATGGTGCTCGCCCTGTCTTTTGAAGTGGTGTCTCGTTACCTATTCAACGCACCTACCTTGTGGGCCTACGACATGACCTTCATGATGTATGGCAGTTATTTCATGCTGGGTGCTGCCTTCACCTTACAACGAAAGGGGCATGTCCGCACGGACTCCTTTTATGGCGAGTGGTCGGTGCGCCGTCAGGCCCTGGTGGATGTGGTTTGCTACCTTGTGATGTTCCTGCCGTTTGTGCTGGTTTTTGCCTACACGGGCTGGGGCTATTTTTTCAAATCATTCATGACTGACGAGCGTTTTGTCACCAGTCCCTGGATGCCCTTGGCCTGGCCCTTCAAAGGCATGATGCCATTGACCGGCGTACTGTTGCTGATTCAGGGCATCTCTGAAGTTCTCAAATCGTTGCACGCGCTGACTACTGGCGAGTGGCCTGTGCGGGCTGAGCCAGATATAGATACAGATGCGGTGATCGTATGAGCAACGAAATTCTGGGCCTGCTGGCCTTGGCCGTACTGTTTGCAGCCATCTTCATTGGTTTTCCAATTGCCTTCACGTTGGGGGCCGTCTCACTGGGCGCCGGCTTCATCGCTTTTGGCCCTATGGTGTTTGACCTGGCGGCCTTGCAGACGTTCTCGGTGATGAAGGACACGGTGTTGGCCTCTATTCCGTTCTTTTTATTCATGGGGTTTTTGCTCGAGCAGTCCGGCCTGATGGAGCGCATGTTCACCAGCATCCAGCAATTGCTGGCTGGCGTGCGCGGCTCGCTGTATCTGGCGGTGCTCATCACCGCCACCATTTTTGCGGCAGCTACGGGTATCGTGGGCTCCTCTGTGACCCTGCTGGGCGTCATGGCCGCACCCTCAATGATCAAGAGTGGGTATGACGTGCGCATGAGCGCCGGTGCCATTACTGCAGGCGGCACGTTGGGTATTTTGATCCCGCCCTCGGTCATGCTGATTGTGATGGGGCCCGTGGTGGGCGTACCGGCTACCGACCTGTTTGCCGCAGCGGTGGTCCCGGGGCTTTTGCTGTCCACCATCTTCACGCTTTGGTGTCTGTTGCGCTGCTGGCTCAACCCAAGTCTTGGACCCGCCTTGCCGATGGAACTTCGCGCACCTTCTTTAGGGCCTGTTATCCGGGAGTTGTTGATTGGGGTTCTGCCCGTGGTGGTGGTGATTCTGGCTACCCTGGGGGTCATCCTGGCCGGTATTGCAACGCCGACAGATGCCGGCGCTGTGGGCTGTGCCGCGGTGTTTATTTTGACCGTTGGTTCAGGCCGCATGACCCTGGCCAAAATCCGCAAGTCAGCGTTGCAAGCCCTAGAGGTGTCCAGCATGATTTTGATGCTGGTTGTCTCCTCCAACCTGTTTGGCGCCGTATTTTCTCGGCTCGGAAGTGCCGAATTTTTGGCCAGCCTGCTGACCAGTTTGTCGCTGCCGCCCATGATGATGTTGATCGTAATTCTTCTCCTTATCTTCATATTGGGCTGGCCGTTGGAATGGGTGCCGATTGTTTTGATTGTCCTTCCCATCGTATTGCCGATCGTTCAGGCCGCCGGTATTGACCTGATCTGGTTTTGCACCTTGGTCGCGGTCACCTTGCAAACGGCCTGGCTGTCGCCGCCAGTTGCCCTGTCGGCCTACTTCCTCAAGGGGGTGGTGCCGCAGTGGGATTTGAAAGATATCTACGCTGGCATGGTGCAGTTCATGGTGTTGCAGATCCTGGCGGTGGGTTTGCTGCTGATGTTCCCGGGCATGACTACCTTGCTGTCTACGGCAAAGTAATGTGGCTTGCATTGAAAAGAAAAATGGCTTGCAAGTTCCAGTTTTCAGGATTCCGCCACAAAGTAGATTTAGCTTTACAAGAATGACTGCTTGCACATGGCCTTGAACGGTTAACGAAAAGCAACACGAACTCAATTTGGCTTTATAACTATATTACTAATATAGGTTTTTTATCCAAGTAACTATTGCTGGGAGATTGAGCGGGCATCGAGCTCACGGTGGCGTGTGAGTGTGGCCCATTGGGCCGAAAATCGCTGCGATAAGCATTCCACCAAATACACAGAGCGGTGTTGCCCGCCCGTACAACCGATCGCCACTGTTACATAGCTGCGGTGGTCTTGGGCCATGGCGGGAAGCCAATGTTTTAAAAAGCCAGAGAGGTGTTCGAGCATATCTTGAACAGGCGCTTGTGCTTTCAGAAATTCCGCGACAGGTGCGTCTTTGCCAGTGAGGTTGCGCAGGTTGTCTTCATAGTGGGGATTGGGCAGCATTCGCACGTCAAAAACGTAATCGGCATTCGATGGGACCCCACGTTTGTATGAAAAAGACTCGAATACCAAGGTCAATTGATCGGCAAGCGAGGCCACCAAATTTTTGACATAAGCCTGAAGCTGTGCCGAACGGAGCAGGCTGGAATCAATGATGTGCGAGGGCTCTCGCATGTCCATGAGCATCTTTCGCTCTAACTCAATGGCATCCACCAAAGCCCTGCGTTCATCCGTAGAATCCGGCCCTGCGCTTTTTTGGGATAAAGGATGTTTGCGCCGCGTTTCTGAATAGCGACGAACCAAGGTGCCGGTAGAGGCATCCAGAAAAAGCGATTTGATCGATACGCCGTCATTGCGTAACTGCTCGAGCTGCTTGGGTACCAA
>JAIPDC010000216.1 GCA_021737865.1 Rhodoferax sp.
AACTCATTCGCCAGCCTGGGAGAAGGCTTTCATGTGCCGCCGCAACCGACCCCGTTGCCCGCCCCCTATTGGGTGGGACGCAGCCCCCGGGTTGCGAAAACGATAGAGGTGCCGCTGCAATGGCTTGAATCGCCCGAACTGCTTGAAGCCCTTTCTGGTAACCGCATGATTGCAGGAACCCACTCGCTGGCTAGCGTTTACAGCGGACACCAGTTCGGAACATGGGCCGGCCAACTCGGCGATGGGCGCGCAATTTTGCTGGGTGAAACCGCGAGTCAGGAGGTGCAACTAAAAGGCGCGGGCCTTACGCCTTTTTCCCGCATGGGTGACGGTCGGGCCGTGCTGCGCTCCAGCATTCGTGAATTTTTGTGCAGTGAAGCCATGCACGGTCTGCACATCCCCACATCGCGCGCCCTGTGCGTCACCGGTTCGGACGAACCCGTTCGCCGTGAGGGCATGGAAACTGCCGCCGTGGTCACACGCCTGGCACCCAGTTTTATCCGCTTCGGCCATTTCGAGCACTTCTGTCATCACGACCAGCATCCTCAGTTAAAGCAGTTGGCCGACTATGTGATTGACCGTCACTACCCCGAATGCCGCACCGGCGTCCGAATATCCGGCAACCCTTATGCAAACCTGTTGCAGGCAGTGACCGAGCGCACGGCACAGATGGTGGCGCAATGGCAGGCCGTGGGCTTTTGCCACGGCGTCATGAATACCGACAACATGAGCATTCTGGGCCTCACCATCGACTACGGACCGTTCCAGTTTCTGGACGGGTTCGACCCCGGTCACATCTGCAACCACTCCGACAACCAGGGACGTTATGCCTACGACAAGCAGCCCCAGGTCGCCTACTGGAACTTGTATTGCCTGGGTCAGGCCTTGCTGCCGCTAATTGGCGAGCAGGAATTGGCCATCGCAGCACTGGAAACGTACAAGGCGGCATACCCCGCGGCCTTCGCGGCCTGTATGTCGGCCAAGCTGGGGGTCTCAGAGCAGCGGGACGGTCACGACAATCTGATCGGGGAAGTTTTGCAACTTCTCGCCGCCGAGCGGGTGGACTACACCATTTTCTGGCGCCGCTTGAGCCATTGGGTTGCAGCCCGTGATGGAAAGCCCGCGCAAGCCGATGCATCGGTAAGAGATCTGTTTGTCGATCGGACCGGCATTGACGCCTGGCTGCTACGATATTCAGAGCTACTCACGCAATACCCACGAGGGCTAGCGAGCGATTTGATGCTAAAAACCAATCCCAAGTACGTGTTGCGCAATCACCTCGGTGAATTGGCGATTCAGGCCGCTCAAGGCAAAGACTTTTCGGTCCTGGCGCAGCTATTGACGGTGCTGGAAGACCCCTTTGACGAACACCCCGGGCTTGAGTCCTTTGCCGGTTTTCCGCCAGACTGGGCGGGCAGCATTTCCATCAGTTGCAGTTCCTGAAAAATTCTTGAAAGAGAGCACCATGACCCATCCGATCCAGAAGACCGAGCAAGAATGGAAAACACTGCTGAAGGAGAAGAATGCCGAGTCGGTCGCCTTTGAGGTAACCCGGCATGCCGCCACCGAACGGCCCTTCTCCGGCAAATACGCCGACAACTTCAAAGACGGCGTGTACCGCTGCATTTGCTGTGACAAGCCTTTGTTTGCATCCAGCACCAAATTCGATGCAGGTTGCGGCTGGCCCAGCTTTGACCAGGCCATCGCCGAGGGCGTGGTGCAAGCGCGCACCGACCGCACCCATGGCATGGTCCGAACCGAGGCCCTCTGTGCCGCCTGCGGTGCGCATCTGGGCCACCTGTTCGATGACGGCCCCACCGATACCGGCCTGCGCTACTGCATGAACTCGGCCTCGTTACACTTCATCCCTGCATGAAAATACTGATTGATTTTTTCCCCATATTGCTTTTTGTAGGCGCGTACAAGTTTTACGACATCTACGTCGGCACCGGCGTTCTGATGGGCGCGACCGTGCTGCAGGTTGCGATCATGTACGCGGTAGACCGCAAGGTGCCTGCCATGTACAAGATTACCCTGGCCTTGGTGCTGGTGTTTGGCACACTGACGCTGGTTTTGCATGACGACCGTTTTATCAAGTGGAAGCCCACTGTGCTGTATGCCGCCATGGCCATCGCCCTGGGTGTTGCAGTTTGGGTATTTCACAAGAATTTTCTGAAAATGCTGATGGGCCATCAGCTGGAACTCCCGGACGCCGTCTGGCATCGCCTCAACGTCGTCTGGATCGCGTACAACGCGTTTATGTCGATCCTGAATGCCTATGTCGTTCTCAACTACACCACCGAGGAATGGGTCAGCTTCAAGCTTTGGGGCTATATTTTTCCGCTGGCATTCATTATTGGGCAGGGCATCTATATTGCGCCCCACCTGAAAGGCAGAGATGACAACGAAAAAGGAGCACCGCCATGAGTGAGGGGCCCACCACCGCCAAACTCGACCAGCGCCTGCGTGAGCGCCTGTCGCCCACCCGACTGGAGGTTCTGGACGAGAGCTACCAGCACAACGGACATGCCGGGGCCAATGGCACCGGATTTGGAACCCATTTCCGCGTGAAGGTAGCTTCACATATGTTTACCGGACTGTCCCGCGTTGCACGTCACCGCCTTGTGTATGATGCGCTGCAAGATTTCATTGACAAAGGCCTGCATGCCTTGGCCATAGAGACCGAAGAATCGCCAGGCAAACCACCAGTTTGAAACGCCTTTTTGGCACTTATTTATTTGTATCCCTGAAGGAAAAACGCATGAAGAAGCAAATTTTGTCCGTACTCGCAACCGCCACCCTGTTGGCGGCAGCACCTGCGGTATGGGCCCAAAACGTGGCCATCGTTAATGGCAAAGCCATTCCGAAGTCGCGCGTGGAAGCGCTGGCAGAGCAGGTTAAGCGCTCGGGACGCCCCGTAACGCCCGAAATGCAAGGCCAACTCAAGGACGAAGTCATCGCCCGCGAAATCTTCATGCAGGAAGCGCAAGTCCGCGGCCTGGACGCTACCGAAGATTTCAAGACCCAGATCGAACTGGCCCGCCAGGCCATTCTGATCCGCGAGCTGTTTGCCGATTACCAGAAGAAGAACCCGGTAACCGACGAAGAAATCAAGGCGGAGTACGACAAGTTTGCCGCCGCCAACGCGGGCAAGGAATACAAGGCGCGCCACATCCTGGTCGAAAAGGAAGACCAGGCCAAGGCCATCATTGCGCAGATCAAAAAAGGCGGCAAGTTTGATGAAATCGCCAAGAAGTCATCCAAAGATCCAGGCTCCGGCGCCAAGGGTGGCGATTTGGATTGGGCCAACCCCGGTAACTACGTGAAAGAGTTCTCTGAAGCTCTGTCTGGATTGACCAAGGGCAAGATGACAGAGACACCGGTAAAAACCCAGTTCGGCTACCACATCATTCGCCTGGACGACATCCGCGATGCAGTGCTGCCAAAATTTGACGACGTGAAGCCCCAGATTTCCCAGCAACTGCAACAGCAGAAGATTGGCAAGTTCCAGGAAGAACTGCGCGCCAAAGCCAAGATCGAATAAGCTGAGGGTCTTGCCCCTGCAACCCATAAAACGCGGCTACGGCCGCGTTTTTCCATTCAAATTGCCATGAAACTACTTCGCTTTGGCCCCCCCGGCCATGAAAAACCCGGTGCACTGGATGTGCAGGGACGCGTGCGTGACCTCTGCGGTGTCGTGGATGACATTGCCGCAGGCGTGTTGCTGCCAGCGCAGTTGGACCGCCTCAAGGCCCTGGATTTGACCACCCTGCCCCTGGTGCACGGCCAACCGCAAAAAGACCTGCGTCTGGGGCCCTGCGTGGCGCGCACGGGCAAGCTGATCTGCATCGGTCTGAACTACTCTGACCATGCTGCCGAAGCGGGCATGCAGGTACCGCCCGAGCCGGTGGTCTTTAACAAATGGACCAGCGCCATCGTTGGACCGGATGACGCCGTTGAAATTCCGCGTGGCTCGGTGAAGACCGACTGGGAAGTCGAACTGGGCGTGGTCATTGGACAGGGCGGGCGCTACATCGCGGAGGCAGACGCCATGAACCACGTGGCGGGCTATTGCATCGTCAACGATGTGTCCGAGCGCGAATTCCAGATCGAGCGCAGCGGCACCTGGGACAAGGGCAAGGGCTGCGATACCTTTGGACCCATCGGCCCGTGGCTGGTCACCAGCGACGAGGTGCCCAACCCGCAAGCCCTGCGTATGTGGCTGGACGTGGACGGCAGGCGCTTCCAGGATGGCTCCACAGCCACCATGGTTTACCAAGTGCCCTTCCTGATCAGCTACCTGAGCCGCTTCATGAGCCTGCAAAGTGGCGATGTCATCTCCACCGGCACGCCTCCCGGCGTCGGAATGGGGCAAAAACCACCGGTGTTTCTGAGGGCCGGGCAGACCATGCATTTGGGCATTGACGGTCTGGGCACCCAGACCCAGCGCGTCGTGCAAGCCTGAAAGGCATCATGTCCCTCCCCGATTTTCAGCTCGAACTCCTGGCCCCGGCCCGCGACGTCGCCATCGGCATGGAAGCCGTTAACCACGGTGCGGATGCGGTCTACATTGGCGGCCCATCTTTTGGGGCGCGTTCCAGCGCCGACAACAGTGTGGCCGACATTGGACGACTGGTGAGCCATGCCCACCGCTTCAACAGCCGCATCTTTGTCACCCTGAACACCATCCTGCGCGACGAAGAGCTGGAAGGCGCACGCAAACTTGCATGGCAACTCTACGATGCCGGGGTCGATGCCCTCATCATCCAGGACATGGGTCTGCTGGAAATTGATCTGCCTCCCATCCAGTTGCACGCCAGCACCCAAACCGACATCCGCACCCCCGAGAAGGCCCGCTTTCTACAGGACGTGGGCCTGTCCCAAATCGTGCTAGCGCGGGAGCTGACGCTGCCACAGATCGCTGGCATTCGCGCCCAGACGGACTGCACCCTTGAATTTTTCGTGCACGGCGCGCTGTGCGTGGCCTACAGTGGCCAGTGCTACATCAGCCATGCACATACCGGGCGCAGTGCGAATCGGGGCGAATGCAGCCAGGCCTGCCGCCTGCCGTACCAAGTGCTGGACGACAAGGGCCGGTTTGTCGCACACGACAAGCATGTGTTGTCGATGAAGGACAACAACCAGAGCGAAAATCTGGCCGCACTGGTCGATGCTGGCATTCGCAGCTTCAAGATCGAAGGCCGCTACAAGGACATGGGCTATGTGAAGAACATCACCGCCCACTACCGGCTTTTGCTCGACGCCCTGATCGAAGAACGCCAGGGGGGATCAGCCCTGCCCCAGCACTTTCCTCTCGCGCGCGCCTCCAGCGGCACCGCCACCTTCACATTTACGCCCGACCCCAACCAGAACTTCAACCGCGAGTTCACCGACTATTTTGTGCAAGGTCGCAAGGATGACATCGGCGCATTTGACTCGCCCAAGAATCCGGGCCAAGCCATTGGCCACGTGACCCAGGTCGGGCCCAACTGGGTTGATCTGGAAACCACGGATGCAGCCACCGTGCTGCACAACGGTGATGGCCTGTGCTACTACGATCTGCAAAAAGAGCTGGTGGGCCTGGCCATCAACCGCGCCGAGGCGGTAGGCAAGCCCAGGTCGGGCGGAATCCAGCGCTGGCGGGTGTTTCCCAAGGATGACGTGACCGGCCTCAAAGACCTGCGCAAGGGCACCGAAGTCAACCGCAACCGCGACGTGAACTGGGTCCGCGTACTGGACAAAAAGTCCAGCGACCGGCGCATCGGCGTCTGGGCAGATCTGGAGCGCACCCCCACGGGCGTGGCGCTGACCCTGACCGACGAAGACGGTAACACCGCCACCACCCGCGCCACCCTGCCCCACACCGCGGCCAAAGACCCCGTCGCAAATGCCTCGCTGTTGGAACAGCAAATCAGCAAGCTCGGCGCTACTATTTTCGTAGCTACTCACGCATGTTTGACGCGGTCTGGTGACCTATTTATACCCGTATCCACGCTCAACACACTACGCCGCGATGCGGTGGAAGAACTGGAAACGGTTCGCACCCTCGCTCTTCGACGCTTGCCCCGCGCCGCGCCGGTGGAGCCGCCCGTGGCATTCCCGCAAGACACGCTCAGCTACCTGGCCAATGTGCACAACAAGGCGGCCCATGCGTTCTACGCCAAGCACGGGGTCAAGGTCATTGAAGCGGCGTACGAGAACAACCAGGAACCGGGCGAAGTCAGCTTGATGATCACCAAGCACTGCGTGCGTTTTTCGTTAAGCCTGTGCCCCAAGCAGGCCAAGGGTGTGACGGGTGTTCAAGGCACGGTCAAGGCAGAGCCACTGCAGCTGATCAACGGAAAAGAGAAATTGACGCTGCGTTTTGACTGCAAGCCCTGCGAAATGCATGTGGTTGGCAAGATAAAGACGTCGGTTATTAACCTGGCCCGCAAGGAACAAGCAGTTGCACAGGCAGGTGTGCCAGTGACGTTTCATAGAACCCGGCCCCGGCAGGAATTCGGGCACTGACACCACACGGCAGACCACGGAACGTCAGCGCAGATGCTTGAACATCCTGGACTGAAAGCGCTCGGGGATACTCACACGGCGCGGGCCGCGCAGCAATTCAAACGGCTCGCCCGCCTGCACCGTGCCGGGCTCATCCACCGACAGGTAAAACCCGCAAAAGCCGCTCAAGGCCATCTCCTTGACCGCCGTATTGAAGTCCATGGCGGCATTAAATTTGTAGCAGGGTTCGCGCGGCTGACTCACACGCAGCACGCAGTGGGCAAAGCGAAGCACGTCACCCACCCACACATCCGTTTCCAGCAAACCATGAAGCGTCAGGTTCTCACCTATTGCTCCATGGTTGAGTTGAATATCAATGCCTCCCACTCCAGCGCGTTGGC
>JAIPDC010000217.1 GCA_021737865.1 Rhodoferax sp.
CAGGGCCATGCCGAAGCCGACTTGCATATCGGCTTGCTGCACCATCTGAAAGACTTTTTGATCGAGCTGGGGCGGGACTTCTGCTTTGTGGGCAGCCAGTTTCCGCTACAGGTAGGCGGGCGCGACTTTGCGTTGGACTTGCTGTTTTTTCACCGGGGGCTGAACTGCCTGGTAGCCATTGAGCTCAAAATTGGCCGCTTCGAGCCCGAATACCTGGGCAAGCTGGGTTTTTACCTGGAGGCGCTGGACCGCGATGTCAAGAAGCCGCATGAGCAGGCAACCATTGGCGTGCTGCTGTGTGCCAGCAAAGACGATGAGGTGGTGGAGTACGCCCTGAGCCGCAGCCTCTCCCCGGCGCTAATTGCCGAGTACCAAACCCAATTGCCCGACAAGGCCCTGTTGCAAGCCAAGCTGCACGAACTCTATTTGCAAAACGCGCCCGAGGGGGATGCGGGTGATGAATAAATTGCTGGCAGCCCTGCGCCGCATCCAAACGTGGCTTGCCGTTTTCGGCAAGTCGTCGTTTCTCTCCCACGGGCACGACCTGCACGTTGGCAACGGCAGCCGCCTGTGGGCACCAAAGCGAGGCTGTTTAGTGAAGAAAGTTGTCCAGGCGCAAAGTGGCCTACTGGGGCCACGGTGCCAACTTCCAAAGCGATGCGCCTGCCGGTGTGCGTGAGCGGTGGAAGCAAATGCTGCTCACCAAGGTGGACTGGTGGTTTGCCTACACGCAGATGACGGTCGATATTCTGACCAAAGCAGGCTACCCGCAGCAGCAGATAACCAACCTGAGTAACGCCATAGACACCGGGGCATTTAAGCGCGATTTGGCCGCGGTTAGCGGTGTACGCCAAGGCCAAGTTTGACAACATGCCGGTCGAAGTTTTGAAATCATGGAAGGATGCATACGATGCCTAAAGCCAAAATGGACGAAGAGATGAAAGCCTTTGCCGCCGATGTGCGTGAATCCATCGCGCAGGCCAAGCGGGGCGAGTTTGCGCGCGTGCACACGCCCGCCGACATAAGCGCCTACAAGGCACGTGGCCGCCCTGTTGGCAGTACCAAAGACGATGCCAAGCAAGCAGTGACGGTGCGTTATAGCCCCGATGTGTTGGCGGCATTCCGTGCGAGCGGTGCAGGGTGGCAAACCCGTATGAATGATGCCTTGAAGGACTGGCTGCAAACACACTCGCCGGTGTAAGCGTGATTAACTAGCGTTGTGCTTCAAGACTCTACGCTACAAAATGAATAGCTGCTCGCGCACATTCCATAAGGGCTGGAGGCCAATTTGACACTAATTTCTGCGCAAGCGGTCGGCCCTGAAAGAGCGATTGTTTTGGGCGTGCCTGTGAATGTCATCAGCTTCACAGGCGCGCAAGACCGCGTTCTGGCCTGGGGCCAAGCGCACGAGAGCCGCTATGTAGTGCTGGCCAATGTGCATGTGGTGGTAACAGCTTCCACCGAGCCAGATTTTGGGGCCGTGGTGGCCGCTGCCGACATGGCCACATCCGACGGTGCCCCTGTGGCCTGGATGCTGCGCAAGCTGGGCCACGCCGGGCAGGGGCGTGTCAGTGGGCCAGACCTGGCCCAGCCGCTGGCGCGGGTGTGGGTCGCCGCCCTGGCCCCTATGCGAAAGTTCTGCTTCGCTCAGTCGCACCGATGGCTGTATGCTTGTAGGTGGACAGTTGCCATCTACGAACTCAATAGGTGAAATTATCGGATATGCTGACATCATCGCTAGGGAGGCGCAAACGCTGCCGCCGCAAAGGCAAGTTGAGATTTTAGATTTCATAGCGTTTCTGAAGACGCGATCTGGGTCGCCTGAGCGTGCGCAAGGTCTTGAAACTGCAGATGAAATTGAGGCGTTTTTTCGCAGTTTTCATGTGGAAGCATTTGACGCCTGGAGCCAAACGGCGTCGGCCAGCGCCTTGCCCGCAGCGGCGCGACTGACTGATGAAGAAGTGACGGAGATGGTGAAAGCAGCGCGGTGAGCGGTTTCCACCGGGTCGTTTTTGCCGCGCGAGGCCGATGTCTTGGTCAGCAGCGACGCTGATCTGTTGGTACTGCACCCATGGCGTGGCGTGCCCGTCCTCACGCCAGCCGCATATTTGCTCTCAAATGCGTAGCTGCTTGCGCTTATTCCACGGGGGCCTGCGGGCTTTTTGGCTATGAAAATGTCACGCAAAGCCGCCCTGGGCCTGCTGGCGGTGCTGGTGGTGGGGCTGTTCGTCGGCACGCAGATGCCCGGCGCCTGGCGGGATGAGGGGTTTCGGGTAATGCATCTCCCGTGGCGCATGACCAAGGTGGCGCACTTTGTGGTGTTTGCCGGCATGGCCTGCTTGGCGCACATGGCGCCACTTCGCTGGTCCGTGGTGCGTGTGCTGGTTGCAGCACTGGCATTGGCGCTGCTGACCGAGGGGCTGCAACACTTTGCCTCCAACCGCGACCCGTCTTGGGCCGATGTTGGCATTGACATGGCAGGCGCGGCGCTGGGGTTGCTGTTGGCAAGATGGTGTTCACCACCATTGCAAAGTGCTTCAGTATTTGGAACTCAACGCGGTCGATGAAGCCTTTGGCCGATGCCGATGTGTACACGCTGGAGAAGATGGTGGCGCAGTTTGCGGACGGCATTGCCCGGTGCTTGGGGCAGTGATGTACTGCATAGCCTTTTTGCGGTAGGAATAAATCCCATTCAATGACCTGGAGCCAATGATGCGTACTACCCAACAATTCAGCGTGACCTTGCCCATAGAGATGGCCAACCTGGTGAAGACCAAAGTAGCCGGCGGTGAATATGCCACCGAGAGTGAAGTCATCCGCGATGGGCTGCGGGCACTCATGGCGCGCGATCGCGCGGTTGAGCATTGGCTGGTGCAAGAAGTAGGCCCGGCCTATGACGCCCTCAAGGCTAATCCCGAGCGGGGCGTGTCAGCAAAACAGGTGCGCGAGCGCTTGGCAGCGTTGCACAGCTTGGCAAAAAGTTCGCTCTGATGCTCCACCAAGTTGTTTTCAGCCCCCAAGCCTTGGCGCAATTGGAGGCGCTGTACGGCTATGTTGCGCAAGCCGCCTCGCCAGACATTGCCAGCCGTTCGCTTAATCTTGTGGCCCATGAATGTTTGCCAAGCCCGTAAAGGGTATACGATCGTAGGCATTTCTAATAACTGTGCATTAATTTTTTAATTAATGTCTACGATCTCAGGTAAATATTTGTAATCTCGTGTCGTATAGATATAATGTCCAAGATCGTAGACATTGTATGAAGCACAACATCCATTCCACCGAAGAGCTGGGCCTGATCATTCGTGCCGTGCGGAAAAGCACAAAGGTGCGTCAGGATGACTTGGCCGCCATCGTCGGAGTCAGCCGTCAATTCACTGTTGATGTAGAAAAGGGGAAGCCAACGGTGCAGTTGGCCCGCGTACTGCGATTACTCAAGGAGTTGGGCATTGAGCTTAGCGTGAACCTCCCTTTGGCCGCCTCAACTGAGTTGGAAAAGTTAGCTCGGCGTCGATCAGAATCACCTGGTCCCAAGGCCATTCGGCCCGCTGAAACAGATGCGGCTGACAAATGAGAAGCCTCAACGTCTATGTAGACAACCGATTGGTAGGTCAGCTGTTCGAGGGGGACGACCTGTGGAGATTCGAATACGACATCAGCTGGATCGAGGCAACTGACAGCTTTGACTTGGGGCCGGGCTTGCCGCGCAAGATTTTGAAACACGCGGATGGCGGAAGCATGCGGCCAGTCCAATGGTTCTTCGACAACCTTTTGCCCGAAGAGTTACTGCGCCAGGCAGTGTCCAAAGAAGCCGGTATCAAGGGAGAAGACGCATTTGCGCTATTGCAGTACCTGGGTGCGGAATCTGCGGGCTCACTCACCCTATTGCCGCCTGGCGAGTCCCTGCCCCAAGCAAATGCCCTGCGCGACTTGCCCAATGAAAAGCTGAGCGCTCGCATTGCAAAGCTGCCACGGACGACGCTGACCGCCGATGCGCCCAAGCGCATGTCGCTGGCGGGGGCACAGCACAAGCTCTTGGTGGTCTACCGCAATGGATTGCTGTACGAGCCCGAAGGCGCGACGCCTTCCACACATATCCTCAAGCCCAATCACCCGGACACCGAGGCGTATCCAGCGTCAGTGGTCAATGAATACCTCACCATGCGACTCGCTAGGGCGGTAGGGCTCCCTGTTCCAGAAGTACACATGTTCTATGTGCCTGAGCCTGTGTATGTGATCCAAAGGTTTGACAGGGTCGTGGTCGACGCAAATTCGTCCGACACCGAGCCGGCCATGAATGTGCAACGAAAGCACCTGATCGATGCCTGTCAGCTGCTCAACAAGTCGCGCACCTTCAAGCATTCTGGAGCTTCAATTGAAGCGCTCAATCATGTTATTGAGGCCACTACCAACAAGGCCAGTACGCGTCTCTTGCTGTTCCGTTGGCTGGTATTCAATATCGCTGTAGCCAATGACGACTGTCACTTAAAGAATTTGTCATTCTTTGTGTCGGCTGAAGGCGTCCAGCTAGCTCCGCATTACGATTTGCTGGCGACCAGTGCTTACTACACTCGGGCGTTTGCCGTTGAGAAAGCCACCTGGGCCAATGTGCGAATGGCCATCCCTTTGGGTAAGGTGCTTTTTTTCAGCGACGTGACCGTTCAGTTGGTGGTTGATGCGGCACAGGAGCTTGGTGTGCCGGAAGTGATTGCACGCCGTATCCTCAAAGAAGTAACAACTCGCTTGCCCGAAGCGCTTGCCAGGGAAATATCCGAAATTCGAAAGCGTCACGCCGAAGCACAGCAAGCCGCACGAGTGTTTGTGGGAGCAGAAGACAGGTTGCTGCGGGTCTTCGAGCACATCGTTTTAAAAGAGATGCTTGAACGGCTGGGCAATTAAGCCTGTTCAGAAACGAGCGCCAATCGGCCTGATCTCGGGTAAACTTTGCCCCTCGTTCAGGGAGCAAAGTTCAAACAATAAGAACAGCCTTGGCCGAATCAGGGGAGGGTTATCGTTTTGCATTCCGACAAAATTTTTGTGGCCGGCCACCGGGGCATGGTCGGCAGCGCCATTGTTCGCACCTTGCTGGCCCGGGGCGTGTTGCCAGGTCAAATCGTATGTCGCACCCGCGCCGAGCTGGACCTGACCAACCAGGCCGCTGTCAACTCTTTTTTTGACACCGAGCAGCCGACCCAGGTGTACCTGGCTGCGGCCAGGGTAGGGGGCATTTATGCCAACAATACCTACCCCGCAGACTTCATCTATGACAACCTGATGGTGCAGGCCAACGTGATCCACGCCGCCCACACCCATGGTGTGCAAAAGTTGTTGTTCCTGGGCTCCAGTTGCATCTACCCCCGCATGGCAGAGCAGCCCATGACCGAGGCCGCTTTGCTCACCGGCACCCTGGAGCCCACCAACGAGCCCTATGCTGTTGCCAAAATTGCCGGCATCAAACTCTGCGAAAGCTACAACCGCCAGCACGCTCGCGACTACCGCAGCGTTATGCCGACCAACCTCTATGGCCCGGGCGATAACTACCACCCCGACAACAGTCACGTCATTCCGGCACTGATTCGTCGCTTTCACGAAGCCAAGGTCAGCGGTGCAGCCCAGGTCGCTATCTGGGGCACGGGCACTCCCAAACGCGAGTTTCTGTTTGTGGACGACATGGCCGCCGCCAGCGTGTTCGTCATGAATTTGGACGATGCAACCTACGCGGCCAACACCACGCCCATGTGCAGCCACATCAACGTGGGCTTTGGTAGTGATGTGACCATTGCAGAAGTGGCCCAGGCTGTCAGCGATGCTGTGGGCTACCGGGGCCAGATCACGTTCGACACCACCAAGCCTGATGGTCCGCCGCGCAAATGGATGGACAGCAAGCGCCTGAACGCACTGGGCTGGCAGCCACGCTTTGCGCTGGGCCAAGGCCTTGCACTGGCGTACCACGACTTCCTGCAGCGCACTTCATCACCTACACAACCACTCTTTTCCAATGTCCCCATCTAAAGCAACCCCCAAAGTCGCACTCATCACCGGCATCACCGGTCAGGACGGCTCCTACCTGGCCGAACTGCTGCTGGAAAAGGGCTACGTGGTGCATGGCATCAAGCGCCGCTCCAGCTCGTTCAACACGCAGCGGGTAGACCACATCTACCAGGACCCGCACATTGACAACGCCCGCTTCAAGCTGCACTACGGTGACCTGAGCGACACCAGTAACCTGACCCGCATCATCCAGCAGGTGCAGCCCGATGAGATCTACAACCTGGGCGCGCAAAGCCATGTTGCGGTCAGTTTTGAGAGCCCCGAATACACCGCCGACGTGGACGGCATGGGCACCCTGCGCATCCTGGAAGCCATTCGCATCCTGGGGCTGGAGAAGAAAACCCGCTTCTACCAGGCCTCCACGTCCGAGCTGTATGGCCTGGTGCAAGAAATTCCGCAAAAGGAAACCACCCCTTTCTACCCGCGCAGCCCGTACGCCGTGGCCAAGCTTTATGCCTATTGGATAACGGTTAACTACCGCGAAGCCTACGGTATGTACGCCTGTAACGGCATTCTGTTCAACCACGAAAGCCCGCGCCGCGGCGAAACCTTTGTTACCCGCAAAATCACCCGCGGCATGGCCAACATCGCCCAGGGCCTGGAGCAATGTTTGTACATGGGCAACATGGATGCCCTGCGCGACTGGGGTCACGCCAAAGACTACGTGCGCATGCAGTGGATGATGCTGCAGCAAGACAAGCCGCAGGACTTTGTCATCGCTACCGGCGTGCAGTACAGCGTGCGTGACTTCATCACCTGGACGTCAGCTGCACTGGGCATTGCCGTCAAGTTT
>JAIPDC010000218.1 GCA_021737865.1 Rhodoferax sp.
TGTTTGAGCGCCGCTGCAGCGCGGCGCATGGTTTCACCACCGGCAATCAGATCGTCAATCAGCAGCACCGTGGTGTTCTTGACGTCGCCTGCGACCAGGTGTTCGCTGCTGACTACGTTGGCGCTGCGGCGCTTGTCCACCATGGCAAAGCCCACCGTTTGAGACAGCGACTGCTCCAGTGACTCACGCCACAGCTGTGCCCGCTTGACCCCGCCGGGGTCGGGCGATGCAACGACCAGGGGCCCCTCCTGCGGCAGGTGCCTGACGAAGGGTTCAAAGGCGTGATGTGCCGGGAGGTGCACTGTGGTACAGCGAAAAGCGTTTTGAAAAGCTGCCACGTTGTGCACCTCCAGCACAATCAGCTGCGAAGTACCCACCGCCTCAATGAGTTCGGCGACATAGCGCTGGGTGACCGGGTCAAACGGTTTGGTCTGGCGGTCTTTGCGGGCATAGGCAAGATACGGCACCACCGCCGTCACCCGTGTTGCGCCATGGTCGCGCAGGGTGGCAATAAACATCAGCAACTGGCACAGCTTGTCATGCGGACTCCAGCGCGCTTCACCATACAGGCTGTGGACCACGTAGACGTCGTGTCCGCGCGGATCCGCGAGCGGTCGAACTTTGTGCTCGCCGTCCTCAAAGCGGCGGTTTTCAAGGGGCGACAACGGCACTCCTAAATGCGCGGCAAGTGCATCGCTGAAGGAGGTCTGCGGGTCGAGTGAAAATAGCTGCATCAGCCGTACTCTGCTGGTGTCACAAAAGCCTCTTTGGGTGCCACCGTGGTGCCCCAGCGTGCCTTCATGAAGGCATCGACAAACCTGCCCAGCAGATGATTTGGCAAATGGTCAATGCCCGCTGCCCCCGCCCGCCCGTCCCCGCCAAACTGGCGGCATAACTCGACGGCGCCCGAGGGCGTGTTCAACGGGGCCCGCACACTGGCGGTGAAGCCGCCCCGCCGGGTCGCCTTGAGCAGTGCGTGGGCCTGATTTGGGTGTTCCCTGGCAAGGGTGTTGCCCATGCTGCCCATCACCCTTCGGCCCCAGGGCTCGTCGGGCAGCAGGTAGACCGTTGCCTGTGTATTCTGGTTGCAGGGCACCACGGCTTGCGTCCGGCCCAGGTCTTCCTGGCGCAGTGCATCGAGTGTGTGCCCAACGGACTCGTGGGCCAGAAAGGCCAACGGGTCCGCGTACCGGACCATGATGTCAAACAGGTCTGCAGGCAGGATGTGCACGTCTTGCGCACCCTCGCCATAGGCATTGTGGTTGATGGCTTCCCCCAGGGTTTGCAGCCGCTTCACGTCTGCGACTGCCATGTGCATGGTGCCCGCCAATTGCTCGGCTGCAGCGCCCAGGTTGTCACCAAAAGCTCCCACGATGGCCCAGCCGCGAGACCTGCCACCTAAATAGTGGTCAATCAGCAGGCAGGTGCAGGTGCTCGGTGACGTGTTGATGTGGGCATCCAGCATCGGATGCTCAGGGATATCGGTAACCGCGTGGTGGTCAAAATAGTGCACGCGCACCCCGCGGTTCAACAGGCCTTGCAGCGCCTTGTAGTTTCGGCGCAGGGACAGGTCGCACACCAGTACCTCATCGCCCCGGTTTGCGGGCAAGCTTTGCAGCAGTTCAATGTCGCGCTTGAGCCCGCAGACCAGCCGGTTATGCGGCGGGTTCTGCAGGCGCCACTGCACAACGGCACACAGGCCGTCGGCATCTCCATGGCAGACATCGAATTGCATGGTCCGGGGGCAGGGGGTGGGCGCTATTTAGACCCCGACCGTGAGTTCATTCACTACGCGTGAAATTCCAGGTGCGTCCCAGGCAGCGCCGGCGGCGGCGGCGCGCTCCGACCAGGAGTCCACCTTTCCGTGCAAGGTCACGGACGAGTTGTGGACAGTGATTTCAATATTTTTTGCTTCGCGCTCGGCATGCCGGGTCAGGGCATCCCGAATGCGGTTCGCAATGTTGTCCGGTGTGACCGCCGGCTTCAAGGTGATGGCATTGCTCACGCCCACCACGCCGACCAGATTGTGAACCGCCTTCTGTGCGCTCTGGCGCTGATAGTCCCAACTGACCGCCCCGCGCAGGGTGACCCAGCCCTTTTCCACTTTGACTTGAATCTGGTCGTCTGGCACGAGCGCATGCCACTTCAACGCCGATTCGACGGCGGTGGCGATTTCAGTGTCGCTGCGCTTGTGGCCAGGCTCCAGCTTGACGTCCATCTCGACGGCAATCGCCTTCACACCCTCGACACGGGCCACTGCCTTCTCGATGGCATATTTCTTGGCATAGAGATCCAAATGCCCAGTCAATGTGACCACGCCGTTTGTCACCGCAACACCCACCTCGCTGGCGTTGATGGCCGGGTCCCACTCGAGTTCAGTGATAACGTCTTTCTTGAGTTGTGCGTCAGTCTTCATGGTGGTCCTCTGTGTATCGGCGCTCGGTTGTAAAGAGCATCAGCCCCAATCGGGAACGCCGGGAGCGCCACTGCCGGATGCCGATTGGTCTGCATCGTAGAAAAATGCTGAGCCGAGGCGGTTGCGAAAGCGCAATGGAGGCGCTTGTGTTCCTAAGCCTGGTGGTTCCAGTGCAATGCCCAGCCCGAAAATTTGCGGGCACCGGGCAGGGGCTCAAGTCGCGCTCCGTTGGAGACGAAGATGCGCTCAAGCCAGGCCCGAGCGGGTGTATCGGCAGGGGTAAGTCGAAAGCGCCTGAGCTGCACCGGAATGATTTCCAGACGCTTCAGGCGTCCGCTACCCAAGTACAGCGTGACGAAGTAGAGGCACCCCACGTCGCTGCGTAAACTGTTGCGCGCAGCGATGCCTTCATAGTCATTGATCAGATCGCCGCAACCATAAAAAATGGGCTTGCCTCGGTAAATCTCGATCGGCAGCGGATGGTGAGACGAGTGGCCGTGCACGATATCGGCCGCGCCCAGGTCTATGAGTTGATGCGCGAATTCGCGGTGCGCCGGCGGCAACTCCAGCCCCCAGTTGCTGCCCCAATGGATCGAGACCATGACCAGATCCCCCGGGCTGCGCCGGCGCGCAACATCTTCTGCAAACAGCCGTGCGGAGGTGTCCGAGAGTTCATGAAACAGCGCAATTCCGGGTGTGCGTGGAGCCGCAGACCAGCCGGCCGGCACACCGCTGCTGGTGGTGCTGCACGCAAAGACCAGCATGCGCGCGCGTCCGGCCAGAGGCAGAACCGCAGGCGCCCAGGCCTCGTCACCATCTTCCCCCGCGCCTGCTGTTTGCAGACCGGCCTGTTGCAGCACGTGCAGGGTTTCGTCCAGGCCTTTGCGACCCCAGTCGAGCACGTGGTTGTTGGCCATCACGCAGCAGTCGATGCCGGCGGAGGTGAGGCAATCCACGTTAGCCGGGTGCATCCGGTAGTGGATCGACTTGCCGGGCCAGGCCGTGCTGGATGTGGTGACAGCGGTTTCCAGGTTGACGATCCGAACGTCCGGCCCATGGCGTTCGATTTCAGGCAGCAGATCACCCCAGATGTAGTTTGATGGAACCGGTGCCGGCACCTGCCCGTTGACCGTTTCCGCCATGCGCACGTAGTCGCGGGCATCATGGATGTAGGGTTCGTGCAGGAGTGGTTTGCTGGGGTGGCCCAAGACCTGGTCCACCCCCCGGCCGGTCATGACATCGCCGGTCAGCATCACCGTTGCGCTGGGCGAGGAAGAGGAATGGAGGGATTTGGCCAAGGGACGCGACCTCCTTTGATCAGGTTTGAGCGATGGAACGTGCGGTGCACAGCCAACTGTGCTGGATTCAGGGCTCCATGGGTTTGCTATTTCGCACGTGACCGGCGTGCAGGTTCTTACACGGCTCTGTTTAATGACTCGGGAGAAGGCTGCGCCGTGCCCGCACGGCCGCTGCCAACTGCTGCAACACCGGTATCGTTTGTTCCATGCTGATGCAGGCATCCGTGACTGATATGCCGTGCTTGAGCGGCGCGCCGGGCACGATGTCCTGGCGCCCTTCTTGAAGGTGGCTTTCGATCATGATGCCGGTGATCCGGGTGTCGCCCGCGGCAATCTGCGCTGCCACTTCCCCGGCCACCACGATCTGGCGTGCGTGTTGTTTGCTGCTGTTGGCATGGCTGACGTCAATCATGACCTGTTCGCGCAGGCCAGCCGCTTTAAGGAGCGCACAGGCAGAGTCCACATCGGCCCGGGCGTAATTGGTGGTTTTGCCGCCGCGCAGTATGACGTGGCAGTCGTCGTTGCCGCGCGTCTCAAAAATAGCCGCCTGGCCCATTTTGGTCATGCCCATGAAGGCGTGCGGTGCCAGCGCGGCCTGAATAGCGTCGGTGGCCACCTTGACGCCGCCATCAGTGCCATTCTTGAAACCCACCGGGCAACTCAGACCGCTGGCGAGCTGGCGGTGGCTCTGGCTTTCGGTCGTGCGCGCACCGATAGCGCCCCAACTCACCAGGTCGCTGATGAATTGCGGACTGAGCAAATCCAGAAACTCCGTGCCCACCGGCATGTCAATGGACAGAATGTCCAGCAACAGCTTGCGCGCCATCTCCAACCCCTGGTTGATGGCAAAACTGCCGTCCAGGTGCGGGTCGTTGATGTAGCCCTTCCAGCCGACCGTGGTGCGGGGTTTTTCAAAATACACGCGCATCACGACCAGCAGGTCGTCGCGCAGTGCATCGGCCTGTTCCTTGAGCTGCCAGGCGTAGTCCATGGCCTGTTCGTGGTCGTGGATAGAGCAGGGCCCTACCACCACGATCAGTCGGTCGTCCTGGCCATGCAACACGCGCGAGATTGCGCTGCGGCTTTGCTCAACCAGTGCTTGCGCTGTCTCGGGTACTGGAAGTTTTTCTTCCAACAGGGCTGGGGTGATCAGGGGCCGCACCGCGCCAATGCGGGTGTCGTCGATGCGGGTGGTATCAATGGTGCTGAGGTCGGTTTTCATTGCTATGAATTGTATAGCTGGTTAGGCATATTTCACGCGGGTTGACGGCATATTTGGCTGTTAAACAGGCAAGTCCGCCATGGTGGTCCCGCCGGCGTGTGCTTTTTCACCGCCTGCTCAGTCAGAGTGCTTTGAAATTCCGGGCTAGAACGTTTCCCAGTCGTCGTCTGACTGTGCTGCAGGGGCCTTGGGTGCCGGTTTGGGTGGGGCGAGTGTTTTGGGCGCGGCAGGCAGGCTGGGACGCTTCTGCTGGAATGGTGCGGCGGAGCTACCCACCGCCAGCTTCCGTGCAGGAGGCAAGGGCGCGCGGCGCGGCGAAGTGACCTGGCGTGGCGCCATGCCGCTGCGCTGCACAGGGGTGTCGCCCAACTGGAACACCGCTACGGCCTGTACCAGTTCCTGGGCCTGACTCTTGAGGCTGCTGGCTGCTGCGGCCATTTCTTCCACTAGCGCGGCGTTTTGCTGGGTGGTCTGGTCCATTTGGGTCACGGCTTCACCGACCTGTGCCACGCCAAGCGCTTGTTCGTTGCTGGCCGCGCTGATCTCGCCCATGATGTCGGTCACGCGCTTGATGCTGCTCACCACCTCGGTCATGGTGGCGCCGGCCTGGTCGACCAGAGAGGTGCCATGTTCCACACGCTCGACGCTGGCGTTGATCAGCCCCTTGATTTCCTTGGCGGCATCCGCCGAACGGCCCGCAAGAGACCGAACCTCACTCGCCACAACCGCGAAGCCACGGCCCTGTTCGCCGGCACGGGCAGCTTCTACGGCGGCATTGAGCGCCAAAATGTTGGTCTGAAACGCGATGCCATCAATCACGCTGATGATGTCTGAAATCTTGCGCGACGAGGCGTTGATGTCGCGCATGGTTTCAACCACTTGGCCCACCACGTTTCCGCCTTGCACGGCAATGGTGGAGGCGCTGACCGCCAGTTGGTTGGCGGTGCGGGCGCTGTCGGCGTTTTGCCGAACGGTGGAGCCCAGCTCTTCCATGGATGCGGCAGTTTGCTCGAGCGCGCTGGCCTGTGATTCCGTGCGGGCCGACAGGTCGTTGTTCCCCTGGGCTATTTCCGCGCTGGCAGTTGCCACACCCTCCGAGCCCTGGCGCACATTGGACACCACCGAGACCAGTGACTTGGTCATGGCATCCAGTGCCGTGAGCAGCTGCGCTACCTCGTCTTTGCCCTGGGTGTTAATGGCTTGGGTGAGGTCACCCTTGGCTACTGCGTGCGCAACATCGACTGCATTGTTGAGTGACCGAGAAAGGCTGCGCAGCAGGGTCAGGCCGAATATCCAGGCGATGACCAGCCCGACCACGATGGATACGATGGAAATCAGGCGAATGGTCTGGTAGCGCTCGATGCCATGGTCATATTCCATTTTGGCTTCGGCCACCTGCAACTTGACCAAGGGTTCCAGGGACGCACGCAATTTGGCGTAGAGTGGCGCCAGCACCTCGACATTGATGCGTGAAGTCTCGGCCCAGTCATTGGCTTTCAGTGCGGCGATTGCTGGTTTAAGGCCCTGCTGCACGTAGGCCGACCGCGCTTCGGTCACGGTGGTGGCGAGCAGCTTTTCTTCCGGGGTGAGGCGGTTTGCCATGTAGCTGTCCCACAACTTGCTGATTTCAGCGATGTTGGTTTCAATGGCAGCACTGTTTTTGGCATAGGTTTCTTCAGTTGGGTCCAGTAGCGAGTCGCCGACAAGCTGGCGGTTGCGCAACTGCATCACCAGCACATTCGAAAGTGTCTCCATGGGCAAGGTGCGCTCTACGTAGACCGTGTGCAGTGCTTCGTTGGCGCGCGAAATTCCTGTCAGGCCCATTGCACCAATGGCGATCAGAAGGGCCGAGAAGATGCTCAGCAGCAGCAAGATGCGGGTTGAAATTTTTAGGTTGTTCA
>JAIPDC010000219.1 GCA_021737865.1 Rhodoferax sp.
AAGCCCGTTTTTTGACGGGCTTTTTTGCGTGCGCTCCAGATCAGTCGGGCTATGGGTTTTGCTCCGTGTCCCCCGGCCTTCGGCCCCCTCCTTGACCTGCGCAAACCCCATAGCCCGACTGATCTTGCGGGGAGTTGGAGCGCAACGGTCTTGGACTTTAAAGTCCTTTGGGTGCCCACCTCTCCAGCAGCTGGTATGGGGCAGGCGTTTTGCGTAGGTCAAGGAGGAGGGCCCCATGGGCCCGGGGGACACGAAGCAAAATACCTGCCCCATACCGGCGGAGGGCGAGAGATACAAAAGTACAGTACGAAAAGTACAGACGAAAAAAAGCCCGCTAAAACGGGACCCTTCCTGCTAGAAGCAGAACCTGAATTACTTCAGTTTCATTTCCTTGTAGTGCACGTACTTGCGAGCCTTGGGATCAAATTTCTTGATCAACATCTTCTCGGGCATGAGTTTCTTGTTCTTGCTGGTCGTGTAGAAATGACCAGTACCAGCTGTGGATTCCAGCTTGATTTTTTCGCGTCCGCCTTTGGTTGCCATGGTGCTACTCCTTACGCTTGGCCACGTGCGCGCAGATCTGCGAGCACAACATCAATACCGTTCTTGTCGATCAAACGCAGACCTGCGTTGGAAATCCGCAGACGAATCCAACGGTTTTCAGTCTCGACCCAGAAACGGCGGTATTGCAGGTTCGGCAGGAACCGGCGCTTGGTTTTGTTGTTGGCGTGGGAAACATTGTTTCCGACCATCGGGCCTTTACCCGTGACTTGACATACGCGTGCCATAAGGACACTCCGATACTTCTTAAACGGTTACCACTGGCGACGCAGCTTACCGGAAAACCCGGTGACTTGAATCTCGCAGTAACCTCACCTCGCCAATGAAAAAGGGTGGCGGTAACCCCCCGCCAATTGCTTGGCGGTGTTTGCTGCTAAGCCAATGCCCTCACGGGCTGGGTTCAGCAAAGCCTAAGATTATAGCGAACTATTCTTGTTGCTCCAGAAAACGCTGGGCGTCGAGTGCCGCCATGCAGCCTGTGCCAGCACTGGTGATGGCCTGGCGGTAAATATGATCTTGAACGTCGCCGGCAGCGAATATGCCGGGCACCGAGGTCTGGGTGGCAAAACCCTTCAGGCCACCTTGCGTGACGATGTAGCCACCCGCCATTTCCAGTTGTCCCTGGAATATTTCGGTATTGGGCGCGTGTCCGATAGCGATGAAGCAACCGGTGAGGGCGAGGTCTTCAGTGGTGCCGTCGTTCACGTTTTTGACTCGGATGCCGGTCACGCCCGATGCGTCACCCAGCACTTCGTCGAGCGTGCGGAAGGTTTTGAGCTCAATTTTGCCGGCCGCCACTTTTTCCATCATCTTGTCGATCAGGATGGGTTCTGCCTTGAATTTGTCGCGCCGGTGCACCAGGATCACCTTGCTCGCGATGTTGGACAGGTAGAGGGCCTCTTCGACGGCAGTATTGCCACCGCCGACCACGCAAACGGTCTGGTCGCGATAGAAGAATCCGTCGCAGGTGGCGCAACCCGACACGCCGCGCCCCATAAAAGCGGTCTCGGACGGCAGCCCCAGATACTTGGCGGAGGCACCGGTAGCAATAATCAGCGAATCACAGGTGTAGGTACCGCTGTCGCCGGTGAGGGTGAACGGGCGTTTGCTGAAGTCAACCTTGTTGACATGGTCAAATAAAATTTCAGTCTTGAAGCGTTCGGCATGCTCCAGGAAGCGCTGCATCAGCTCCGGGCCCTGGACGCCGTGAACATCCGCTGGCCAGTTGTCGACTTCTGTCGTCGTCATCAATTGCCCGCCCTGGGCGATTCCGGTCACCAGAACCGGGTTGAGATTGGCGCGTGCGGCATAGACAGCAGCGGTGTATCCAGCAGGGCCCGAGCCCAGAATCAGGACTTTGGCGTGTTTGGGGTCGGACATGGAGGAACCTTTAGTTGCGTAAAACGGGAGTCAGGCCGTGTACATTTCGGGGCGGTGTCGGCCTTTTCAATGCGAACCCGATTGTAAGAAGGCCGCAACACATTTTCGGAGTGACTGAATGTCGATGCTGAGCAACCTGGATTTGATTCGCCGGGTACCCCTTTTCTCCATGCTGACGCCGCTGCAGGCGGAGTCGCTGGTGGAGTCTGTGTCCAAGAGGCGGTTCAAGCGGGGTGAAGTTCTGGTGGCCCAGGGCAGCAAGAGCAACGCCCTGTACATCATTCTGTCCGGACGCACGCGCGTCGTGATGACGGACAGCAAGGCGCGCGAGGTTATTCTTGCGACCCTGCGTGCCGGTGATTATGTGGGCGAGATGAGCCTGATTGATGGCGAGCCACACTCGGCCACCGTTGTGGCAGAGCAGCAGGTCGATGCTCTGGTTCTGGGGCGTGACGATTTTTTGCGCTGCCTGTCGGAGAATTCGGCCATGTCTTTTGCAGTGATGCAAGAGTTGGTACAACGGTTGCGCAAGTCCGGTCAGCAGATCAGTTCTTTGGCATTGGTGGGCGTTTACGGGAGGGTGGCCATGGTGCTGCTGGAGTCTGCGGTGGCTGACGAGCAGGATGTATTGATGATTCGCGAAAAGGTCTCGCGCCAGGACATAGCCAAGATGGTGGGTGCCTCGCGTGAAATGGTCAGCCGTGTCATGAAAGATTTTGAGGAGCAGGGGTTCATCCAGTCGCTGGAAGGCGGTATGGTGCGGGTTTACGAGCGTCGTGTCCTTCCTCGCTGAAATATGACTTATTCACTCCATACGCTTCAATCTTCCGCGCCGAGCAGCGCTGCAACGCCGACCGGCATGGGTCGTTTTGCCAATGAAATTGCGCTCATTGGCGGGTTTGTCTTCCTTTCCCTCTGGTTGATTGCCCTGTTGACCTATTCGCCGCTCGATGCTGCGTGGTCCACCTCGGGGGCCGGCATGCCTCTGGCAAATCGCGTCGGTCGCCTGGGGGCATGGGTGGCCGACGTCAGTTACTTCTTGCTGGGTTTTTCAGCCTGGTGGTGTCTGGCGGTGGGCGTGCGGCTGTGGTTGGCACTATTGGCCAACCGCCTGCGTGGCAACCAGGCCGAGCGTTCCGTTGGCCATCGCATGGTTTTCTGGCTGGGGCTGGTCTTGCTGCTGTATGCCAGCACGTCTCTGGAGTGGGCAAGAATGTACAGCCTGGAGGCGCGTTTGCCGGGTGGTCACAGTGGCGGTGTGATGGGCTACCTGCTGGGTCCCTTGAGCGTGAAGTGGCTGGGATTCTCGGGTTCCGGTCTGGTCTCGATTGCGCTGGGTGTGATCGGCGCTGCCCTGGTGTTTGGTTTCTCCTGGATGCAGGTTGCCGAGCGTATCGGTGCCTGGCTCGACGCCCAGGTGCAGTCACGCAGAATGCAGCGCGAACGCGCGCAAGACCGTGAAATGGGTCAGCAAGCCATGCGTGAGCGTGAAGAAATTTTGTTCGAAGAGCGTGAAGAGACCCAAGAGCACCACCCGCAGCCGGTGGTGATTGTGGAGCCTGTGATCATGGAGCCGCCCCGCAGCGAGCGGGTGGCCAAAGAGCGCCAAAAGCCATTGTTCATGGAAATGCCCGACACCAAGCTGCCGCAGGTTGATTTGCTGGATGGTGCGCTGGCGCGCCAGGAAACGGTCGCCCCCGAAACGCTGGAAATGACCAGCCGCATGATTGAGAAAAAGCTCAAGGACTTTGGCGTCGAAGTGCGCGTGGTGCTGGCCCAGCCCGGGCCGGTCATTACCCGCTACGAAATTGAACCCGCCACGGGTGTCAAAGGCTCACAGATTGTGGGCCTGGCCAAGGACCTCGCGCGCAGCCTGAGCCTGGTGTCGATTCGTGTGGTGGAGACTATTCCCGGCAAAAACTATATGGCGCTGGAGTTGCCCAACGCCAAACGCCAGAGCATCCGCCTGTCCGAGATTCTGGGCTCGCAGGTTTACAACGATAGCAAGTCCATGCTGACCATGGGCCTGGGCAAGGACATCGTGGGCAACCCTGTGGTGGCCGATCTGGCCAAGATGCCGCATGTGCTGGTAGCCGGTACCACCGGGTCGGGCAAGTCGGTGGGTATCAACGCCATGATTTTGAGCTTGCTGTACAAGGCCGAGGCCAGCGATGTGCGGTTTTTAATGATCGACCCCAAGATGCTGGAGATGTCGTTCTATGAAGGCATTCCGCATTTGATTGCCCCTGTGGTGACCGACATGAAACAGGCCGCCTATGGCCTGACCTGGTGCGTGGGGGAGATGGAGCGGCGCTACAAGCTGCTGAGCAAGCTGGGGGTGCGTAACCTGGCTGGCTACAACGTCAAGATCGCCGAGGCTAAAGCGCGCGGCGAGTTCATTTACAACCCGTTCAGCCTGACTCCCGATTCCCCTGAGCCACTGGAGCGCCTGCCGCACATCGTGGTGGTGATCGACGAACTGGCCGACCTGATGATGGTGATCGGCAAGAAGATTGAAGAGCTGATTGCCCGCCTGGCGCAAAAGGCGCGTGCCGCCGGCATCCACCTGATTCTGGCCACGCAGCGCCCCAGCGTGGACGTGATCACCGGCCTGATAAAGGCCAATATCCCGACCCGCATTGCCTTCTCGGTGGGTTCCAAGATCGACAGCCGCACCATTCTGGACCAGATGGGCGCTGAAGCCTTGCTGGGCATGGGCGATATGCTGTACATGGCCAGTGGCTCCGGTCTGCCCGTTCGTGTGCATGGTGCCTTTGTGAGCGACGACGAAGTGCACCGCGTGGTGAATTACCTCAAGACCCAGGGCGAGCCCAACTACATCGAAGGCGTGCTGGAGGGCGGCTCTGTAGACGGGGAGGGTGAGCCGGGCGTTGATGGCAGTGCTGGCGGTGAAAAGGATCCCATGTACGACCAGGCGGTCGAAGTGGTTCTGAAAAATCGCAAGGCCAGCATCTCGCTGGTGCAGCGCCACCTCAAAATCGGCTACAACCGTGCCGCCCGCCTGGTGGAAGACATGGAAAAAGCCGGCCTGGTCAGTTCCATGAGCACCAACGGTCAGCGCGACATCCTGGTGCCAGCGAGGGCGGAATGAAACAAATCGCTACATTTTTAATAGCTGCCTACGCAATATCGGCGGGGGCTGGCGGCCTGGAAAGCCTTGAGAGTTTTGTCAGGACGGTGAAAACCGCTCGCACCGATTTCACCCAGGTGGTCACCATGCCCGCCAAAGAAGGGCAAGTCGCACGGACCAAAACCTCCACCGGCACGTTTGAGTTCTCCAGGCCGGGGCATTTCCGCTTTGTCTACAAAAAGCCGTTTGAGCAGACCATCGTCGCCGACGGTCAGACGCTGTGGTTATATGACGTGGACCTGAACCAGGTGACCGCGCGCAAGCAGGCGCTGGTGCTGGGCACCACCCCCGCAGCGCTGATTGCCTCTGCTGTCGATGTGAAGGCTTTGCAGGCCGACTTCGTGCTGGCGCCGGATGCTGACCGCGAAGGTCAGGAGTGGGTGCTGGCCACGCCAAAGGCCAAGGACAGCGGCTTGCAGAACATACGGGTCGGCTTTCGGTCCGGTGAGCTGGCGTCGCTGGAAATGGTCGACAGTTTTGGCCAGACCTCAAGCTTGCGCTTTAGCGGGTTTAAGGCCAATGTGGCACTGGATGCCAGTGTCTTCCAGTTCAAGCCGCCGCAAGGTGCTGATGTGATTCGCCAGTAGGGGCGCACCCTACCTGCGCAGCGTAACCAGCCCTGTGGACAGGCTGGTGCCCGCCACAATGACCAGGCCGCATCCGACCATCCAGGGCGTCACGGCCTCTCCCAGCAGCAGCACGCCATACAGCAGGGCGAAAACAGGAATGGCGAAAGTGACCGACAGGGCCCTTGAAGGCCCGGCACGCTCGATCAGGCGGAAATACAGGACGTAGGCCACGCCAGTGCACAAAATCCCCAGTGCGATGACGGCAGCCCAGGCTTGCAGCGAGACCGCGCGCTCTGGCCAGAACCACCAGGTAAGGGGAACCAGGCCCACCGCCGCGCCCAATTGGCTGCCAGTGGCCGAGACCAGCGACGGCAGGCCCGACAGATACCGCTTGGCAAAACTGGCCGACGCTCCGTAGCACAGAGTCGCCAGCAGGCAGGCCAGAACGGCCCAGCCGGTGGCGTTGCCCGAGGCGTCAGGTTTGAAGCTGGCCTTGTCCCAGGCCAGCAGCGCTACACCCACAAAACCGATCAAGAGCCCCAGCATGCGCGAACCGTTGGGCCGGTCTTTCAACCAGAGCCAAGCAATGACGGCGCCAAACAGCGGCACCGTGGCGTTCAGTATGGACGACAGGCCGGTGGAAATGGACAGCAGCGCAAAGCTGAAGCAGGCAAATGGAATGGCCGAGTTGAAGACGCCTACCACCAGAACCATCTTCCAGTGTTGCCGCAAGATGGGCCCCTGCCCGCGTGCCAGCAAAAGCGGCAGCAAAAGTGCGGCTGCTACGCTGACACGCAGCCCCGCAGTTGCAAACGTGCCCAGCTCGACGGCGCCTATGCGCATGAACATGAAGGATGCGCCCCAGATGGCCGCCAGCAGAATGAAGTCCAGCTTCCACGGTTTTGAATGAATGACCGGCGAAGCGGCTGTGGCAGTGGTCAAGTGGCGCTTTCAAGTTGTAGCAGTGCGATCTTGCGGTCAACGCCACCGGCATAGCCGGTGAGTGCGCCATTGCTGCCAACCACACGGTGACAAGGAACGATGATGGAAATCGGATTGCGCCCAATGGCGCCGCCGACGGCCCGCACAGCCTTCGGGTTGCCGTTTTGCTGGCTGATGCTGGCATAGCTGCAGGTGGTGCCCGAC
>JAIPDC010000013.1 GCA_021737865.1 Rhodoferax sp.
CCTGCACCTGTGCCTGTGCCGGTGCCTGTGCCTGTGCCAACGCCTGCACAGGCACCGGCAAACGAGGTGCCACGCAGTGCTGCCATTGCAGGTGCCATTCAGAGCGGGGTTGTGCTAAATTCAGCCGCCTCGTCAGGCACCAGTGGTGTGCAGACTGTGCAGATTTCAACTCAGAGTTTCACTGCGCCTCCAACCGCACCGCTTGTGCCCAGCCAGGAAGTGCCGGTCAGCGTGGGTGGCCTTGAGGTCGTGCAACTGCGTGCCAACCAAGTGGCGCAACTGCAAGACAACAGCGCAGCCTTGCCCAGTCGCACGCTGTTTGTGATTGACGGTGGTATCCGCCTGCCTGCAGGCCTTGAACTCGAAGAACGCGGCACGGCGGCCCCCGCCGATGGCGCAACACGATGAGAAACTCCAAGACATGACAAATCCTTGTATGCCCCACCCTCCTCTGCCCAAACCTCGCGCTGTGCCCATCGTCCTGGCCGTGCTGGGCGGCCTGTGCGCGCTGACGCTGGTCGGTCCGATTCAGGCCCAAACCAAAGCGACCAAGATGGCGCCAACATCACAAGCCAACACAGGGCAAAGCGGCGTGCTGAATCAGTTGGCGCAAACCTACGTCACGGTCAATGGCACCGCCATACCGAATGCACACGCCGAAGTGCTGCTGCGCGAGCAACTCGCACGCGGTGTGGCCGACTCGGCTGAACTGCGTGCTGCGGTGGGCGAGACGTTGATCAGTCAAACGTTAATGGTTCAACAAGCCAGCAAACTGGGGCTCGATGCCAATCCCTTGGTACAAGCCCAGTCGGCTCTGGCCCAAAAGAACGTGCTGTCTCAAGCCTGGCAGCAAAGTGTTCTTGGAGATATCCGCATTGAGGACGAAGACATCCGGGCCGAATATGCACGTCAGGTGAGTTCGCTCGGTGAGAAGGACTATTTGATACGCCACTTGCTACTCAAAGAAGAGCCAACGGCCAAGCTACTGATTGATAAGCTCAATGCTGGCAGCAAGCTGGCGGATTTGGCGCGTGACTACTCACAAGACGCATCGACCCGCGAACGCGGTGGTCTGGCCGACTGGACCAACACAGTCAACTTGTTGCCTGCGCTGGCCGATGCCGTCAAACTGCTGACGAAGGGTCAGTTTACTTCGCAGCCAGTCAGGACGGAATCGGGTTGGCATGTGGTGCAACTGGAAGATGTGCGGACAAACAAACCAGTGGCACTGGAAGAGGTCAAACCTCAAATTGCCCAGATATTGGCTAGGCGCAAGCTCGATGAAAAAATCAAAGCGCTGCGTGACAAAGCGCAGGTTCAATGAAAACGCCAAAACCAATGTCCATGTCCATAAGACCCATTTCTACGCTTGCTGTCACCCTCTGTCTGGTGTGCACACTGTGCACCCAGGTGCAGGCGCAAACCGCCCCCGGCATCAGCACGCCTGATGCCGGGCGCATCCTGCAAGAGCAATTGCGACCCCAGTTGCAGCCGCCCAAGGCGGCCACCGGCATCAACCTGAGCACGCCGGAATTGAGCGAAATCATTTCTGGAGGCAGTCAAATCACCTTGCAGTCGGTCAGCTTTGCTGGCAACACCCGATTTAGCCAGGCGCAACTGCAGGCCGTGCTGGCCGATGCCATGGGCCAGCGCCTGGACTTGGGTGGCCTCAAGGCCCTGGCCAACCGCGTGTCGGAGCATTACCGCGCGGCAGGCTACCCGTTTGCCCGTGCATATATTGCGCCACAGGCGCTGCAAGGGGGTGAACAACAAGTGGCACTGCGCATCGATGTGATGGAGGGGCTGTATGGGACTGTGACGGTGCAGAGTCCCAACCCTGCCAACGCCCGTCTGGCTGCTGCGGCGCAAAGGTTCACAGCACCGCTACAACCCGGCACGGTGATTGAGAGTGAGCCACTGGAGCGCTTGAGCCTGATCTTGAACGATCTGCCAGGCCTCAAGGTCACGCCCATCATGCGACCGGGCAAAGAGGTCGGCACCGGTGATCTGGACCTGACTATCGATACGACTGAGCGCTTGAACGCCGATGTGGGCCTGGACAACCAGGGCAACCGCTACACCGGCCAAAGCAGGGTGCGGGCCAACCTGGATGTCAACAGCCCATTCTTGCTGGGCGACCAGATCACTTTGCGCAGCCTGCTGAGCGAGCAGGGTATGCGCATGGCTGCGCTGGGCTACAGCCTGCCGGTTGCAGGCTCGGGCCTGCGTGCCACCACCAGCTATTCCCACACTTACTATGAACTTGGGGGCAGCTTTGCCAGCAGCCAGTCCAGCGGCACGGCTGACGTGCTCAGCGTGGGAGCGAGTTACCCGCTGCAGCGGGGCCAGCAAGTCAATCTGACCCTGACGGGCAGTTTGCAGCACAAACAACTCAACGACCACAGTGGTGCCAGCGCCAGCAGTACCGACAAGAGCAGCACAACGCTGCCACTGGCCCTGAACTTTGACCGGCGCGATGGCAGTGGCATCACCTACGGCAGTGTCAGTTTGACCAGTGGGCAGCTTGATCTGGGCAGCACCTTGAGCGCTGCAGATGCGCCTGCACAAACGGCTGGCAGTTTTACCAAGATCAATCTGGATGTGGCACGGGTGCAGGCGCTAAACTGGGGCACCGGTAGCGAGTTGGCCCTGTTTGCTCGACTCAGTGCCCAGCAGGCTAGCAAGAATCTGGATTCGTCCGAGGACTTTGGCCTGGGTGGCTCAAGCGGGGTGCGTGCCTACCCCAGCGGTGAGGGTTACGGAGATGCGGGGTGGCTCACTCAGCTGGAGTTGCGCTATTCCATGGGTGCGTATGCGCCGTATGTGTTCTATGACGCTGGCAGTGTGCGGGTGAATGTGAATCCATGGAGTGCTGCGCAGGCAAATGCACCGGTTGTGTCCAATGATCGCTCGATTGCCGGGCTGGGCATCGGGTTGCGCTACCAGCGCAATAGCTGGAGCCTGGACGCCGCCCTGGCCTGGCGCACTGAGGGTGGGTTGCCGCAGTCCGATACGCAGGACCAAAGTGAGCGGGGCCCGCAGGTCTGGGTGAACGCGGGTTACAAGTTTTAAGTTCGGGCAACCCTGCGGCTTCATCTTCAATTCAAACACCTCCAAAAATTCATGAATTCACTGCCCCAGTTTTACGCGCAAGCCGTGCCATTTGATGCCGCCGTGCATGGTCAATTGCGGTTTGCCCAGATAGCGCCCGAGTTTGGCTTTGCGGCCAAGGCCGACGTGATTGCCTTAATGGTGAGCGAGGTGGCACAAGCCGTGCGGCATTACCCGATGGTGTTCTTGCCCGGCACCGGCGAGGCGCCCCCGACGCTCGCGGTACTGGTGGGACTGGGCGACGGTGTCAATCGATATGTCGATGCACAGGGGCAATGGCGAGCGCAGACCTATATTCCGGCGTATGTGCGGCGGTACCCGTTTTTGCCAATGCAGGGTGCAAGTCAGGCTGATCCGATTCTGGCCATCGACACAACGCAAGGCTGGATTCACACGCAGGCCGACGAGCCGCTGGTGGAAAGCACTACTGGCCAGGCTTCACCGCGCCTGGCGCGTGTGGTGGCGTTTCTGCAGGAGTACGAGCAGCAGTCCAACAGAACCCAGGACATGTGTGCTGCCTTGCACGCCGCCGCAGTCCTTGAGCCGCGCACGTTGACGTGGCTGGATCAGGCTACTAACGAGACGCGTCAACTTGATGGGTTCTGGTGCGTGGACGAAACTAAGCTGAAGGGACTCAGCGCCGAATTACTTCACACTTTGCACCAGGCCGATGCCTTGGGCATGGCTTATGCGCAACTGCTGTCAATGAGTAATTTGCAGGATTTGGCTGCGGCGGCCCTGACTTTGCCCACGCAGGTGCAAAAGCCACCACGCAAAAAGAAAGCGGCAGGGTCAGCACGTTGATGATTCACTGGCCCGGTGAATGGGGGCCACCGATTCCGAGTCTGGGGTGCTCAAGCACTCGATAATCCAGCCCGTCAGCGAGCACTACCTAAAAACCCAAAAAGCCAATGCCGCCACCACGGTGGGCGGCAACGCTGCCAGCAGCAGGCCCATGGGGTGAACCACGCCCTCATCAAAGTGCTGACGAAGAATGGCAATGCCGGCCGGGTTGGGCGCATTGGCGATGATGGTCAATCCGCCACCCGTCACAGCGCCGGCGACGAGCGCGTATTTAAAGCCATCGCTCAAGCCATCCACCAGCGAGCCCAGATAGGTCAGGGCGGCGTTGTCGGTGAAAGCGGTCAGCGCAATGGCACCCACAAAAACCTGGTCGCTGCTCATGCGCATCAAGAGCGGTTGCAGCCACCACTGCTGTTGCCCGCCCAGCACAACCAGGCCTGCCAGGAAGAACGCGACGAGCAAACCCTCTTTCAGAATCAGCCGGTCCTGGTGGTGTTCGTAGGCATGCGTAATGCCGAGGAAGAACAGGAACAGCCCCATGAAGATGGGCGGATGGTGGGCAAATACGACCACCCCCAGCAGAAAGACCCCGTGCACGGCGACTAACAGCAACGGCACGGCGGGCGCTGCGTCCTTGGCCTCAGTTTGCAGAGGCAGTGCAGCCAGCTCTTTGCGAAACCACACCGACACACCCACCGCATTCACAACGACAGCGATAGCGGCCTTCCAGCCAAACGTGCTGGCCATGAAGCTGGTGTCCCAGCCCCATTGGGCGGCTACCATCAGCACCGGCGGCGCAGCAAAGGAGGTGAGCGTTCCGCCAACCGAGATATTGACAAAGAGTACGCCCAGGGTTGCGTACTTCAGACGCGTCGACAGGTTGCGGGAAAAGAAGCGGCTGCCCAAAATCAACGCAGCCAGCGTCATAGCTGCGGGCTCGGTGATGAAGGAGCCCATGAGCGGGACCAGCACCATCACCACGAGGTAGTAGCCCAGACTCCCGCCCAACGGCACGGCACGGGCCAACCACTGCACCAGCCCCATGGCCGCCTGCAATATGGGTCGGGTGGCAGCGATCACCATGACGGCAAAAACGAACATCGGCTCGGTGTAGTTGCGGGTGTCGATGTACTCAATGGCGGCGCTGGAGCCGAGCATGGCAAACATGGTGATGGCCAGCACGAGAGCCCAAAAGCCGAACACAACTTCGACCTCACCGAGCCAATGCCACAGCCCGGCATGGCGTGGCTGCAGGTGCGCCAGGTGCTCAAAGTATTTGGTTGAAAAAGTGTGAACGATGGCCAGCGCAAACAGAAGGCTGCACACCAATTCAAAACTAGTCATGGGCAATGGAGTCTCCAGCTATGGTTGCAGTGCCAGATCGTGGCACCTGCTTGCATTGTCAACCAACTGGTTAAAGACGCGCTGAGGCAGCACACTAACTGCTATAAACAGCTGACTGCCCAATACCCTGTGTACCGATGTCATCCTTCAAAACCCCGCTTTCCCGTTTTTTTGCCTTGGTGCTATGTTTCCTGTCGGTCAGCGCCATGGCAGCAGACCGTCCCAAAGTGGGTTTGGTTCTGGGGGGCGGTGGTGCCCGGGGTGCTGCCCACATCGGTGTCCTGGAAGAGTTGGAGCGGCTGCGCATTCCCGTGGACTGCGTGGCGGGAACCAGCATGGGCGCACTGGTTGCGGGTGCATGGGCATCGGGCCTGGATGCAGCCACGCTGCGCAGTGAGATGGGAAAGGCAGACTGGAATGATTTGTTTCAGGACAACCCGGGCTACAACGACATCAACTACCGCAGCAAACGACTGGCCAAGCGCTATTTGCCCGGCAGTGAAGCCGGGGTGACGGCAACCGGGCTTGTGACGCCACCGGGCGTTGTTTCAGGCCAAAAAATTAAATTGTTTTTCAACCAGCTGGTACGCGCCGATGCGGGAGACCGGCTGATTGAACAACTGGCGCTGCCCGTGTCCATCATCGCGACCGACATCGGCACCGGTGCGCGCGTGGTGTTTCGCAATGGCAGCCTGACGCTGGCCATGCGCGCAAGTATGTCGGTGCCGGGCCTGATGGCACCGCTCGAGTACGACGGCAGAAAGCTGGTCGATGGCGGGCTGGTCGACAACCTGCCGATTCAGGAAGTGCGCGACCTGTGTGGCGCAGAGATTGTGATTGCAGTCAACGTGGGCTCGCCCCTGCTGCAAGCCAGCGAAATCAGCGGATTACTTTCAATCTCGACCCAAATGGTGTCTATCCTGACCGAACAAAACGTCACCCAGTCGCTGGCGAAGCTCGGGGCCGACGACATCTACATCAAGCCCGATTTGACCGGTCTGACTGCTGCCCAATTCGAACGCAGTGCCGAGGCCGCCGACCGGGGTCGCAACGCAACGCAGGCCGCCACTGCGGCTCTTAAGGTCCTGAGCGTGGACACGCAAGCCTACACAGCGTGGCGCCAGCGCTGGGCAAGCAAAGACCAGCCGCAGCCCAGGGTCGATGCCATCGAGATCGCAGGCCTCAAGGTGGTCAACCCGGCTGCGGTTGAACGCTACGTGGAGCAGAAGACGGGCGAGCGTCTGGATGTTCAGCAACTCAACCGCAACCTGCTGCGCGCCTACGGGGACGGCTACTACGAGCGGGTCGACTACACCCTGACGCGAGAGGGCGAGAAGAACTTGCTTCGCATCACACCCATCGAGAAGGCGTGGGGGCCCGACTACCTGCGAATGGGTGTGAACCTGAACTCCACACTGACCGGGCGCTCCACCTTCAGCTTGCGCGCTGCCTATCAAAAAACATGGCTCAACTCGCTGGGTGGTGAACTGCTGACATCGGCAGAGTTGGGGTCCAACACCGGCTTTGGTGCCGAGCTCTACCAGCCGCTGGACCCCGCGCAGCGCTATTTTGTGGACGCCGCAGCGTCGGTGCGACGGGAAACTTTTGCGCTGTTTGTGAACGATCTGCGCGTCTCGGACTACCGCAACAGCATTGGCCGGCTGGACCTGACGGTGGGCCTGAATCTGGGCATGACCGGGCAGACCCGGCTGGGCTGGCGTGACGAACACCAGACGGTCGCCATTGAGACCGGGCTACCGATCCTCCCGAGCGACCCGCTGCACATTCGCGGCTGGCTGGCGAGTTGGGAGACAGACCACAAGAACCAGCTCCACATCTCCACCACTGGCTGGTCAGGCAAAGGCAGCTGGTTTGAATCGGCGGCTGGAGACTACAACCGGCTGAACCTGAACCTGGATGGCTCTTACCAACTCAAGGACTGGGTGCTGGGGCTGCGCGGCAGCTACGCGGGCTCGACCTACGGCACGCTTGTGCCGCAGGAAATGGGGCGTTTGGGCGGCTTTCTCAACCTGTCGGGCTTTGCCAATGACCAGCTGATGGGCGACCGAGTCAGCTACGGCCACGTGCGGGCAGAGCGCATCCTGGGCCGCCTGCCCCTGGGCCTGATTGGCGATATGCGGGTCGGGATTGCGCTGGAGGTGGGCAAGGTAGCCGACCCCGTGTCAGAGCCGCGTCGAACGGGGCTGCTCAACTCGACGGCCATCTATGTGCGCGGTGAGACGCCGTTTGGTCCTGCTTACATCGGGTTGGGGCAGTCGAGCAGCGGGCCGGTGAACGCCTACTTTTTTATCGGGACACCGTAGTTCACAAAAAACGGTCCAGAATTTTTTTGCTCTTGGCGTCCAGCGCAAACTGGTCGCGAACCAGGTACTGGATGCCGTGCGAGTCAGAAATCAGCAGCGTACCCGTGGTGCCAATGCGGCGAATGTCTTCGTCACCGCGCAGCACAAACTCAGTCTCGCCCCGGTCGGTCTTCACCGTCCACGTACACGGTGTCGAGAAACTGGCCACAGCGACGATCTGGCTGATCACCGGCATGAATTCACGGGTTGCCAACTCGTCGCGAATGAGGGTCTGGGCGGGTTCTGGAACTGCGGACAATTCTTCGATCCACGCAACTTCCTGGCCGTCCAGATTGACCAGCGAAATGCCCACCTCGGGCGACTGTATCGGGAAGGCCCGAATCGGCACCACGCCTTCGAAACGCGGGCCCTCGGCCATCGTCCAGATCAGCTTGCCAAACGCATCGCGGTGCAGGGGAAAGGCAGAAGTTGTTGTCACACTGAGGTCGTTCATCGTGCTGCGTCCATATCAACATCCATGTTGCGGGCCTGTGCCTGGTACAGGTTGAAGTAGGCGCCCTCGTTGGCCATCAGGGCGTCGTGCGTGCCCTCTTCCACCACGCGGCCGCGGTCCAGCACCACCAGCCGGTCAGCACGGTGCAGCGTAGACAGGCGGTGCGCAATGGCGATGGTGGTGCGCCCCTTCACCAGGTTTTCTAATGCCTTCTGGATTTCCTTCTCGGTCTCGGAGTCCACCGACGAGGTGGCCTCGTCCAGAATCAGGATGCGCGGATCGATCAACAGCGCCCGCGCAATGGAGATGCGCTGGCGCTCGCCACCCGACAGGCCCTGCCCTCGCTCGCCCACCATGGAGTCATAGCCCTGGGGCAAACGCAAGATGAACTCGTGGGCATGCGCTGCCCGCGCCGCAGCGATGATTTCGGAACGTGTGGCGTCGGGTTTGCCGTAGGCAATGTTTTCGGCAATCGTGCCGAAGAACAAGAACGGTTCCTGCAATACCAGCCCGATATTCTGGCGGTAATCTGAAATCGCGTACGAGCGAATATCCACACCATCGACCTTGATCGAGCCCTCGGATACATCGTAAAAACGGCAGATCAGATTGACCAGGGTGCTCTTGCCCGAACCGCTGTGCCCAACCAGACCAATCATCTCGCCTGGGGCAATGGACAAATTGATGCCACGGTTGACCTCGCGGTTGCCATAACGAAAGCCCACATTGCCGACTTCAATACGCCCCTGCACTTTGCCCATGGGCACCGGCTGCGCCGGCTCGGGGACGCTGGAGACGTGGTCCAGAATGTCAAAGATGCGCTTGGCCGCCGAGGCTGTTTTTTGTGTGTCCGAGACGATGCGGCTCATGGCATCGAGCCTGCCGTAAAAGCGACCGATATATGCCACTGCCGCAAGCAGCATACCCACCGTAATTTCGCCCTTCGATACCTGCCAGATACCGAACCCCCACACCACCAGCAGCCCAATTTCCGTCAGCAGGGATACGCTGGGGGAAAAAAGCGCCCATATCTTGTTAATGCGGTCATTGACGATCAGGTTGTGCCGGTTGGCTTCGCGAAAACGCCTGGCTTCGCGCTGTTCCTGTGCGAACGCTTTGACAACCCGAATTCCGGGGATGGTGTCGGCCAACACGTTGGTCACTTCCCCCCAGACCCGGTCAATCTTCTCGAAGCCGGTGCGCAATCGATAACGCACAAAATGGATCATCCACCCAATGAAGGGTAGCGGCACCAGCGTAATCAGGGCCAGCCAGGGGTTGAGGGAAAACAAAATAATCGCAGTCATCACGATCATGACCATGTCGCTCGCGAAGTCGGTCAGGTGCAGCGACAGGTATACCGCAATCCGGTCACTCCCGCTGCCCACGCGCGACAACAGATCTCCAGTGCGCTTGCCGCCAAAATACTCCAGCGACAGTCGCAACAGGTGTTCATAGGTCACCGTGCGCAAATCAGCTGCGATGCGCTCTGAAACCAGTGCCAGCACATAGGTTTTGCCCCAGCTCAGGCCCCAGGCCAGCAGGGCCGAACCCAATAGACCGGCAAGGTAGAACGCAACAGTCGAGAGCGGTATGTGTTGCCCATTTTGAAAGGGGATCAGAACCTCGTCTACCAGAGGAATCGTGAGATAAGGCGGAACCTGGCTTGCCGCCGTACCCAATAGCATCAGCACAAAACCCAATAACAACTGACCCCGATAAGGTTTGGCAAAGCGCCACAGGCGAAACAACGTCCAAGTAGAAGGTGGTGTATGGACCACCTTGGTGCAAATTGGGCATTCATCCTGGTCTGGCTCCAATGGGGCCTTGCAGCTCGGACAGACGTTGCTCAGGGCCTGCGCCAGAGGCTTGCCAGTGACATGGCTTTCCAAATGGGATTGAAACTGGTCCACCAGTCGAATAGCCTGCAAGTTTTTGGCCAGCGTAAAACGCCATGTTGCCAATAGGCCACGGGCATCCACCAGGTTCAAATGTCCAACACCGGCATGGTCATGGTGACGCAACTCCAACCCACCGCTGTAGGACCAGTGCTGCCATGGCGCCTGTTCACCGGCGCAACTCAGAATGCGCTGGTCCGTCACCAGGATCAGGCCCGGCACGAAATTCAAATGGGCATCCAGGTCAACCTCCAGCATCGCCAGAACGTTCTCCTGGGTGTGGAGTTGCGATGACACCGCGCCACGCCAAACGGCGCTCAGGTCAGTTGGCAACGCGCGCTCGGTTAAAACATCAGGGGTCATTTGTACAGCAAAAAATTGAGATTCGACGGGCTTGGCGCCAAGCGCATACCGGGTGCGATATGCGCCATACTTTACGATACTACCTTGGAGCAACAGCGCTCAACCGCCGAATGTGACTGGGTAAGCGAGAATACACAACGCCGCCAGAGCCACATTGGTGGACGACCCAACCCAAAACAGCCATGACGGACCAGAAAACGATCGATATTCTCAGGGTGACACACCTGCGCGGACCCAACATCTGGACCTACCGGCCGGTGATTGAAGCGTGGCTGGACATCGGCACACTGGAGGACCACCCGTCCAACACCCTGCCCGGCTTCTACGAGCGGCTGACAGGATTCCTGCCCAGTCTGGTAGAACACCAGTGCAGTCCGGGGGTGCGCGGAGGTTTTTTGCAGCGGGTACGCGAGGGCACCTACGCGGCGCACATTGTGGAGCACACCACGCTCGAACTGCAAAACCTGGCTGGCATGCGAACCGGTTTTGGCAAGGCGCGACAGACGTCAACACCCGGCGTGTACAAAATTGCGTTTCGCACGCGCCAGGAGCAGGTCGGGCGCGAGGCACTGGTTGCCGCGCGCGATTTGGTGCTGGCTGCCATCAATGACACGCCCTATGACGTGACCGCCATGGTCACCCATTTACGAAACCAGGTGGACGACCTGTGCCTGGGCCCCAGCACCGCACACATTGTGGATGCAGCCACTGCACGGAAAATTCCTTCCATCCGCCTGACCGAGGGCAACTTGGTGCAGCTGGGCTACGGCATCAACCAGCGACGCATCTGGACTGCAGAGACCGACCAGACCTCGGCAATAGCTGAAGAGATTGCCAGTGACAAGGATTTGACCAAGTCCCTGCTCAAATCCTGCGGTGTGCCGGTGCCCGAAGGCGAACTGGTGAAATCGGCCGAGCAGGCCTGGCAGGCCGCGCAAGAAATTGGCGTGCCGGTAGTACTCAAGCCGTATGACGGCAACCACGGCCGCGGAGTCTCATTGGACCTGCGCACACAAAGTGACGTGGAAGCAGCCTACGCCCTGGCCTTTCGTAAAGGTGGCGGCAGCAGTGTCATCGTTGAAAAATTCATTCCCGGCAACGAGCACCGCATGCTGGTGGTCGGCAAGCACGTGGTGGCCGCTGCGCGCGGCGAGACCATTTGGGTGGTGGGAAATGGGGTCGATCACATCGACAAGTTGACAGATGACCAGATCAATTCCGACCCGCGCCGCGGTACAGGCGAAGATTTTCCGCTCAACGCCATACTGCCCAGCGATTCCGGCGAAATCATTTTGGAGTTGGAGCGCGCGGGTTTGACGCCCGGGTCGATTCCATCGAAAGACCAGCGTGTGCTGATTCAGCGCAACGGCAATGTAGCTTTCGATGTAACCGACCTGCTGCACCCCAGCGTGGCCGCAGCGGCAGCCCTGGCAGCGCGTGTGGTGGGTCTGGATATTGCCGGTGTGGACATGGTCCTCGAAGATGTCACCAAACCCATGCAGTCCCAACGTGCCGCCGTCATTGAGGTCAACGCCAGCCCCGGTTTGCTGGCACATATCAAGCCCGCAGATGGTGTCGGTCGTCCGGTAGGCAAGGCCATCATTGAGCACTTGTTCAAGTTGGACCGCGACGGACGCATCCCGATTGTGGGTATTACCGGCACACAAAAGACCGGGCGCATCGCCCGCATGATCGCCTGGCTCGCGCACATCAGCGGCAAACATGTCGGTCTGGCCTGCAGCGAGGGCCTGTACCTGGACGGGCGTCAGGTGGAGTCAAAAGACTGCGCAAACTGGGAAGCGGGTCAGCGCCTGCTGATCAACCGTTCCGTGCAGGCCGCTGTATTTGAAAACGGCAGTCAAACGATCCTGGCCGAAGGCTTGGCCTATGACAAGTGCTTGGTGGGCGTGGTCACGGACGTAGGCTGGCAAGAGTCGCTGAAGGCGTTTGATATTCTGGATGCCGAGCAGACCTTTAAAGTTGCACGGACCCAAGTCGATGTCATTTTGCCCTCTGGCACCGCGGTGCTGAATGCAGCAGACCCGCAAGTCGTGGAGTTAGCTGAATTGTGCGACGGCAAAGTTATCTTTTACGGCATGGACCCCAATCACAATGTCATGTCAGAGCACCGCGCGGCCGGTGAGCAAGTCGTGTTTGTACGCGACGATCAGATCGTCCTGGCCCATGGTGCGAAGGAAATTGCCTTGTTGCCGCTGGCCTCGCTCAAGCCCGCCAAGGCTTCGCAGCCCGAGATGGTGATGGCGGCCGTCGCGGCGGCCTGGGCGCTGAGCATTCCACCCGAATTAATCGGTGCCGGTCTGCGTACGTTTGAGTCCAACCCCAGAAAAACGCCCTACTGACTACAAACCAGTTGGGTAATTTAGAGATACCAGAGACACACCATGGAAGTAACCCGTATCCGAGCCCTGCGTGGACCCAACCTGTGGAGCCACCACACGGCCATACAGTCCATCGTATCGTGCAGTGGCGTTGAACGCTCGATCGGCACCATTGAAGGGTTCGAGGCGCGACTGCGCTCCCGGTTCCCCGAGATTGGCCCGTTTCAGCCCACCGGGCACGACGACTCGATTCCCATGGTCCATGTACTTGAGCTCGCCGCTCTGGGACTGCAAGCACAGGCTGGGTGCCCTGTCACATTCAGTTGCAGCACACCGACAGTGGACGCGCACGTCTACCAGATGGTCGTTGAATACAGTGAAGAGGTGGTTGGGCGGTTGGCGCTGGATTTGGCGCAATCGCTTTGTCAATCTGCGTTGGATGACACGCCTTTTGATTTGCCCGAAGCCCTGACCCAATTGCGGGACCTGGACGAGGATGTGCGCCTTGGACCCAGCACCGGTTGCATTGTGGACGCCGCAGTTGCACGCAACATCCCTTTCAGCCGCATGACCGAAGGAAGCATGGTCCGGTTTGGCTGGGGCAGCAAGCAGCGGCGCATTCAGGCCGCCGAAATGGACATCACCAGCGCAATCGCCGAGTCCATTGCGCAGGACAAGGATCTGACCAAGAGGCTACTGGCCGCCGCCGGTGTTCCTGTACCTGGTGGACGTGCTGTCAGCGATGCCGAGGATGCATGGGTGGCAGCCTGCGAAATTGGTCTGCCCGTGGTGGTCAAGCCCAAGGACGGCAATCAGGGCAAGGGTGTGACGGTCAACATCACCACCAAAGAACACCTGACAAAGGCCTACGCCATTGCGAGGGAATTTCGCGATGACATTCTGGTCGAGCGCTATATGCCCGGCAACGATTTTCGGTTGCTGGTAGTGGGTGACAAACTGGTTGCAGCAGCGCGACGCGACCCACCTAAAGTCGTTGGCGATGGAGTCCAGACAGTGGCCGAACTGGTCGCCCAGGTCAACCTGGACCCCCGTCGCGGCTCGGGACACTCCACGTCGCTGACGAAGATCCGCATTGACGATATTGCACGGGCCTGCTTGTCCAATCAGGGTTTTTCGCCGGAGGCCGTTCCAGCAAAAGGCGAGCGCGTCAACCTGCGCAACAATGCCAACCTGTCAACCGGTGGCTCGGCCACCGATGTCACTGACGACGTACACCCGGAGGTGGCCGCCCGTGCGGTGGCAGCCGCCCATATGGTGGGCCTGGATGTTTGTGGCGTCGACCTCGTGTGCGACAGCATTCTGCGGCCCATCGAAGAACTGGGCGGAGGCATTGTCGAAGTGAACGCAGCGCCCGGCTTGCGCATGCACTTGAGCCCGTCTTTTGGCAAAGGGCGGGCCGTAGGCGAAGCCATCATCTCCAGCATGTTCAAGAGCGGACAGGACGGGCGGATCCCGATCGTTGCAGTGACCGGCACCAATGGCAAGACCACGACGGTGCGACTGATATCGCATCTGCTGGCACACAGCGGCTTGTGTGTGGGCATGACCAATACGGATGGCGTTTACGTCGGAGGAAACTGCATCGACACCGGAGACTGCAGCGGACCCAAGAGCGCACGCAGTGTTCTGCTGCACCCCGATGTCGATGCCGCCGTACTCGAGACAGCGCGTGGTGGCGTGCTTCGAGAAGGCCTCGCTTTTGACCGCTGCGATGTTGCTGTTGTGACCAACGTCGGCAGCGGTGACCATCTGGGGCTGAATTACATCACCACGGTGCAGGATCTCGCAGTTCTCAAGCGCGTGATTGTGCAAAACGTGTCGCCACATGGCACCGCCGTCTTGAACGCGACCGATCCGACCGTGTCTGCCATGGCGGGCAAATGCAAGGGTTCTGTGACTTTTTTTGCCGTTGACAAGTTTCATCCGGTGATGGCCACGCACCGTGCCCAGGGCCAAGGGGTGGTATACGTCGAGAACGGCCATATCGTGGCCAGCAAAGGCGATGTGCAGCAAACAATTGCGCTGGCAAGCATACCGATCACCATGGGCGGGCTGATTCCGTTCCAGGTTGAAAATGTCATGGCTTCGGTGGCTGCGGCGTGGGCGCTGGGGCTGGACTGGGCCATCATCCGGGCAGGTCTGGCCGGTTTCTCCAACGACAGCGACAACGCGCTGGGGCGCTTCAACCTATTCAAATTCCGTGGCGCCACGGTCATCGCGGACTATGGACACAACCCGGACGCCATGCTGGCCCTGGTGCAGGCGGTGCAAGGCATGCCGGGCGCCAGGCGCATGGTTGTCATCAGCGGTGCCGGTGACCGGCGTGATCAGGATATTCGCCAGCAAACCGAAATTTTGGGCGACGCATTTGATGAAGTGATTCTCTATGAAGACCAGTGCCAGCGCGGCCGGCGAGATGGCGAAGTGATCGCCCTGTTGCGCCAGGGCTTGGCAAATGCCCGGCGAACCACCCAAACCAGCGAGATCAAGGGAGAGTTTCTGGCGATCGACACCGCAATGAACAAATTGGCGGCTGGCGACTTGTGCCTGATTCTGGTCGACCAGGTCGAAAAGGCCATGGACCACATTGCTGCGCGCGTGAAAGAAGGCTGAGCCAGCGGGGGCGCTGTTTGCGCCGCCGGCTAGTTACAGCCCTTCGACCGTCGGGTCGCGGCCCATCAGTGCTGCAACCGCTTGTGCCGGTTGTAGCCGACCGTCCAGCAAATCAACCACCGCCTGCGCAATCGGCATATCCACGCGCAGTGAAGCTGCACGCTGAACCACGGTGCGGGCGCTGTAAACGCCCTCTGCGACATGGCCCAGCATGTCTATGGCCTGCTGTAGTGTCTTCCCCTGCGCCATGGCCATGCCCACACGGCGGTTCCGTGACAGATCACCCGTTGCGGTTAGCACCAGGTCTCCCAGGCCACTGAGGCCCATAAAGGTTTCCGGCTTGGCGCCCAGGGCCACACCGAGCCGGGTCATTTCGGCCAGTCCACGCGTAATCAGGGCGGCACGCGCATTCAGTCCGAGTTGCATACCATCACACAACCCCGTGGCAATGGCCAGCACATTTTTCACGGCCCCGCCAACCTCTACGCCGATGACATCGTCACTGGCGTACACGCGCAGTGTGGGACTGTGAAAAGCCCCGACCAGCGCGTCACGCACAGACGAATGAACGCTGGCAGCGACCAGAGCAGTGGGCCGTCCGGTCGCAACTTCCTGTGCAAAACTGGGGCCACTCAAAACGCCTGACCGCATGCCAGGCGCAACCAGGCTTTGAATTTCATGCCCCATGAGACCCGGAGAACCTTGCACACCCGCCTCAAAACCTTTGCAAAGCCACGCCACTGCGGCACTACAGTCGTGCAGCGCGGTGAGCAACCCCCGCAAGCCCGCCATCGGAGAGGCCACGATGACAAGATCGGTGGACTGCAACGAGGAAATCCATTGCGGTAGCGCCTGCGCGTGAAGGTGCAGGGAGGTTGGTAACTGGACGTCTGGCAGATAGCGCTGGTTCTGCCGGGTTCGCACCATGTCCTGCGCCTGCATGGCGTCCCGCACCCAAAGTGTGACGTCGTGCTGCGCGGCCGGATTGCCGCTGGCCTGGACGGCCAGCGCTGTTCCCCAGGCTCCACCCCCGATGACTATGATTTTCATAGCTATCTACGCAATGAATACGGGGACTAGAGGCCTAAATGATCAAAAATTACTGTGGCAACGTGCCAGCCGGTGCGGCAGTAGCCTGCGCTTGCGCCAACTGCTGTTGCTCGTACATCGCCTGGAAATTGATTTCCGACAAATGCACGGGCGGGAAACCGCCACGCTGAATCAGGTCAGCCACATTGCCGCGCAAATAGGGGTACACGATTTGTGGGCAAGCGATGCCCATGATCTGGCCCATCTGGTCTTCCGGAACGTTGCGAATCTCAAAAATACCGGCCTGTTTGGCTTCGACCAAAAACACGGTTTTGTCCTTGATTTTGGTGTGCACCGTAGCGGTCACGCTGACTTCATAAATGCCTTCAGCGACCGGTGTGGCCTCGACCCCCAACTGAATGTCCACGGCGGGCTGCTCCTGCTCCAGCAGGATGGCTGGGGAGTTGGGCTGCTCAAGTGAAACCTCTTTGAGGTATACGCGCTGAATATTGAAAACAGGAGTCTGGTCTGACATAAAACAGTCTTTCAAAGTAAAACAATGCCCGCTCGGGAACCTCCGGTCGGGCTGATAACGGGAATTTCGTTAATCGCGGATTATCTCAGGCCGCGAGCGCGCCTGAAATGCGTGGCTCAAGCCTCGTTCAGCAGCGCCAACAAACCGCCCTGGCTGTCGAGCGCCATGAGGTCATCACAACCGCCAACATGGGTCTGGCCAATGAAAATCTGCGGAACGGTGCGCCGACCGGTCATTTCCATCATTTTGACCCGCTCCTGGGGCTGACTGTCAACACGAATTTCTTCAATGTGAGCGACTCCCCTGGACTGCAAAATGCGCTTGGCTTGTACGCAATAGGGGCAAACTGCCGTGGTGTACATCTTCACAACTTGCATGGTGTCAACCTCGTTCAACCGGCAAATTGGCGGCCCGCCAGCTGGACAGGCCACCGCCCAGAGACTGTGCTTGCTCGTACCCCAGTTTCTTAGCAATAGCCACAGCGCGACCGGACCGTCCACCCGACTGGCATACCAGAATCAGCGGCAGAGCCTTGTTCTTGACCACACCGGCCAGCTTGGCCTCGAGTTGATTTAACGGAATATTCTTGGCACCACCGACATGTCCGGCCGCAAACTCAGCCGGTTCGCACACGTCGATGACTACGCCCTTTTCCCGGTTGATCAGCATGACCGCCCCCGTGGGGTCCAGCCCTGCGGTCGCAGCGCCCTGAATCACGGGCCACAAAAGCAGTGAGCCCGATGCCGCCGCAACGGTGATCAACATCCAGTTGTCAAAAATGAATTTCACTTTATTCCTTATAAGTTAGCTAGCGTTCAGCCTGCCATTTTAGAATGCTGGTTGCTTTGCTGCAGAACACCCAGCACTAATCCCCGCACACAAACCCGCACCATGTACAAACTCGTTCTCGTTCGCCACGGCGAATCCACCTGGAATCTTGACAACCGCTTCACCGGCTGGACCGATGTCGACCTCACCACCACGGGCGTGGAGCAAGCCAAGAACGCCGGGCGCCTGCTCAAAGCCGATGGTTATGAGTTCGATCTGGCCTACACCAGTGTGCTCAAACGCGCCACACGCACCCTGTGGCACTGCCTCGATGAAATGGACCGGACCTGGTTGCCAGTGATCCACTCCTGGCGTTTGAACGAGCGGCACTACGGTGCCCTCCAAGGGCTGAACAAGGCCGAAACCGCAAAACAATATGGCGACGCACAGGTACTCCTGTGGCGGCGCAGCTATGACACGCCGCCGCCGGCGCTGGAGCCCACAGACAGCCGTTGCGAGCGGTCCGACCTGCGCTACGCCGGTCTGCAACCCGGCCAGGTTCCGCTGACAGAATGCCTGAAAGACACCGTCGCACGGGTTATGCCGTTCTGGAATGAGTCCATGGCACCTGCCATCCTGAGCGGCAAGCGCATTCTGGTCGCGGCGCACGGCAACTCGATTCGCGCACTGGTGAAGTATCTGGACAACATTTCTGACGATGAAATCGTCGGTCTCAACATCCCCAACGGGATCCCATTGGTATACGAACTGGATGCCAATCTGAAGCCCATTCGCCACTACTACCTGGGAGACGCTGAGACAGCGGCCAAGGCTGCTGCTGCGGTGGCTTCTCAGGGAAAAGCCTAAAAATTGACAATAAACACGGCGTTCACCCCCAAACCGGGGGAACTCGCTGCAGGCCAACACCTCCAAGGTGTATATTGAAGCGGCACAGGAATATTTATGGGTCAAAAACTAAAAATTGCGGGATGGATCGGAATTGGTGTGATGGCCGGGGCGTTGACAACTGTCTCGCTGCAAACCGTCGCCCGCAACACTTTGGCTCCGTTGCCGCTCGAAGAGTTGCAACAACTGGCGGCAGTTTTCGGCATGGTCAAGAGTGACTACGTCGAGCCGGTCGACGAAAAAAAGTTGATCACCGAAGCCATTTCGGGCATGGTGTCGAGCCTTGACCCCCACTCGCAGTACTTCGACAAAAAATCCTTCAAGGAATTCAAGGAAGGCACTTCCGGCAAATTTGTCGGCGTGGGGATCGAAATCACACAGGAAGATGGCCTAGTCAAGGTGGTATCTCCCATTGAGGGCTCACCCGCGTTTCGCGCCGGGCTGAAGACCAATGACCTGATCACCCGCGTTGATGAGACCCCGGTCAAGGGATTGACGCTCAATGAAGCCGTGAAACGCATGCGGGGCGAGCCCAATACCAAGGTCGTCCTGACGATCTACCGCAAGGATGAAAACCGGACCTTCCCGGTCACCATCATCCGTGAAGAAATCAAGCAGCAATCGGTGCGAGGAAAGGTAATCGAGCCGGGCTATGCATGGATCCGGGTCAGCCAGTTCCAGGAGCGCACGGTCGATGATTTCGCCCACAAGATTGAAGAGATTTACAAACAGGACCCGAACATCAAGGGAATGGTTCTGGACCTTCGCAACGACCCGGGTGGCTTGCTCAATGCGGCTGTCGCCGTGTCCGCCACTTTTTTGCCGGAAAACGTGACGGTAGTGTCCACCAACGGCCAGACACCAGACAGCAAGCAGGTGCTCAAAGCGACCATGCGCGACTATCTGGGGCGCGATGGCTCTGACCCGCTGAAAAAGCTTCCCCCGGGCCTGAAGAAAGTCGCGCTGGTGGTGCTGGTCAATGAAGGCTCTGCGTCTGCCAGCGAAATTGTGGCCGGTGCACTGCAAGACCACAAGCGCGCCACCATCATGGGTAGCCAGACATTTGGCAAAGGCTCGGTTCAAACCTTCCGCCCGTTGGGCCCGGATACCGGTCTCAAGATCACCACGTCGCGCTACTACACCCCCAGCGGCAAGTCGATTCAAGCAAAGGGAATCGTGCCCGACGTCATGGTCGACGACACCGAGGAAGGCAGCCCTTACGCAGCCTTGCGGATGCGTGAAGCGGATCTGGGCAAGCACCTTGGCAGTGGGCAGGGCGAAGAAGTCAAAGACGCCAGTCGTGAGAAAGCGCGCGATGAGGCGCTCAAACGACTGGAAGAAGAATCCCGCAAGCCCGCTTCTGAGCGCCGTCCACCGGAGTTTGGCTCTGAAAAAGATTTTCAGTTGGCCCAAGCCATTAACCAGCTGAAGGGCAGGCCCGTGCTGGTCAGCAAGACGCTGGTGGAACGCAAGGAAGAGCCAAAAGACAATTAAGACATGGCCCCCACGCTTGTCGCTATGGATGACTCGCAGTTGCTGCGCTACTCGCGGCACATTCTGCTCAATGAGTTGGGTGTAGATGGCCAGCAACGCATCATGCAGGGTCGGGCATTGGTCATCGGGGTTGGCGGCTTGGGGTCACCCGCCACGCTGTACCTAGCCACCGCCGGTATTGGGCACCTGACCCTGGTCGACCACGACGTGGTGGACCTGACCAATTTGCAGCGCCAGATTGCGCACACTGAAGCACGCGTGGGACAACCCAAGGTGGAGTCAGCCAAACATACGCTCCTGGCGATCAACTCACAGTTGAAAATTGAAGCCCTGAATGAGCGCGCCGACGCGCAGCGCCTTGATGCCCTCGTCGCAGATGCGGACGTTGTTCTGGACTGCAGCGACAACTTTGCGACCCGCCAGTCCTTGAACGCGGCCTGTGTGAAACACGGCGTACCGCTGGTCTCGGGAGCTGCAATCCGCTTCGACGGTCAGTTGGCGGTCTACGATCCGAGGCACACTGACTCACCCTGTTACGCCTGTGTATTCCCGCCCGAGACCGTGTTTGAAGAAGCGCTCTGTGCCACCATGGGGGTATTTGCCCCGCTGGTCGGGATCATCGGCAGCATGCAGGCTGCAGAAGCGCTGAAACTGCTTAGCGGCGCCGGCGAGCCCGCCGTGGGGCGCCTGCTGATGCTCGATGGTCGCAACATGACCTGGACCGACATCCGTTTACCACGCAATCCGCTTTGTCCGGTGTGCGGTGCCGCACATCCGCAACCGGAATCATCAGCCGATCTCGTTGCTTGAGCGGATCATCCCATGCCAACACCATTTGAACTGGTAAATTGGCCTGTGAATAGGCAGCAAATGTCTTTATACGAAACCGGTTCATATGACACCATGGCTCTGGTTCCTGTTATCCTTTAACGGATAAAATTTGACACCTATCGTGGCAAACACTTCCCCAAACCCTTCTATTCAATTGCATCAATTGCAACTGGACAACGCACGCGCATTGTTGGACCACAGCGCTGTGGTCGATCTGCCATCTCCGCAAGGCGCCCCCGTTGAATACCTTCAGTGTGTCATAGACGGCCTGTGTGAACTGTCTCTCAAAGACCCGCTAACCGGGTTGGGAAACCGCCGCCATTTCCGCGCAATCCAGGAACGCACCCTGGATGGCGTTGCGCGCTCCGGTGATCCGGCGCTGCTGCTCATGATGGACATTGACCACTTCAAGAAGGTCAATGACACCTACGGTCACCAGGCAGGTGATCGGGTATTGCAAGCCGTAGCCAAATCGATTGCCAGTTGCGTTCGCCCAATGGACACTGTTGCCCGCTATGGCGGCGAAGAGTTTGTGGTGGTTTTACCAAATTGCCACACATCTTTTGGCTCGACCGTCGCTGAACGCATCCGGGCGACGATAGCGGCGCTGAAGATCATTATTTCGCCGAGCCTGACGATCAGTGTGACCATCAGCATCGGTGGAGCCTACGCTCCGGAGTGGATTCGGTCCACTGGGGCGCTCTGGACCGAACGTGCCGATGTGCAGTTGTACCAGGCAAAATCAGATGGGCGCAACCGCGTCTGCCTGGACCATCAACCAGAAATATTTGTCAGTGCGGAGGAGAAAAATCTTCTGTTTGGTCATCTGTCGCTGGGAGACCCTGCGTGGATCGAAAGTGTTTCAAGCGACTTGCCGGCCACTGCCGCGAGTAGTGCCATGCAAAGGGTGAATTGATGTCTGACGTATTAAATCCCCCTGTACCGGATGAAGCCAAAACATCGGTACCACTGAAGCCACTGGGCAAGGTGATGGCCGTGACCAGCGGCAAGGGCGGCGTTGGCAAGACGTTTGTGTCTGCCAATTTGGCCGCTGCGCTGGCCAAACTCGGTCACCGGGTTTTGGTATTGGACGCCGACCTGGGCTTGGCCAATCTTGATGTTGTGCTCAATCTTTACCCAAAGATCACGCTGCACGATGTGTTCACCGGCAAAGCCAAGCTCGAAGAAGCCATCATTCGCGCGCCAGGCGGATTCTCGGTGCTGTTGGCTGGGTCTGGAATGGTTGAGTATTCCCGTTTGACACCGGAGGTACGTGACGATTTTCTGCGCATCATGGGCGGCCTGGTTCCACATTACGATGTGGTGCTGCTGGACACCGGAGCAGGTATTTCCGATGTCGTTTTGTTTGCGGTTTCGCTGGCATCCGAAGTTTTGGTCGTTGCAACCCCGGAGCCGACTTCGCTGACTGACGCGTATGCCACCATCAAGGTACTGGTAGGGCAGCAAAAACGTCAAACCATTCGCATGGTGATCAACCAGACGGCACGCATCGGTGACGGGCGTGCCATTACAGTCCAGTTGCAACAGGTGTTAGACCGTTTTGTGCCTACTGAGCCGGGGCGGCCAATCAAGTTGGTCCATATGGGAGACATTCCAGCAGACCCTGCCGTTCGACAGGCCATCATGCGGCGCCAGTTGCTGATGCAAACAACCCCGAGCTGCCCGGCGGCGATGGCAATTTCCCAACTCGCACTCAAGCTTGAAGAAAGTGTGATTTCGCGCAACCGCTAAGTGCGGTGAGCCAGGCCTTCAATAACCGCCGCCCGGACTCAGGCGCGGCCGATGATGGAGGCAGTAGCCATTAGTTCTTCCAGCAACGCGAGTGACACCTTCCCGGAAACAGAGTACGGATCAAGCTCTGGCCTCTCGGCGTATTTCAGCAATATGCTGGTGTTGATTTTGGACATATTGACCTGCCCCATGGTCCACCCGCCAAAGCGGCGCTCCGAGATTTCTTCATAATGCAGCAGCACCAGGTCCCTGTGGCGAATGTCCTTCTGGATGTGACCATACAGTTCACTGACCGCCATGCGCCCGCCTTCTATCGCCTGCAGAAAAATTCCACCCCCATAGCACAGAATGCCGGTGATGCCACAGGTCGGGTTGTACTGCCGGGACTTTGAAAGAATAGTTTCAATCGCTTCAGGACTGGGATCAATCGCGCGACTGGCATACAACAAGCGTACCAACATGACTTAGCCTTTCCGGGGAATTAAAGACAAAAACTCGCGTCGCAAATTGGCGTCTTTCAAAAACACACCGCGCATCACAGAGTTGATCATCTTGCTGTCCATGTCTTTTACGCCACGCCACGCCATGCAGTAGTGGCTGGCTTCCATGACAATGGCCAAACCGTCAGGCTGGGTTTTCTCCTGAATCAAATCCGCCAATTGGACAACTGCCTCCTCCTGAATCTGAGGCCGCCCCATGATCCATTCCGCCAGCCGAGCGTACTTCGACAGGCCTATAACGTTGGTGTGCTCATTGGGCATGACGCCTATCCATATCTTGCCAATGACAGGGCAAAAGTGGTGACTGCACGCACTGCGAACCGTGATGGGTCCGACGATCATCAATTCATTGAGGTGCCCGACATTGGGGAACTCCGTGATGCTCGGACCTTCGACATATCGACCACGAAACACCTCATTGAGATACATCTTGGCCACACGTCTGGCAGTATTGTCCGTGTTGTGGTCATTGGCGGTATCAATCACCAGACTATCCAACACACCCTGCATCTTGATCTCGACTTCGTCGAGCAGCTTCTCAAGCTCGGCGGGCGTCACGAACTCGGCAATATTGTCATTGGCGTGGAACCGCTTGCGGGCCGCCAGCAGGCGCTCTCGAATCTTCACGGAAACCGGGGTGCCCTCGTCGGCATCAATTGGGGTCATGGTACTCTGCGATTTCATTAACATGAGGGAATACTACCAGCCTTTGAACAAAAGGGTTTTTGGCCATTAGCCCCCGTGAAAATTGCGTAGTTAGCTATCAAATCAATAGCGACGACCAGCAAGAAACAGCAGTACACGCATCACGCCGAAGGCCAGGCGGTCAAGAATACGCTGTCGCCAGGGTCGGTGGGCATAAGCCGGTGCATCCAGCTTCACACCGTGTGTATCCATAGCCGCTACCAGACTCGATCGAAGTTCCTGCGCGAATGGCACGTCATCAATGACCACATTGGCCTCGCGTGCCAGCAGCAAACTCAAGGGATCCAGATTGGATGAGCCAACCGTTGCCCAGCGACCGTCGACGACAGCCACTTTGGCGTGAAGAAAACCAACGGAGTACTCGTGAATCTCGACCCCTGCGGCCAACAATACACCGAAGACCGGACGTGCAGCGTGATACTGCATGAAGTATTCGTACCGTCCCTGCAAAAGAAGCCGAACACGCACCCCCCTGCGCGCAGCGTGAATCAGTGCGCGGCGCAATTTTCCGCCAGGCAAAAAATAGGCATTGGCAATCACAATTTCCTGCCGCGCCTCGGCGATGGCCTTCCGATAGGCGCGCTCAATGCGATTGCGATTTCGCACGTTGTCGCGCAAGACCAGAGCGGCACTAATGCCAGAGCGCCCAGCAAGCCCGTGCCCAGGTGACACGGGTGCCAATGTATCGCGGGAACGACTGGTATCTTTCCATGCTTGATGTGCCCCCCCAAACTGAAGTTTTTCCAGCTGCTGCGTGATCTGCAGTCGACCCCAAAACTGAACCATGGCACTATGCGCTGCCGTGACCAGCGGCCCGCAAACATGAACCGCAAAATCGAACCTGGGCGACTCCAGCTGGCCGTAGGTGGGGTCGAAGTGATCATCCAGGATGTTGATTCCACCGCAAAAGGCGACCTCACCATCAACAACACAGAGCTTCCGATGCAAGCGGCGCCATCCCACCGGAATCAGCAACCCCCAGCGTCCCAGCGGCGAGAAAAGATGCCACTGCACATGGGCATCGATAAACCGCCGCTTCCACCGTTCGGGTACGTCGGCTGTCCCCACTCCGTCCATCACCAGAAAGACATCAACCCCTCTCAAGGCGGCTCGCTCCAAGGCCGCAGCAACCAGTTCACCCGATGCGTCAAAGCTAAAAATGTAAGTCTCCAGCCGTACCTCATGCCGGCTTGCATCAATGGCGTTCACCAGCGCAAAAAAGAAGTCGTTCCCGCCTATCAACAGCCGGACCTGGTGGCCGGAATGAAGTGGTGTAGCGGTCAACGTGCGTCCAGTGCAAGATCAAATTCTGCGATCAACGGCAAGTGATCCGACATGCGCCCCCAAATCCGTCCACGCGGCACGTCCACGGACAATGGCGTCAGCCCTCTTGCATACACGTAGTCCAGCTGGACGACAGGCAAGCGCGATGGAAAGGTGGCCATCCGATCAGACTCGAACGCAAGCAGACCCGCGTCCCCCAACGCGGACCGAGCGGTTGTCCCCCAATCATTGAAGTCACCTGCCACGATGATCGGCGCCTCGGACGCAATCTCGCGGTCAATAAACCGAATCAACTGGGCCAACTGGCGAACACGACTGGCTTTGATCAATCCAAGGTGTACCACCACCACATGCACTGCAATCCCGTGCACGACCACCTCCGAATGCAATAGCCCGCGCTGTTCAAAGCGGTGATCTGACATATCTTCGTGCTGATGCCCCACCACCGGCCAGCGCGACAGCATCGCATTGCCGTGCTCTCCATGGCGAGTAAGGGCATTGGTGCGGTATACCGCCGTGTACCCCTCAGGTGCCAGAAAGTCTGCCTGCGGCATTTGCGGCCAGCGGGAAAAGTGTTGGGCTTCGCGCCGGTGCATTTTTCGCACCTCTTGCAGGCAGACAATGTCTGCATCCAGTTGCTCGACCGCATGTCCCAGGTTGTGAATTTCCAGTCGGCGCGTCGGGCCAATACCCTGAACGCCCTTGTGGATGTTGTAGGTTGCTACGCGCAGGATCGTCATGATGCTCCCCCGGTCTGAATCGCCATCCCAACCCGAAACCGCGGGAGTTGCAATATGGCTTCGGCATTGGACGGCGAAAAACAGCGGTCTGCAGCCTCCCGGTAGGGTAGCCACTGATAGGCCGTGTGCTCGCGCGGATTCAGGCGCACCTCACACCCGGCTGCAACCTGCAGGCCGAACAGATGCTCCGTGTTACACGTCACGCCTGGGCCATAGCGGTGCAACCACTGCGGATAGATGCCGTACACATTGACCAGTTGCCAGTCTCGCAACACGGCAGGATGCACAGCCTGGGACGTGCAATCAATTCCAGTTTCTTCCCACACCTCACGCGCGGCGGTTTGCAGTAACTCCTCGTCAGGTCGATCTTTGCTGCCGGTCACCGATTGCCAGTATTCGGCACCCAAGTCATCGCCGTCGGCACGCCGAATCAACAACACGTCTAACGCGTCAGTAAAAATGACAACGAGAACCGATTCCGGGATCTTGTAAGGTTTGTCCATAAAAAAGGGCGCTGAAATAGCGCCCTTTCATTGTGCACCACGGCGCTCGTCAAACAGCCTTGGCAGCCTCCGGAGTGCGCAAGCGAATGTGCAATTCACGCAATTGCTTTTCATCGACGGGGCTCGGCGCCTGGGTCAACAGACATTGGGCACGCTGCGTCTTGGGGAAAGCAATGACGTCCCGAATGGACTCGGCGCCGGTCATCAGGGTCACGATACGGTCCAACCCGAAGGCCAATCCGCCGTGAGGGGGCGCTCCGTATTGCAAGGCATCCAGCAGGAAACCGAACTTGAGCTGAGCCTCCTCGGGCGTGATCTTGAGCGCATCAAACACTTTTTGTTGCACATCGGCACGGTGAATACGAACCGAACCACCACCCATTTCCCAGCCGTTGAGCACCATGTCGTAGCCTTTGGAAACGCACTTTTCAGGAGCAGTCACCATCCAGTCCTCGTGCCCATCCTTTGGCGCCGTGAACGGGTGATGGGTTGCGGTGTAGCGTTGCGCCTCTTCATCAAAGTCAAACATGGGAAAGTCAACCACCCACATGGGACGCCAGCCCTTCTCAAACAAACCATTCTTCTTGCCAAACTCGCTGTGGCCGACCTTGATGCGCAGCGCCCCAATAGCGTCATTGACGATTTTGGCCTTGTCGGCACCAAAGAAAATCAGGTCCCCGTCCTGTGCACCGGTACGCTCCAGCACAGCGGCAAGAGCCGTGTCATGGATATTCTTGACGATGGGGCTTTGCAAACCATCGCGCCCTTTGGACAGGTCGTTGACACGAATGTAGGCCAGGCCCTTGGCACCATAAATTTTGACGAACTCAGTATATGCATCGATTTCGCCGCGGCTGATGCCGCCGGACTCCCTGGAGCCACCGGGAATGCGCAGGGCCACTACGCGACCATTTTTCATGGTTGCCGCGCCGGAGAACACCTTGAAGTCGACATCGGACATCACGTCGGTCACTTCGGCAAACTGGAGCTTGACACGCAAATCCGGCTTATCCGAGCCATACAGGTGCATGGCATCCTGGTAGGTCATCACCGGGAACTCGCCCAAGTCGACACCGATGGTGTTCTGGAACACGGTCTTGATCATGCCCTGAAAAATGTCTCGAATTTCCTCTTCGCTCAAGAAGGATGTCTCGATATCGATCTGGGTGAATTCAGGCTGGCGATCGGCCCGCAGGTCTTCGTCGCGGAAGCACTTGGTGATCTGGTAATAGCGATCAAAACCTGCCACCATCAACAACTGCTTGAACAACTGGGGCGACTGGGGCAGCGCAAAGAAATGTCCGTCATGGACACGACTGGGAACCAAATAATCCCTGGCACCTTCCGGCGTGGACTTGGTCAGCATGGGCGTCTCAATATCAACGAACCCATTGGCATCCAGAAACTTGCGAACCTCCATGGACACGCGATAACGCAGCATCAGGTTGTTTTGCATGTAAGGGCGGCGCAGGTCCAGCACGCGGTGGGTCAGGCGCGTTGTCTCCGACAGGTTGTCGTCATCAAGCTGAAATGGGGGTGTGACCGATGGGTTGAGGACGATCAACTCGTGGCACAGCACTTCAATTTTTCCGCTCTTCAAGCTGTCGTTCACGGTGCCCTCAGGGCGTGCCCTGACAAGCCCTTTAACCTGAATACAAAACTCATTGCGAAGGCCTTCAGCAGCACTGAACATCTCAGGGCGATCAGGGTCGCACACCACTTGGACATACCCTTCCCGGTCGCGCAAATCGACAAAAATAACGCCACCATGGTCCCGACGCCGATTGACCCAGCCGCATAGGGAAACGGTTTCGCCCATTTGGACTTCGGTCACAAGACCGCAATAGTGAGAACGCATGGCCATAGCTTGCTTTCAGTGCGCTGCCCCACGGGCAACGGGTTTCATAAAAAAGAATTAATTGGATGCCGCCGGGTGCGACCGATGAACGGAAGGAGGAACAGATCCCATAGAAATCACGTAGGTCAACGCCTGGTCAACACTCATATCGAGTTCGATCACATCGGCTCGCGGCAACATCAGAAAAAATCCACTGGTTGGATTGGGCGTTGTCGGCACATAGACACTGACAAAGTCCGCACCCAAATGCGATGCCACTTCACCACTTGGCGTGCCAGTCTGAAATGCAATGGTCCAGATTCCAGCCCGGGGGTACTGAACCAACATAGCGGTACGAAATGCGTTTCCGTTACTCGAAAAAAGCGTATCGGACACCTTCTTGACGCTGTTGTAGATCGATTTAACGATCGGTATATTGGTAAACAGCCGATCCCACTGCTTGAGCCACCAGCGACCTGCCACATTGGATACCAATGCGCCGGTCACCAGCATGAAGCCGGCAACCATGAGCACACCCAAACCGGGAATGTTGCGCAGGCGTTCGATCAAAGGCCCCAGGCTCTGCGGTGTCACCGCAGCGAGTCCGGACAACACACCGCCCAGGATGCCATCCAATGAGTTCACCAGCCACGACAAGACCCAGATGGTAATTGCCAGCGGCAACCAGACCATCAGTCCTGTGAGCATGTATTTTTTGAACGGCACTTTAACTCCAGAGTCTCGTAAAAGTATTTTCAACCGCCCGAATCTGCCTTCGGGGCCGACACGTTCGGAGTCGCAACCGCCTTGGGGGCCTCCGGGGCGGCACTGGAAGAAACTACTCCGGTGTCTGCGGGGGCAACGCCGGTCGGTGATGCCGTGTTACCACCCTTAAAGTCAGTGGCGTACCACCCGGAGCCCTTTAACTGAAACCCGGCTGCAGTCACTTGCTTTTTGAACGAGGATTGAGAACAGGCTGGGCAGACCTCCAGGGGAGCATCGGACATTTTTTGCAATACATCCTTGGCAAACCCGCAGGACTCGCATTTGTAGGCGTAAATAGGCATGAAAAGTGGAACCAGACTTGGCGTTGCAAAGCCTTCAATTATAAGGCGCGCTAAAACAACCGAACCCGGATGATGATTTGCATGAGCAACATGCCCAGAGCAAAGCCCACAACCGAGTACACCAAGCCCTGCAACAGCCGATTCGTGCGGCGCTGTTCAATCAGCAACTCTTCAACTGCCCGAGAGGATAGATTGCCCTCGTTGCGCAAAAAACGGGTCAGCAACATGGGAAGTTCAGGCAATAGTTTTGCGTAGTGGGGGGCTTGCGCTTTGAGTTGCTCCACCAACTTTTGCGGGCCTACCTGGCCCAGCATCCATTGCTCCAAAAATGGCTTGGCGGTGGCCCACAGGTCGAGATCGGGGTCGAGTTCGCGCCCCAACCCCTCGATGTTGAGCAAGGTTTTTTGCAGCAAAACCAGTTGCGGCTGGATCTCGACCTGAAAGCGGCGCGAGGTCTGGAACAGTCGCATCAGCAGCATTCCGAGCGAAATCTCTTTCAGTGGACGATCGAAATAGGGCTCGCAAACTGCACGAATACCGGCTTCCAGTTCATCCACCCGGGTCGTACGTGGTACCCATCCGGACTCGATATGCAACTCGGCCACGCGCTTGTAATCTCGACGGAAAAATGCGGTGAAGTTCTGCGCCAGATAGTCTTTGTCAGACTCGGTCAACGTACCAACGATGCCAAAATCGAGCGAAATATAACGCCCAAAGGTCTTCGGGTCGATGCTGACCTGGATATTGCCAGGGTGCATGTCCGCATGAAAAAAGCCATCCCTGAACACTTGGGTAAAGAAGATGGTGACGCCGTCGCGGGCCAGCTTCGGAATATCGACACCGGCCTCGCGCAGACGTGCCACCTGGCTTACTGGAACGCCAAACATGCGCTCCATAACCATAACCTCGGTGGCGCAGTAGTCCCAAAAGACTTCTGGCACCAACACCAGTTCAAGACTCTCCATGTTGCGTCGCAAAAGTGCTGCACTCGATGCCTCGCGAATCAGATCGAGTTCATCGTGCAAATGTTTGTCGAATTCAGCGACTACATCGCGTGGACGCAAGCGCTTGCCGTCAGCAGACAGGCTCTCGACCCAGGAGGCCATCATGCGCAGCAAGCGCAGGTCTTTCTCGATGGCGGCCTGCATGCCAGGACGCAGCACCTTCACGGCAACGTCCCGCTGCTTGCCATCATGCCCGCGCAGTACCGCAAAGTGCACCTGGGCAATTGAGGCGCTCGCCACAGGTTGGCGCTCGAAAGACTCGAAAATCTCTGCGAGCGGTTTGCGCAGAGCGCGCTCAATCGTAGCCACCGCGACTGCCGGGTCAAATGGTGGAACCTGATCTTGGAGCTTCGCGAGTTCGTCGGCAATATCGAGGGGCAACAAGTCGCGCCGGGTGGATAAAACTTGTCCGAATTTGACAAAAATGGGCCCTAGGCGTTCAAGCGCCTCACGAAGGCGTTGCCCGCGGGGCGCATCCAGCGTGCGACCCACCGTCAGCACGCGCGCCAAACGGGTCAACCAAGGGTTGTCGAACCCGCTGAGGACCAATTCATCGAGTCCATAGCGGAACACCACCCATGCGATGAAAAACCCGCGATGCAGGCGCCTCACGCGACCGCCCCGGAGTCGTTGCGACCACGCTGCCCGACAAACTGCTGCACCCCTTGCGCCAAGGTACGTGCGGCCTGAACCAGCGCATGGGCTGGGGCATCTCCCAACAACCTGGCCAGGTCTTCTTCCATATCCCAACGGACGTGATCGGTCAACCAGCTAACCTCGGCGGCCAGTTGGACATCACCTTCGATTCGCACAGAGGGTTTACCACCCTGCATCAACTCCTGCGCAATAGCCAGCGGGGATTCTTGCGTGATGACCAGCACCAAATCCGCTTGTGACTCAGGCTCTGCCACATCAAACAAGCCAGCCGGGGTGACCAATAACCTGAACGTAAAGGTTCGCCACTGCATCAAAACCACCCGGCCCTTTTGTCGGGCCAGGCGCTCCATGGCCTGCGGTTCCTGCATCAACACATGATTGAGCAGAAGCACGATGCGCCGGTGCGCCTCGTCTATTGCCCAAGCCGGCGGCGTCAGGGGAAGGTTAAAGTTTTGGAGGATGGCCTCCATCATGGAAAAAGGGGACTGCGTTGCCATAGTCCCCCATTATCAGGTAAGGCCCCAGCCTCAGACACCGGGCATCGAAAGGCTTATTGGAGCGCCTGGACCCCGGCCACCAGCCAGCCACGACTGCCATTGACTGGTTTGGTCATG
>JAIPDC010000220.1 GCA_021737865.1 Rhodoferax sp.
CTGGTGGGTGGACTGACCTTTGTCGCACTCAAGCATTTTGAGACCCGTCAGACCAAGCGCGGCCAGTCTGTGCGTGCATCCTGAACCGCGCATCCCTGATGCCGCGTAAGAGGCTGGATATTTTCTCATAGTTGCTATATTAATGATAGCTGTTCACGCATATCCTGCGAGGGCTAGTGGCCTATTTGACCATGATTGGCCTTGATCGTGGGTGACCTTGAATACTGCTACGGCATGCCGCAGGTTTTGCGTCTCGTACGCCAGGCTGGTCGCGCCTGCAGCCGATTCCTCCACCATGGCGGCCTTTTGTTGGGTGGCTTGGTCTAGTCCACCCATGGATGTATGGATGTGAACCACTGCTTCCAGTTGCTCGTGTGCGGTGAGGCGAATGGACTCTATTGTGGTCGAAACTTCGTGTACGCTAGCAACAATTTCGCGCATGGTTTGCCCGGCATTTTCTACCAGGGCGGAACCCCGCCTAACGGTGTCCACCGATTGGGCAATGATACTTTTTATTTCGCGCGCTGCCTCGGCAGAGCGGCCGGCTAGGTTGCGTACTTCGCTGGCCACCACCGCGAAGCCGCGTCCTTGTTCACCGGCTCGAGCGGCCTCAACTGCGGCATTGAGGGCCAGGATATTGGTCTGAAATGCGATGCCATCAATCACGCCAATGATTTCGGCAATGCGACTGGAGGCCCGGTCAATGTCACGCATCGTGCTCTCCACCTTGGTGACATCTTCGCCGCCGCGCTTTGCGACCAGCATGGCGTGGGTGGAGGAGGTCACTGCCTGAGTCGTGAAGTCAGCCGCGCTTTGGGCTGCTGCTGTCATTTCGTCTACTGAAGCTGCAATTTTTTGCAAGGCAACGGCCGCGCTCTCTGTGCGCAGGGCCAGATTGTTGTTCGCAGCCGCGATTTCATGGGTGTTGTTGCTCACCACATTGACCCCAGCATGCACTTGGGCAACAAGGCCGGTAAGCGAGTGGTGCATGCGGCCCAGATCGCGCTTGGCATCCGATATTTCGCATTGGCCGGCGACACCCACACGCTGGCTCAAATCACCCTGACCCCACGCACGTGCCGTTGACTGCAAGTCGCGGATCGGCGCCAGAATGGACTGCACAATGGCCAGCACCAGCAACGAGGCCAGTATTGCAGAGATGCCGGTGGCAGCTACTACGAGCCACGGCGCTTTGGCCGCAGTTGACGCCAGTTCATTGCGTCGCTGGCTGCCACGCGCCGCAAGTACTGCTGATAGATCCTCCACCGCCTGATCGATGAGCTGTATATCGGCTTGCAGGGGAGCCATAGCGGCGTTCGCGGCCCACGGGTCATTCAACTCGCCGCGCGCGAGCTTTCCCAGCAAGTCTTTGAATCCGGCTGCATAGGTGTGGGTGCTTTTGAGCATACTGCTCAAAACCAACGCCTCGGCGGGTTGCGCCAGCGACTGGATACGCGCAATGGACTGCGCAATTTTGGAAACTTCGGCGCTCCACAGCACTGTGTATCGCTCGGTATCTTGTTCGACACCCATCGTCAGAAAGACATCCTTCTCAAAACGCCGCGCACCACCAACGGCGGCCCGCACGTCACTGAGTGCGCGTACTGATTCAAATTCACTGTCAATGAACGCTTTGGCGTGGGTGGCTTCGGTCTGGATTGTGAGGGCGCAAAACGCGCCCAGTGCAACCAGCGCTACCAATGAGAAAGTCAGCAGCAAGAGCAGGCGTGAGCGAATACGAAGCCGGGCTAGGATAGTCATCATCAATTCCTCAGGTTGTCTGGTCACAGTGATGGTGGCAGGCCTGCGTGACAGCCTAATGACGCCGTGCTGTCACAAAAGTGCCATCGCGCGGCGATAAATTGTTGCTTTCAGTACTTGGCTGAACTGATTTGTTCCTGGAGGCACTGGAATGCGTACTCTTGATAGGGGGCAACTACATGTTGTCAGTGTCACTTCGATCGATGGGCAGGGGCCGCTGGAGAAGGTGTTGCAACAGGGGAGCCTCTATCCCGTGTTTCAACCCATCGTCAATCTTCGCGATGCCAGCATTCATGCGCATGAGGCGCTGATTCGTGGGCCTAGAGGGACATATTTGCATACGCCGGATGCTCTGTTGCGGGCGGCGTCGCTTGAATGTCTTGGCTTCGAATTCGAATATGCCTGCGTTGAAGCTGCTTTGCGGCGCTGGGGGCAGATGGAGGTGCCGGGCCGCTTGTTTGTCAATATGAGTGCGGCTGTCTTAGTGCAACTCGTTCATTCCAGTGGGCCGGGGGACTTGGTGAAATTGATTGGAGATATGGGGGTGCTGTCCCGCATGCTGGTTCTGGAGATCACTGAACATGAGCGTGTCGACGACATGGACGAGTTGGCCGCCGTGGTCTCAGAAGTCCGGGCTGCCGGTGTTTCTCTGGCACTCGACGACTTTGGTGATGGGCGGTCGAGCTTGCGACTGTGGTCCCAACTGAAGCCGGAAGTCGTCAAGATCGATAAGTATTTCACCCGCGACATCAGCCGGGACGGCGACAAGCTCAAGACCATTCAGGCATTGCTGCAAATTGCGGACATATTCGGAACATCGCTGGTGGCAGAGGGCATCGAGACTGCGCAGGACTTGCGCGTCCTGCGCGATGTGGGCATCGCCTATGGGCAGGGCTATTTTCTCGGGCATCCCAATACTGCACCGCTCCAGTATTTGGGGACGGATGCCCAACGTGTTCTGGCCGAGCGTCAAATCGTTGTGTTTCCCGAACTGAGCCGGGCAACTTCCAGTGGACAACTCAGCAACCTTGCGTTGGTGCATGCGCCCACCGTGACTGCAAAGACGACAAATGATGACCTGGCTGACTGTTTTTTGCATTGGCCCGGTCTGCACGCCGTGGCCTTGCTCGACCAGGAGAAACCGGTCGCGCTGATCAACCGCGCCCAGTTCATGAACGAGTACAGCAAGCTTTATTACCGCGAGGTTTGGGGGCGAAAGTCGTGTGAAATTCATGCCAACTTCCAGCCGCGTTTGATAGAGCGCGAACACAGCGTGGACGAGCTGGTTGGGATATTGACTTCGCAAGATCAGCGTTACCTGACGGATGGCTTCATCGTGACTGACAACGGTCGCTATGTGGGACTTGGAACCGGCGACCAATTGGTGCGCTCAGTGACGGAAACCCGAATTGAGGCTGCACGGCATGCCAATCCCCTGACGTTCTTGCCGGGCAATATCCCGATAAGCCAGCACATGGAACGGCTGATTGAAAAAGGGGTTCGGTTCGTGGCGTGTTATGCCGACCTCAACAACTTCAAGCCGTTTAACGATCATTACGGATACTGGAAGGGTGACGGCATGATCCGGTTGCTGGCGCGCCTGGCCCTGGCGCAGTGTCAATCGCAGTGCGACTTTCTGGGGCATGTCGGAGGGGACGACTTTATATTGCTGTTTCAGAGTTGTGATTGGCGAGCCCGCTGTGAGCGCATCGTCATGGATTTCAACGCACAGGCACTTGATTTATTCGATGAAGTAGCTCGCCGCGCCGGCGGCATTGAGGCGGAAGACCGCCAAGGTGTGCGACGCTTTTTTCCATGTACCACGGTGTCTATTGGCGCAGTGGTCATTGATGGCAGTCGCTTTTCAGATGCTGAAGCGGTTGCCAACCTGGCAGCTTTGGCCAAACACGACGCCAAGCAGGCGGGTGCGGGAGTGTTTGAACGCACAGATTCCGTGTGACGTAGTGATTTTCTCGTCCTCACCCATTGGTGTCATCAAGCTGACATGGGTGAGCGGCACGATATCGGGGTGCTGGCGGTGTCCCTCCAACGGGTGACCGCTGTTTTGATTTTTAAACACACATCTACCTTATGACCAACAAACCCACCGTTTCGCGTCGTTCTATTTTGCAGGTCTTGTCAGGCGTGCCCTTGTTGCCTTTGTCTGGTGCTTTTGCGGCAGCTGGACTGAGTGTCGGCTGTGGTGGCTCCTCGGCCGCCACGTTGACCTCTGTCAGCTTCTCCAGCATGGCCGCTCCCACATTGGCCAATGCTGCTGCCATGGCAACTACCACCGTAGGCTCGACCATGACAGTCGCGTTCAGCGACAACAGCAAGCAAGAATTCAAACTCGGATATCAGCCGTTTTTTGTGACTGGCGACATGGTGTCTGATGGCAAAGGTGGCAAAACGCTGGCCGGCGGTTATTACGACATCAACAACCAGCCCATCATGGACGCCACCGTGTCCGGCAAGACGCGCCAGTATTTCTCGGACTCCCCCGATGGCACTTCGCTGCTCAGCGTGGCGGGCGCAAAAATCACCGGCGTGGTCGGCAACACCGTGTTTGCGGTGGTGCAGTTTGAATACGCCACATGGGCGCAAGATGGCACCACTGCGATGTACGGAAAACTGCCGTCGCCGATCGCCGTGTTGACACTCGACCAGAGTCCCACAACGGGCAAGTTGACTTTAGTGAAATACCACAATGTCGACACAGCCGGCGTGCACGGTCTTTGGATCACCTGCGGCGCCAGTCTGTCGCCTTGGGGGACGCACCTCTCGAGCGAAGAGTACGAACCTAACGCATTCGTGGCGACAACCGATGCGCAGTTCAAGGCTTTCAGCAAAAACCTGTACGGCAGTGAAACGGCAGCCAACCCCTACCACTACGGCCATATGCCCGAAGTGACCGTGAACGCAGACGGCACGGGCGCCATCAAAAAGCACTACTGCATGGGTCGCATCTCGCATGAGTTGGTGCAAGTGATGCCCGACAACCGTACTGCTTTGATGGGCGACGATGCTACCAATAGTGGCTACTTTGTGTTTGTAGCTGATCGTGAAAAAGACTTGTCTTCGGGCACTCTGTATGTGGCCAAGGTTGGCGCCGGCTTCAGCCTGGATACCGCCGCTGCCGCGGCACCGCTGACCTGGATCAAGCTGGGTTCTGCTACCAGTGCCGAGATCCATACGCTGGCGAACACGCTCAAGCCCACCGACATCATGACCGTCACCAGCACCGACCCGCTGGATGCCAGCTACACCAAGGTCAATGCCAACGGCAAGACCGAGTGGGTCAAACTCAATACCGGCATGGAGAAAGCCGCTGCATTTCTGGAAACACACCGCTACGCCGCTTTGGTGGGCGCATCAGTGGGTTTCTCCAAGATGGAAGGCACCACAGTCAATATCAAGGACAAGGTGGCGTACTCGGCGTTGCAAAATTGCCGCGATTCGATGGTGACCGGCAATGCCTTCAATACGGTGGGGAACGGCATCTCAATTGCGAAGGCGCTCAACGCAGGTGCTGTGATGGCACTTAACCTCAAGGGCGGCATTAAGGACACTGCCGGCGCTGCCATTGTCAGCGAGTGGATGCCGGTGGACACCAAGGCGCTTTTGATCGGTGAAGACATCACCGCCGACGCATTGGGCAATACCGCCAATCCAAACAAGATTGCCAACCCGGACAACCTGAAATTCTCAGAGACCATGCGCACCCTCTTCATTGGCGAAGACAGCGGCCAGCATGTTAATAACTTCCTATGGGCCTACAACATTGACAGCAAGGTCTTGTCACGCATCATGTCCATTCCAGCGGGTGGTGAATCCACTGGATTGCACGCCGTCGATGATCTCAACGGATGGACCTACATCATGAGCAATTTCCAGCACCCGGGGGATTGGGGCAGCATCCACAACACGGTAAAAGCCACGCTGGACCCATTGCTGAAGGCCAACTACAAGGAAAAGTTTGGCGCTGCGGTGGGCTACCTGACCGCCGAGCCAACCCAGACCAGGCTGACAAAGGCATGAAAGAAGTCGATTCCAGCCCTCGTGGAATCGACGCCCAGCACGTGAGAGGCCGCTGCGATAGTCAGTGAGTCAGTCCGACCGGGCCTGTCGGACGCTTACCCACAGGATGTGCGATCGCAATTATGCGATCGCTGTTTGCAGTATCTCCAGTGCAAACTCTCCGAACTGGGGCATTGGCCCATTCGGATCCTTTGCCAGTTCATCAATGCGGCGCAAAGCCACGGATCCCTCCCAATAGGGTTCCCGCAGGAAGGCTGACACTTCATTCTCCGTCATTCTGCCACCCTGCAGAGACAGGCTTTCAATGGAGTCGTCTGATAGTTTTTCGAAGTAGTCTGTCTCCACCGTACACAGGTAGCGTTTAGCCGCAACATGCAAACGGATCGGCTCTGTCACGTCTGGACCGAAATAGCGTTTGAGCCAGTCTGCGCCAATGTTTTCGTGCTGGTCGTCGATACCCAATGCGGCGGGATGGTCGCCGAGGTCATGCACCATGTGGCCAATGTCGTGCAGCAGGGCGGCAACCACAATGGATGTGGGGTGGCCTTGTGTGCGCGCGTGGTAGCCGGATTGGACTGCGTGTGCGAGTTGGTTGATGAGCGTAAGGCCATATTGGCCGGTCGCTCGCACATCGTAAATGGCAGTCAATGCGTCGAGTGCATGTTGTTTGCTTGTTGGTTCAGATGTCATGATGGTTTCTGAGAAAGACGGGAGTTAGGAAAGAATTCCTTGATCGCTGAGGGTTTGGGCAATCGCCTGGACGGCACGCGAAATCTCGTTCTCGCCGATGGCGCCAATGCATCCCACGCGAAAGGTTTCGATCTGGGTAAGCTTTCCAGGATAGAGGATAAATCCCTTGTCGCGCACGCCTTGGTAAAGCCTGGTGAAATCGAAGTCAGGATGAGCCGGCGCATGAAATGT
>JAIPDC010000221.1 GCA_021737865.1 Rhodoferax sp.
GATAAACGAGTTCGCCTGCCACTCCCGTATTGGTGACAACGTGGCCGCGCTCGTCGCGCAGTTCAAAAGAGCCGCCGGGGATTGCCACCCCCACACTGCCCGCTTTGGCATGCGCTTGTTCAGCGGGGACGTAGGACATTCGGGGCGCGGCTTCGGTTTGCCCGTACATGGTGAAAAACCGCATGCCGTTTTTTGCGCAATGGTCAGCGTAGAAATGCGTCATCTCTGGTTCCATCCGGCCGCCGGCTTGCGTCAAGGTTAGCAGGCTAGGCAAGGACATTTTGGTGAAACGCAGCTTTTTCAGCATGTCGTAGTGATAGGGTACACCTGCCAAGCTGGTGATCTGCACCCCTCGGAAAAAATCCCAGAAAGCGCGGTCAAAAAATGTTTTTGCGGTGATGGCTATGGAGGCGCCCACCACCATATGGCTATGAATGACTGACAGCCCATAAGAATAGCTGGGTGGCAATGTAGTGATGGGCAATTCATTCGATGTCAAGGCCAGATAGCTGGCGATAGATTCGGCATTGGCTAGCAGATTTTGCGTGGACAGCCGGACATATTTGCTGCTACCTGTGCTGCCCGATGTACTTAGCAGGAGTGCCAGAGATGGGTGCAATGGTTGCTTTGAGCCCGGCAGTGCGATCAAGTAGTAGCCCTGGCACTGGTCCAGCACGGTGCCATGGGCCCATTCTCCGAGACAGGATCGAGGCAGCCAGATATAATCCGGGCGGTACGCATCCACGAGTTGCTGCACATTGGATTCATGCAGTGTCGGGCTGAACATCATAGGAATAGCTTGGGCCGCTAATAGCGCCAGATAGCCGGCCACGCCGCCGATATCGTTGTTGATCAGACAAAATACCAGCGCACGACGCGTTTCCTGAAAATGCCGTCCCTGCGCTAGTTGTAAAACATCGGCGTAACGCATAGTCAGCCCCGTATCGTCCAACAGCAAGTTGTTGGCACCAAAGCATTCCAGAACGCCGGCGAAGGACTCGAATTTATTGTGCATTGGGTTGTTTGGGTGCTTTGACCGCAGACAACTGCTCAGGGCAAAAGTCCCTCAACTACTTTCACGACGCGATCAATATCCTCTGCACATATGTCGTGGTAGCTGGGCAGGTTGATGGCACGCCCTGGGATGGACCAGGCATGTATATTGGCTGGCACCGGCTGGAACATAGGTATGCTGGATAGCGGCCAGAAGAAGACGCGGGCATCGACATTTTCGCGTGCAAAAGCGGCTTGCATCTTTTCTCGCGTAATTCCAGAGTTCGGTGAAAATACCAGGGTCGGCATCCAGGCACCATTCACTGCGTGCTCGGACTCAGGATTCATTTGGATAGCCGAAACGCCCTGGAACCGCTGTTTGTAGGTGCGTAAAATGGCCCGCTTGCGGTTTATCAATTCGTCTATACGCTCCATTTGCCCACAGCCAATGGCGGCCTGAATGTTAGACATCTTGTATTTGTAGCCTACCATGTCCGGCCAGAATTGTTTAGTTTGGCCGCGCGCACGGCCATGGTTACTGAGGGTTAGCACGCGCTCGAAAAGCGCGGAATCATTGGTAACAAACATGCCGCCCTCGCCGGTTGTAAGCGTCTTGGTGCCATGAAATGAAAAAGCACCGAAGGTTCCCATGCTTCCTGCATGCTGGCCCCGGTAGACCGATCCAATGGCTTCAGCCGCATCTTCAATGACGGGTATTCCGTGGCGTGCGCCGATGTCCAGCAGGCGATCCATATCACACAGATTGCCGTATAGGTGCACAGCCACAATGGCTTTAGTCCGGGGTGTTACAGCGGCCTCTACCTGGGCCGGATCCAAGCACCAAGTGTCGGGCAGGATATCCACAAAAATAGGAGTCGCCCCCAAATGCACGATGGGGGATGCCGTGGCAATCCAGTTGGTATCGGCCAAAATAACTTCGTCGCCCGGCCCGATTCCCAGCGCGGCCATGCCCATGTGCAGTGCGCCAGTGCAGCTGGAAGTTGCCATAGCGTACATCACACCCAGATGTTCTTTAAAGGTGGCCTCGAAACGATGGATGTAATCGTAACAATGGTCGCCCCAACCCTTTGTTGCAGCGTCTGTCGCGTAACGGATTTCCAGTTCGGTGATCGATGGCTTGGTGTATGCGATACGCGAGCTCATATCACCTCCAGATGCGGCACTGCCGTGACAAAGCGACTGCCTTGCTCTGCCAGAGATGCATTTTGTTGGCGAACTTCGGAAGCAATGTTCCAGGGAAGAATCAGAACAAAGTCGGGCCTGTGTTTAGCCATCACATGTGGCGGCAAGATTGGTATGTGGCTACCTGGCATGAATTTCCCTTGCTTGGCGGTTGCTGCATCACAGACAAAAGGCAGCAAGTCGGGCTTAATTCCGGCATAGTTGAGCAGCGTATTGCCCTTCGCCGCTGCTCCGTAGGCCGCCACGGTTTTTCCCATGCGTTTTTGTTCGATCAGGAAGGTCAGCAGCGCATTTTTGAGTACGTTGCATCGCTCCTGAAAATCTCGGTATGTGTTCAGGGCCTGAAGGCCGCGATGCGCCTCTTCCATCAGCAGCGCTGCCACGGTCGGCTGGTTTGCGCGGCTGGCTCCGGCATGGCATCCATAAACGCGCAGGCTGCCGCCGTGGCTGGTTAGCTCCTCCACATGCCAGATACGCAGGCCAGCGGCTGCAAAGATGCGATTCACCGTGTACAGAGAGAGGTAGGAGAAGTGTTCGTGGTAGACCGTGTCGAATTGTGCAAACTCTAGCAACCGCATCAAGTGTGGAAATTCCAGGGTAATCACCCCATCTTGCTTGAGTGTTGCCTTCAAGCCACGGGTGAAGTCATTGATGTCGGGCACATGGGCAAAGACGTTGTTCCCCACTATCAGATCCGCCTGCTGTCCATGGGCTGCTAGTTGCTGCCCCAGCGTCTCGCCAAAGAACTCACGTATTACTGGAATTCCAAGTTGCTCCGCCGCCTGCGCGGTGCTAGCGGTGGGTTCAATCCCCAGGCAGGGAATGCCGTTGGCTAAAAAGTTCTTCAACAGATAGCCATCGTTGGACGCCACTTCTATTACCAGTGAATTCGGCCCGAGGGCGAACTGCCCTGTCACCTGCGCTGCATAGCGGGCGGCATGCGCTAGCCAGCCGCTGGATGTGCTGGAAAAATAGGCGTATTCGGAGTTGAATAGGGCATCTGCCTTTGCGTAGTCTTCGGTTTGCACTAGCCAGCAGTGCTCACAGACCATGATCTTGAGCGGGTAGTAAGTTTCCGGGCGGCTCAGATCGGTTGCACTCAGGTAAGCGTTGGACGGCGGGGCATGACCCAGGTCCAGAAAGGTATGCGTCAGCGATTCGCCACAGTGTCGACAGTTCATGGATCGAGCCCTTGGAAGTGCACGTCAAGTTTGGGATGCGTGGCGACCCTAGGTGACAACTCAGTAATGGGGAGAGGCCAGGCAATGTTCATGGCCGCATCCTGTGGGTGAATGCCACGCTCAGCAGTTGACGCATAGGCAGACGAATGGCAGTAAAGAAGTTCGACATCGTCGGTCAAGGTTTGAAAGCCATGTGCGAAGCCTTCTGGTATCAACAGCGCGCAGCCGTTGTCGGCGGTCAGGTGTTCAGCATGCCACTGCAAAAAGGTTGAGGAGCCGGCACGCATGTCGACCGCAAGGTCCCAAACTTCACCGCGCAGGCAGCTCACCAGTTTCATTTCCGTATGGGGGAAAATCTGGTAATGCAGGCCCCGAACCGTTCCCTGTCGAGCGGTGTGCGTGTGGTTGATCTGGGCGATGGGTTTTCGCCAACCGGCGTTTGCCAACTCCTCCGCGCAGAACATGCGGGTGAGTGCGCCTCGGCTGTCAACCAGACGTTGACGTGTGACGCGTTTGAGCCCTGTCAGCGGGAGGTTTTGCACAGCGAACCTACTCACGCGGCTGCCTCGTATGCGGCAACGTCTTCCAGGCACAGGCTGCGCGCATTCGCACCTTGCTGCTGCGCGCCATACCAGCGCAGCGTGCGCTGCACGGCCTCGGGCAAAGTCCATCGCGGCTGAACCCCAAGTACTTTGCGTGCCTTCGCAATTTCCAGCGCCAACCAACCGGCCTCATGGGGCCCTTCACTACCGTCGCCGTACTGCACGTCGCCTTGGCTAAATGCTGCACGAGCGAGCTCAATCACGGTTCGAACCGTAGCCGCTTCCTGGGTATGTGGTCCAAAATTAAAGGCACCGGCGACCGATGGCGAATACCAAAGCTGTTCCGCTAGGCGCAAATAGCCGGCCAGCGGTTCCAGGACATGCTGCCAGGGGCGCACGGCCTCCGGGCGACGCACCGACAGCGTTTGCCCGGTCTGCCATGCACGGACTGCGTCTGGAATCAGGCGGTCCGCAGACCAGTCGCCCCCGCCAATCACATTGCCCGCGCGTGCACTAGCCACCGACACGCCCTGGGCAGACAAAAAAGCAGCGCGGTAACTGGCAATGACCAGTTCGCAAGCGGCTTTGCTGGCACTGTAGGGGTCGTGACCGCCCAGCGCATCGTCTTCGCGGTAGGGCCATGGCCATTCTTGATTGCGGTAGACCTTGTCGGTCGTGACCATGACGGCGGCTTTTACGTCAGGCTGGCCACGCAATGCATCCAGCAAATGGGCGGTGCCCATGACATTGCTGCACCAAGTGTCTAACGGGTTGCGGTAGCTCTCACGTACCAGCGCTTGGGCAGCGAGGTGAAAAACGATCTGGGGCCGTGCTTGATGGACTAAACCTGCGAGCGCTGTTGCGTCACGGATATCGCAAAAATAGCAGTCCACACCCTTTGTACCGGCCAGCGTAAACAGGTTGGGCTGCGTTGTTGGTGGCAGGCTGATGCCGGTTATCTTTGCCCCCAATTTTTCCAGCCACAGTGCCAACCACGCGCCTTTGAATCCCGTGTGCCCGGTGAGAAGAACGCGTTTGCCTTGCCAGAATGAGGGTCTTGGCAGGTGCGAAAGCATCACGCCCACACTTTCCAGGGTGCCTTGCCGGTTGACCAAAGGTCTTCGAGCATGGTCTTTTCGCGAAGCGTGTCCATTGGTTGCCAGAAGCCTTGGTGTTCAAAGGCCATGAGCTGACCCTGCGCTGCCAGTTGATTGATGGGGCCACCTTCCCAGCCAGTCATGTCGTCTGCAATGAGGTCAATACATCGAGGGGACAGAACAAAAAAGCCGCCATTGATCAGGCCCCCATCGCCACGCGGCTTCTCGGTAAAACCCGTCACCTGGGTGCCGCGCATTTGCAAGGCACCGTAGCGACCGGGAGGTTGCACTGCCGTGACCGTAGCCCATTTGCCATGCGCGTGATGGAATGCGATGGCTTTGCCAATGTCTACATCGGACACACCGTCTCCATAGGTGAAGCAAAACGCGTCTTCGTCTTGTACGTAATCTTGCACGCGCTTCAGGCGTCCGCCAGTGAGCGTGTCTTCCCCGGTGTCTACCAAAGTCACTTTCCAGGGTTCCGCATGGCGCAGGTGTACCTGCATCGCGTTGTTTTGCATGTCAAAGGTTACGTCCGACATGTGGAGGAAGTAGTTGGCAAAATACTCCTTGATTACATACCCTTTGTAGCCGCAGCAAATGACAAAATCGTTGACGCCATGGGCTGAGTACATCTTGAGGATGTGCCAGAGAATGGGTTTGCCGCCAATCTCGATCATGGGCTTGGGCTTGAGGTGGGTTTCCTCCGAAATCCGGGTCCCCAAACCACCCGCAAGAATGACTGCCTTCATTGAAAATATACTTTCATGTCGTGGAGTATGCTATTGAGTTGATAGCTGCCTGTGCATATTCTACGGGGGCTGGAGGTTAATTTGTCTATAAATATCTGGTCGACGACCTACCTGTATCTTGGGCTAGACTACACCTGCATATTCATAATATCAGTGTAAGCCTGAACCATGCGGTTTCTGACGTGCAAGCTGGCCTGAAACCCGATTTGCGCTTTCTGAATGGCGACCATGGTCTCCTCTAGGCTGACCTTGGGGTTTTCCATCTGCACTTCCTGCTGCAAGCGCGTGGCTTCAGTTTGCGATGCGCTGACCGAATTCAGGGCTGTTTTCAGCGCGCCCGAAAAGCCACCGCCCACACCTTGCGCAGGCGCCGACGCGCCAGGGCGCACACCAGCGCTTGGGCGTATGGTCGTTGGCATGGATACGGGAGAAAGCTTGAGGTCCATGGGGGAAATCCCTCGTTGTTTGGTGTGCTGCAATCCTAGTACCCGCCTGCTTGGGCCATTATTTTGAATTGGCGGGTAAATCGGGTGCTTATTACCCTAATGTTTTCGGGGGTGGGTCGAATAATCAATCCCACTCTTAAGGCGAATCGCGTCCTATAGCACCGGAAAACAAAATGTCTGCAGTTGCCACTATCCCTGTTAATCCCACCATCTCGCAGCGACTTGCCGGCCTGGAGCAAGGTCAGCGGTTGCGGTTGGCTCTGGGCGTGGTGTTGTTGGTCGCCATTGGCATTGTTGGGCTGGTCATGGGCCGGCAGGCGGAATGGCGCATTTTGTATACCAATCTGGCTGACAAGGATGGTGGTGCTGTCATTGCGCAGTTGGCGACGTTGAATGTGCCCTACAAGCACTCCGAGGGTGGCGGAGCGATTTTGGTTCCCGCAGATCGGGTTCATGATGTGCGCCTCAAACTGGCGTCTTTGGGA
>JAIPDC010000222.1 GCA_021737865.1 Rhodoferax sp.
CGTCCGCGATCAACGGGATGCCCGAACCCTTCAGCGCCGAGGCCACGCTGTCAATCGCCATGATCTGTGGCACGCCCACACCGGCCACGATGCGGGTGGTGCAAATCGACCCGGGGCCAATGCCAACCTTGACTGCATCGGCACCGGCTTCGGCCAAAGCCAGGGCAGCTGCGCCAGTGGCAATGTTGCCGCCAATCACGTCAATATGGGGGTAATTCTTCTTGACCCAGCGGACTCGCTCGATCACACCATGGCTATGTCCGTGCGCTGTATCAACCACGATAGCGTCGACTCCGGCACGCACTAACGCCTCGACGCGCTCCTCAGTGCCCTCGCCCACTCCGACAGCGGCGCCTACGCGCAACTTGCCCTGAGCATCGCGTGCGGCATTGGGAAAGCTGGTTTGCTTGGTGATGTCCTTAACCGTGATCAACCCTTTGAGCTCGAATGCATCATTGACCACCAGCAGACGTTCAATCTTGTACTGGTTGAGCAACACCTTGGCCTGGCTGATGGTCGTGCCGTCCGGCACCGTGACCAGCTTGTCCTGGGGTGTCATGATCTGGCTTACCGGCAGATCGTACCGGGTCTCAAAGCGCAGGTCCCGCCCGGTCACGATACCCACAACCTTGCCACCATCGCAAACCGGAAATCCGGAAACGCCCAGTTGTTCTGACAGGTTCATGACCTGCCGAACGGTGTGCGAAGGGGTAATCACCACCGGATCGCGCAGCACACCGGATTCATATCGCTTGACCTTCGCAACTTGAGCGGCTTGCTCGGCAGCGGTGAGGTTCTTGTGCACGATGCCAATGCCACCCTCCTGCGCAATGGCAATGGCCAGGCGCGCCTCAGTCACCGTATCCATGGCGGCCGACACCAGGGGCAGGTTGAGTTCAATATTGCGCGAGAAACGGGTGGCGAGGGAGGTGTCCTTTGGCAGGACTTGGGAGTACGCAGGTACCAACAACACATCGTCGAAGGTGAGCGCTTTGCCGAGGAGGCGCATTTCAAAGCTCCAAATGTCGAAATTGTACCCGTGGCATCAGATCCCCCACGCGCCATGCCTTGATTAACCCCGGCAAAAAATGCCAGGCTTTGTGGTCGTTACTTCTCAGAAGAGACCTTGGGCGCTACACTTTCACTATGAAACTGATTCAAACACTCCTGATGGCCGCTTTGGCAGGGCTTTGCTTTTCAGCAACTGCGCAGTGGCAATGGATCGACAAGGACGGGCGTAAAGTGTTCAGTGACCGCGCACCGCCATCTGACGTCTTGGACAAGAATATTCTGAAGCGCCCGGGTGGGCGGATCCCAACCGTTATCCCGGCAACAGACGTCGCCACCGAAGGTCTATCTGGATCGGAGGCGCAGTCGCCACCTGTGGTCAAGTCAACAGGGCTAGACAAGGAGCTGGAGGCCAAAAAGAAACAAGCCCTGGATGCTGAGTTGGCGAAGCGCAAGGCCGACGAAGAGCGACTGGTCAAGGCGCGAATTGAAAACTGCGCGCGCGCCAAGCAAGCCAAGGTGACCCTTGAGTCCGGTGCGCGAATCGGACGAACCACTGCATCGGGCGAGCGGGAAATCATGGATGATGCCAGCCGTGCGCAGGAGATTGGTCGCATTCAGGGCATCATCGCCAGTGACTGCAGATAGTCCGCATTCTCGGACACCGACGACATATCAATAGCCGGCTTTGGCCCCGATTCGTCGGGTGGCAAACAGGCCAGCAGATTTCTTGGCCCCCTGCTTTGCAAAGCGCTCGCGCCGTGCGACCTTGGGGTCGACTGTGAGTGCACGGTAAATTTCCAGGCGGTCTTGATCCTTCAATATATGTGAGGGCCCGGCTTTTCGGCCCCAAACGCCGAACCCAGCCACTTCAATGCCATCTGCCATGGTTTCGGCAAGAAAATCCGCAGACTGGAGCACTTGCGCGATGGTGCAGCCTTGCTTTACTGTGAATGGTATTTCGACAACTTCACGCGGACGGGGTGAAAAAGCAATGACGATCGAGATCGCCATGTCAGTCTCCATACACCTGCTGCGCGCGCTTGACAAACGCGTCCACCATACTGCTTGCAATCTTGTCGAAAACCGGGCTCACCAATTTGCTCAGGGTGGACCGGTCAAATCCGTAGTTGAGGGTCAGCTCGACCTTGCAGGCGCGTTGAGAACCATCCCCGAGCGGAACGAAATTCCATTGGCCTTCCAATTGGGAAAATGGCCCATCAAGCAGTTGCATGTGGACCTGACTATCCGGAATGTGCACATTGCGCGTGCTGAATGTCTGGCGCACTCCGCCAAATGCGATGCCCATTTCGGCAATCATCCCGTTGTCGTGTTCCTCGATGACCCGCGCATGCTCGCACCACGGCAGAAATTGTGCATACTGGTTGACATCGGTCACCAGTACATACATCTCCCGAGGGCTATACCAGATCAAAACGGACTTGTGTACGGTTTTCATAGAATGGGGGTCTGCGCGGGATTGTAGACAAGCCCTGAAGCATCTCTACTTTTACTGTCTGTCATCCCCATCTGAGTCCCATGGCCAAGAAACCTGCAATCAACACCCGAATCGCCGACAACAAAAAAGCTGCGTACAACTATTTCTTCGAAGAGCGTTTCGAGGCTGGTCTGGTGCTGGAAGGCTGGGAGGTCAAGTCGCTGCGTGAAGGCAAGGTCCAACTCACTGACGGCTACGTGGTGATCCGTGGCGGCGAACTGTTCATCATCGGCTTGCAGATTAACCCACTGCACACCGCTTCCACCCACGTGAATCCGGACAACGTGCGGACCAAAAAACTGTTGATGCACAAAGAGCAGATCCAACGGCTCATAACCAAGGTCGAGCAAAAAGGCTACACCCTGGTGCCCATCAACCTGCACTGGAAGGACGGCAAGGTCAAATGTGAAATTGCCCTGGCCAAGGGCAAGGCCGAGCATGACAAGCGTGACACCATCAAGGACCGGGAAGGCAAACGCGAGGTTGAGCGCGCCATGAAAAGCAAAAGCCGCTAAAGGCTAGAGGCTGGGCACCAGAGCGTTTTGCTCCGTGTCCCCCGCCCGCTGTGCGGGCTCCTCCTTGACCTGCGCAAAACGCTCTGGCGCCCAGCCTCTTCCTAGACTTTACTTATGCCAAATCTTTGAGTGGATGGGTTCCGCCTGGCCACGGGCTGACAAAGAACGGCGCGACCATGTCCGGTGTCACATCTGCAATGCGCGCCGGGTTCCAGACGGGTTTGTAGTCCTTGTCAATGGCCAGGGCGCGAATGCCCTCGACGGTCTCGCTGGCGTGCCCGCTGCGCTCCAGGTGGGCGGTGTAAAAACAGTGCTGCACCAGATCGCGTTCCATCCGCAAGTCATCGGCCAGCGTCATGCTGCGGGCGCGGCGAATCTGCTGCAGAACCACATGCAACATCAACGGGCTGCGATGGCGCAGCGTAGCCGCCATGGCGCGTGCCGGCTTGGTGCCAGAGGCTTCCAGTGCGGCAACGATGGAGGCGATACTTCCAAGCCCGAACGCAGCATAGTTTTTTATATAAAATAGGTCATTTTGCCCCGTTGTATCTGCGTGAGCCGCTATCACATTGGTAGCAATCCATTGCTCCAGATTCTCCATCGAACCCAGCGTTTGCAGGCTCGCCCACAAGGCCGGCAACACCTCGGATGGCACGCACACATCGGCCAGCCCCCAGGCCACGGCCTGGTCCCCGCCAATGGTGTCACCGGTCAGCGCGAGGTACTCACCCACGTGGCCGGGGCAGCGGCTCAGGAAATACCCGCCACCGACATCGGGAAACAAGCCAATGCCGGTCTCCGGCATCGCCATCTTGGTGCGCTCAGTCACGAGGCGCAGACTCGCACCCTGGCTGATACCCATGCCGCCGCCCATGACGATTCCGTCCATGAAGGCGATGTAGGGCTTGGGGTAGTTGTGGATCAGGTGGTTGAGTGTGTATTCCTCGGTGAAAAAGTCATCCAGCGCCGGATCACCCGCCAGGGCCGCCTGGTGAAAGAATCGAATGTCGCCGCCTGCACAAAACCCTCCGAATAAGGCCTCAGGGGTTCCGGGTCGCCCGACCTTATTGCTGCCGCGAATGGCAACAGCCAGGACGCCGGGATCATCCCGCCAGGCCTGCAACGTGGCAAGCAACGCTAGCACCATGGGCAGGGACAAGGCATTGAGGGCCTTGGGACGATTCAAGGTGATGAGGCCTACGCCGCCGGACACCGCGGTTTGCACCTCTGTGATTTCTGGGGTCATGCTTGCAAACTCCTTTGTTTCCAGCCCATTAGCTCGTTGGTGACCAGGGCTGTAATAACCAGTGTGCCACCGATCAACACGGTGGGCCCGGGCGCCTCGCCCGCCCCCAACCAGGCCAGACCGATGCCGAACAAGACCTCCAGCAGTGCCAGCAGCGACAACTCAGGCGCCTTGAGGACACGGGCACACAGAACCGACAACACGCAGGGAATGGCCAACTGGAACACACCCAGATAGGCCAGCAGCCCCAGGTCGTGCACGGTTGCCTGAAAGGGATAGGCCAGCGGCAAGGTGACCAGGCAGCTGATGACGGCACCCACGAACACAGCGGGTACCAGGTCAACATCCTGGCCCTGCGCGTGGGCGTTCTGGGTGACGGTCCAATTGGTGGCGCCAGCGATCGGCACACCCAGTGCCACCAGTGTTCCCACCAGTTGACCCCCGGCAATCTGCCCGCCATACATGTAGGCAATGCCGGCACCTGCAACGAGGATGGCCACCCAGGTCCGCAGCGGAATGCGATGCCCGATAAACACACGCGCGATCAGGGCTGTCATCAATGGGCCCAGCGACATGGTGACCAGCACGTTGGCCACACTGGTCAGCGTGAGCGCCACCATGTAGGCCGTGAACATGATGCTCCAGCAAATGCCTGAGACCCAGAATGCGGTGCCGGCATGCCGAATGTCGGCAAAGACGCGTGCGCCCCGCAAGACCGGCAGTATGACCAGCAGGGAAAGCGCCGTGAACGCAGCCCGCCAGAATGTCACCTCAAAGCTGCGAGCGGCGTCCAGGTGGCGAGTCACCACGCCGGCGGTAGACCACATCAGTGCCACTACCACCATCAGCCCCACCGCACGGTTGTGTGTGAGATTCATATCACTTGAAGCGGCAACCGCAGCGCCGGGCCATCCCAGGCAAGGCACGACCCCCGTGGGGGGCTTCAGCCATTAGCGGCCAGCGCGCTTGCGTTCGCTTTCGGTCAGGTGGCGCTTGCGCAGTCGCACCGATTTGGGTGTGATCTCAACCAGTTCGTCGTCCTCGATGAACTCGACGCCGTATTCCAAGGTTAGTTCAATCGGGGGCGTGATCTTGATCACGTCTTCCTTGCCTGACACACGGAAGTTGGTCAACTGCTTGGTGCGGGTTGCATTGACCACCAAATCGTTGTCACGGCTGTGGATGCCCACAATCATGCCTTCATACACCGGATCGTTGGCGCGCACGAACATACGACCCCGGTCGTCAAGCTTGCCCAGCGCGTAGGTGAAAATTTCACCCGCATCCATAGAAATAAGCACGCCGTTTTTGCGACCGCCAATTTCGCCCTTGTGCGGCTCATAGCTGTCGAAAATATTGGAGATCAGACCCGAGCCACGCGTCAGGTTCATGAACTCGTTGGTGAAGCCGATCAGTCCCCGAGCGGGGATGCGGTATTCCAGACGCACACGGCCACGGCCATCCGGCTCCATATTGACTAGGTCACCCTTGCGCTCGCCCAAAGCCTGCATCACACCGCCCTGGTGCTGCTCTTCGATGTCGGCGGTGACCATTTCGATGGGCTCGTGCTTTTCGCCATTGACGTCTTTGAACACGACGCGCGGCTTGCTCACGGCCATCTCGAAACCTTCACGGCGCATGTTTTCCAGCAGAATGGTCAGGTGCAGTTCACCGCGACCCATGACTTCGAAGATACCTTCTTCGTCGGTTTCCTTGACGCGCAAGGCCACGTTGTGCTGCAGCTCTTTTTGCAGCCGATCCCAAATCTGCCGACTGGTGACGTACTTGCCTTCGCGTCCGGCCAGCGGGCTGGTGTTCACGCAGAAATTCATCGTCAGGGTCGGCTCGTCGACCTTGAGCATGGGCAACGGCATCGGGTTAACGGGGTCGGTAATGGTCACGCCAATGCCGATATCAGTCAAGCCGTTAATCAATACGATTTCACCGGGACCCGCTTCAGTCGTCTGCATGCGCTCCAGACCCTCGAAGGTCAAGACCTGGTTAACACGGCCTTTGATCGGCTTGCCGTCCGGTCCTTCCATGACCACAACGTCCATCATGGGCCGGATCGTGCCCTGGCTGATGCGGCCGACACCAATGCGGCCAACAAAGGTTGAAAAGTCGAGTGCAGAAATTTGCAGCTGCAAGGGAGCGTTGGGGTCACCCTCCTGGTGCGGCACATGTTTCAGAATGGTGTTGAACAGAGCTGACATATCGGGGCCCCACTGCTCACCCTGTCCGCCCTCCTCCATCGAGGACCAGCCGTTGATGCCAGACGCATAGACCACCGGAAAATCCAGCTGTTCGTCTGTGGCACCGAGCTTGTCGAACAAGTCAAATGCGGCGTTCACGACCCAGTCAGGTCGTGCACCGGGCTTGTCTACCTTGTTCACGACCAGGATGGGCTTCAAGCCCAGCGCCAAAGCCTTTTT